>NZ_CP058214.1:1582142-1898571 GCF_015482775.1 Kaustia mangrovi | reverse complement strand
GAACGGCTCGAGAAGCGCCGGGTCGGCATGGTCGCACCAGACCAGGGCATTGAGCGAGTCCGCACGGGCGACGCCCGGCGACAGCGCCGTCGCGGACAGGGCGGCAACGAGCACGGCGGCGCGCGAGACGCGCCGGCAGATGGGTGAATTGACGATGGTGGACAGCATGGTTTCTCCCCCTCCAAGAGTGAACCCTGACAAAAAATGAACGAATTCAAATATTGAGTCAATTCACTTTGCGCGATAATGAGACGTCATGGCCGGCTTGCGGGAGAGACAGAAGGCGGATCGCCACCGGCGCATCCTGGAGGCGGCGGCGGCGCTGTTCCGCCGCTCCGGCTATCGGCACGTCAAGATGGAGGCGATCGCGACGGCGGCCGGGGTCTCCATCGGCACGATCTACAATTACTACCGCAACAAGGGGGACCTCCTCGTCGCCATCGTCTCCATGGAGGTCCACGACGTGCTCGCCGCCGGCGAGGAGATCGTGGCGCGGCCGCCGCGCGATGCCGGCCGGGCGGTCCACGACCTGATCTCGATCTATCTGGAGCATTCGCTGGTCTATCTGTCGAAGGAGATGTGGCGCCATGCCATGGCGATCTCCACCCAGCAGCCGGACACGCCCTCGGGCGAGACCTATACGGAGCTCGACGGGCGGCTGGCCGACCAGGTCTGCGCGCTCATCGCACGCCTGAAGGCGCTCGGCGCGGTGCGCGAGGAGACCGACGAGCGCGCCGTGGGCGAGCTGATCTTCAACAACACCAACATGATGTTCATCCAGTTCGTGAAGGACGAGGCGATGCCCGTCTCGGCGCTGCTGGACCGGATCGGACGCCAGAACGCGCCGCTGATCGGGCTGATCGGAACGCCCGCCCACGGGTGAGGATTGACGGGGCAGGCCTTTTGGCCGACCTTTCCTCGGCACACCACTCCCACCGGAAAGACACACCACCCGTGACATCTCCCTGCGATCTCACCGCCACCGAAGCCCGCGCCCTGATCGGGGCGAAGCGCCTCTCCCCCGTCGAGCTCACCGAAAGCTGCATCGCCCGGGCCGAGGCCGTCGACCACGCCATCAACGCGTTCGCCGCACGCGATTTCGACCGCGCGCTCAAGACGGCGCGCCAGCAGGAGGAGGCCGTCATGGGCGGCGAGCCGCTCGGGGTCCTCCACGGCCTGCCGCTCGGCGTGAAGGACATGGTCGAGACGGCGGGCCTGCGCACGACCTATGGCAGTCTCGCCTACAAGGACAATGTGCCCGAAAACGACGAACGCCTCACCGCCGTGCTGCGCGAGGCGGGCGCCAATGTGCTGGCGAAGACGAACAATCCGGAATGGAGCGCGGGCGCCAATACGCGCAATGCCGTCTATGGCGCGACCGGCAATCCGTTCGATCCGTCGCGCTCGGCGGCCGGCTCCTCCGGCGGATCGGCGGCCGCGCTCGCCTGCGGCATGGTGCCCATCGCGACAGGGTCGGACACGGGCGGCTCGCTGCGCAATCCGGCGGCCTATTGCGGCGTGGTCGGCTTCCGGCCGACGCCGGGGCTCATCCCGTCGGAGCGTCGCGGCATGGCGTGGCTGCAGCTTGCGACCCTCGGCCCCATGGCGCGTACGGTGGCCGATGCGGGGCTCCTGCTCTCCGTCATGATGGGCGAGGACAGCCGCGATCCGCTCTCGGGGATCGCCGCTGGCGAGATGCCGGAGGACTACGCCACGCCGGCCACCCTCGATCTCTCGTCGCTGCGGGTCGCGCTGACGCCCGATTTCGGCTTCACGCCGACGGAGAGCATCGTGCGCGATGCCTTCGGCGAGAAGACCGGCCTCTTCCGGTCCGCCTTCGCTGTGGCCGACGATACCCACCCCGATTGCGAGGGCGCGGACGAGGCCTTCGAGGTGCTGCGCGCGGTGGGCTTCCTCGGGCCCCACAGGCGTCTCCTGGAGGAGAACCCGGAACTCGTGGGCCCCAATGTCCGGGCCAATGTGGAGGAGGGGCTCACCTATTCCGCCGCCGATGTGGCGCGCGGGCTGGAGCTGCAGACGGCCATGTACCGCCGCTGGCAGGGCTTCTTCGAGGAGTACGACATCATCCTGTCGCCGGCGGTGACGGTGAGCCCGCGCTCCTGGCGCGAGCTCTATCCGAAGGAAATCGACGGCCAGCCGACGCGAACCTATTTCCACTGGCTGGCGCTCGCCTACGCCTCCACGCTGCCGGGCCATCCCTCGCTCTCGCTGCCAGTCGGCGTGGACAGCCAGGGCATGCCGTTCGGTCTCCAGATCGTCGGCCGGCGCGGCGGGGATGCGGAGGTCCTCGCGGTGGCCGCCGCGCTGGAGGCCCATCTGGCCGGCGATGCCCGCACCGCCAGACCGGCGCCCGATCTCGCCGCGCTGGAGGCTGCGCCCGCCCTGTCGACCTATGAAGGCTTCATGTCCTTCGATTGAGGCCACCGGCGGTTCCGTCGCGTCGCGAAAGCCGCTAGGATGCGGTCATCGTCGGGGAGGGGGCGACGAAGGGAGGCAAACCATGCGCACCATCCTTGTCGTCCTCGTCCTGCTCCTCGCCGGGATTGCCAATGCCACCGCCGGCGATATCCAGGGCAGCGCGGACCATCCGCTGATCCCGCGCTATGAGGGGTCCGAGATCGTCAAGTACGACACCGAGGCCTTCACCGATTACCGGCTGCTCGTCGCGCCGGCGAAGGCCTATGGCGGGTTGGAGAAGAACCTCGACTCGACGCTCGCGCTGGAGGGCGCGCTGACCCGCATCACCTATCGCGCGCCGGCGGACCGCTCTGCCCTCGAGGTGTTCCGCAATTACGAGACGGCGCTCGCCGAAGCCGGGTTCGATACGGTCTTCTCCTGCGAGAAGGAAGGCTGCGGCGGGCGCAATTTCAACCACGCCGCCTCGCCCAAGAGCGCCTATACGGCGTTCGGCGAGTATTATGCCGACCAGCGCTATCTGGCCGCCCGGCTCGCGCGCCCGGAGGGCGACGTCTATGCCGCGCTCTATGTGGTGATGAACAAGGCGGGCGGCGGGCCCAACAAGAACCGCGCCATGATCCAGCTCGACGTGATCGAGATGGAACCCATGGAGCAGCGCATGACGGTGGTGGAGGCCGGCGAGATGGAGCGCGATCTCGCCGCGCAGGGCCGCGTGGCGGTCTATGGCATCCTCTTCGATTTCGACAAGGACACGATCAGGCCGGAGTCCAAAGCCCAGCTCCAGGAGATCGCGAGACTCCTGAAGGAGAGCCCCGACCTCCAGGTCTTCATCGTCGGCCATACCGACGGCAAGGGCGGTTACGAGTACAATCTCGACCTCTCCGAGCGCCGGGCGCGCGCCGTTGTCAAGGCGCTCGGCGCCGAGTACGGCGTTGCCGCGGAGCGGCTGACACCCGTCGGCGTCGGCATGGTCGCGCCGGTCGCGACCAATCGCACGGAGGACGGCCGGGCGCGCAATCGCCGGGTGGAGATCGTGGAGCGTATGGCGCGCTGAGTGCGTCGGGGGCATGCGCCGTTCGGGCTCAGCATTCCTCCCTCAGGACGCTCTTGAGCTCGCCGACACTGGAAAAGACGACCGAGATGCGGTCGCCGAGCGAGCCGGATCGGATGAGCGCCGGCTGGCCGGGCTCCGGTCCTGCGGGGCTCGTGTCGATCTTGAGGCGGACATTCATCTCCCAGTGAGGGGTGGTCGTGCCGTCCGCTGTCGTGATCCAGTAATTGTCGCCGCAATGGCGGATCGCCGCGACTTGCGCGTCGGCCGGCGTCGGCGTCAGCGGGGCGGGCTGGCGGCCGCGGACGAACTCTGTCGGGATGAGGTCCCGCTCGACGACGGCCGTGGCACCGCCGGGCGCCATGGCGATCTCCAGGAAGGCGATGAGGTCCCGGCGGGCGCTCTCGTCGGCAAGCCCCGAAAAGGTCATGGAGGTGCTTTCCACGAGGCCCGCCGGATCCGCGATCCAGGCGTCGAGCGTGGGGCCGTCCCATGTGAGCCCAGCGGTGTCCAGCGCGCCGGAATAGCGGGTGAACCCCTCCACGCGTCCGGCGGGCCGGCCCCAAAGGCCGGCGAGGCTCGGGCCGGTCAGATGCGTGCCCGGCGTGAGCGCGTGGCAGGGAATACAGCCCCGGTAAAGCTCCGCACCACGCCGGGGATCGCCCCGGTCTGCGGCCGCGGCACCGGTCGCGGCGAGAGCGCCAAGCGCGGCGAGCATGGCAAGGGCGGATGCGATGGCGGCAGGGGGATTGGCCATGTCCGATGCTCCTCAACCGGAATGGCCGTATCATGACAGCCGCCGCGCTGGCCGTCACGCGCCGTCGCGGCCGACCCGGTAGGGCCTGAAGGCCTCGCGGAGCCGGTCGCAGATCTCCAGGGTGATCATGGCCGGCGGCGTGCTGTTCGGCAGGAGCTGCCAGGCGGCCATGCGGATCGACGGCGTGAAGCGTCTGGCCTCCACGCCGTCGGACCTGAAGGCCTCCGCCGCGAAGGGCGGGACGAGCGCCACGCCGAGACCGCTGGCGACGAAGCTGCATGCGGTTTCCGCCATCTGCGCCTCGATCTGCATATGGGTGCGCCGGGCGCGGCCATGGAAAGCCTCGTCGACGATGAAGCGCGACCGGTCCTCGCGGCCGAGGGAGATGAAGGGCACGTCGGTCAGGTCGCGCGGGCGGATGACCCGGCGGCGCGTGAGGTCGTGGCCCTTGGGCAGGGCACAGACGAGCTCGAACTCGCACAGTTTCTCGCAATCGACCAACGGATGGTCGACAGGCAACAGACTGAAGCCGACATCGATCTGCTGGGCGATGGCGAGCTCCACGATCCGTGGCGATGTCCGGCTCTGGAGCGCGAGGTGCACGTCGGGCCGTTCGGCCAGGAGCGGAGACAGGACGCGTGGCAGGAAGCGCCATGAGAGCGCCGGGAAACCGGCGACCTTGAGCTGCCCCCAGCGGCGGTCGCGGATCGCCTGGGCGATATTGTCGAGGCGCTCGGTGTCCTGGAACAGCCGTTCGACCTCATGGGCGAGCAGGCGCGCCTCGCGCGTCGGCGTCAGCCGTCCGCCCGTGCGGTGGAACAGGGCGAAGCCGCATGTGCGCTCCAGCGTCGCCAGAAGCTTGCTGACCGCCGGCTGGGAAATCGACAGCGCCTCGGCGGCACGGGTGACCGATCCGGTCTCGAGAACCCGGCGGAACGCCTCGATCTGACGCAGGTTCATCGGATGCCCGCCTCTCCAGAGCTCATAACCTTTGGTAATTCATAGCCCAAAATTAGATATTTGACACTCATGTGAGGCTACGCAACGCTTTAATCGTTCTAACTGGGGAAGAGGAGGGACAAATGCGCATGAAGCTCATGCTTGCGGCCGCGGGCCTTGCCGCGCTCGCACATGCCGCGCCGGCAACGGCTCAGGACAAGACGGTCGTGCTCGGCGGATATGGCGGCTCCTTCGAGCGGCTGATGAAGGAGGTCGTCATTCCTCCGTTCGAGAAGGAGCACGGCGTCACGGTGCAGTTCGTGCCGGGCAACTCGACGGAGAACCTGGCGCGCCTTCAGGCGCAGAAGGGCAATCAGGAGATGGATGTCGTCTTCCTCGACGACGGACCCATGTACCAGGCGGTGGCGCTGGGCTTCTGCGGCCCCATCGAGGATACGCCGGCGCTCGCCGACATCTACGACATCGCCCGCATGGGCACCGACAAGGCGATCGGGGCGGGCTTCGTCGCGACGGGCTTCGCCTACAATGCGGAGATGTTCAAGGAGAAGGGCTGGGAACCGCCGAAATCCTGGATGGATCTCGCCGACCCGAAATACAGCCAGCTCCTGTCCATCCCGCCGATCACCAACACATACGGCCTCCACACGCTGGTGATGATGGCGCGGCTGAATGGCGGCAGCGAGACCGATATCGAGCCGGGCTTTGCGGCGATGAAGGAAAAGGTCGCCCCCAACGTCCTGGTGTTCGAGCCGTCCTCGGGCAAGATGTCGGAGCTGTTCCAATCGGGCGAGATCGCGCTGTCGATCTGGGGCAGCGGGCGTGTGAAGTCGCTCGCCGACACCGGCTTCCCGGCCGTCTTCGGCTATCCGGAGGAAGGCGCGGTGGCGCTCATGGTCGGCATCTGCCCGATCGTCGACAGCAACGTGTCCGAGGAGGCCCAGGCCTTCATCGAATATGTGCTCTCGCCCGACGTCCAGGCCAAGCTCGCCGAGACCATGGGCTTCGGACCCACCAACAAGAAGACCGAGCTGCCGAAGGAGCTGGGCGACAGCCTGCCCTACGGTCCGGAGAAGGTCGGCAATCTGGTCGCGGTCGACTGGAACGTGATCAACCCCAAGCGCGAGGAATGGACCCAGCGCTGGAGCCGCGAGGTCGAACGCTGATCGCGCCGCCCGCCAAGATACGGGGGAGGGGCGTTGCGTCCCTCCCATCCCGCACTCCAGAGCGTGACATCCGACAATGGCCTTTCTCGAGCTTCAACGTCTGAGCAAGCGGTTCGGCGACGTGGTGGCGGTGGACGGGCTCGACCTCTCGGTCGAGCAGGGCGAGTTCGTCTCGCTTCTCGGCCCCTCCGGCTGCGGCAAGACCACGACATTGCAGATGATCGCCGGTTTCGAGGACCCGACCGGCGGGGAGATCCGCATCGCCGGGCGCGACATGGCCAATGTCCGCGCCAACCGGCGCGGCATCGGCATCGTGTTCCAGAGCTACGCCCTGTTCCCCCATATGACGGTGGAGCAGAATGTCGGCTTCGGGCTGGAGATGCGCAAGGTGCCGGCCGGCGAGCGTGCGGGCCGCGTGGCCGAGGCGCTGGAGCTCGTCCGCCTCGGCGGTCTCGCCGGGCGCTATCCCCGCGCGCTGTCCGGCGGCCAGCAGCAGCGCGTGGCGCTTGCAAGGGCGCTGGTCATCAAGCCCGACCTCCTGCTGCTCGACGAGCCGCTCTCCAATCTCGACGCCAAGCTGCGCGAGGAGATGCAGATCGAGCTGCGCAACATCCAGCAGTCGACCGGCGTCACCACGGTCCTCGTCACCCACGACCAGACCGAGGCCATGGCCCTGAGCGACCGCATCGCGGTCATGCATCGCGGCCACATCGTGCAGATTTCCACGCCCTTCGAGGCCTATGAGTTCCCGAAGAGCGACTTCGTGTCGACCTTCCTCGGCAAGACCAATCTCGTGGCGGCGGCAGTGGAGGGCCGCGACGGCGACATGCTCCGCCTGCGGGCCGGCGATGTCGCGCTGAAGGCGCCCGCGGGAGAGGGGGCGGAGGGCGACCGCGTTCTCCTGTCCATCAGGCCGGAGAAGATCCGGTTCGCCGATCCCGCAGAGGCAGTGATCCGGGGCCATGTGAAGACCGGCGTCTTCCTCGGCAACCAGTGGCTCTTCCAGATCGACAGCCCGCTCGGCGAGCTCCTCGTCGTGCACCAGAATGCCGGCCGGGCGGAGGCGCGGGCCGGAGAGGAGGTGGGGCTCGCCTGGGAGGGCGATCAGGTGCGTGTGCTCTCGGGGGACGACCATGGCTAGGCGCGGCGCGGCGGTCCCCTACTATCTCAGCCTGCCGGCGCTCGCGCTGTTCTTCGCGCTTCTCATCGTGCCGCTGGGAATGACGTTCCTGTTGAGCTTCTACAGGTTCGGCTTCTATACAGGCATTGAGCCGGCCTTCGATCTCGCCAACTATATCGACGTGCTCACCGACGGCTATTTCCACGAGATCTTTGGGCGCACCTTCGCCATCGCGCTGGTGACGACGGCGATCGCCGCCCTGATCGGCACGCCGGAGGCCTATATCCTCTATCGCATGAAGGCGCGCTGGCGCTCTCTCGTCCTGCTTGCGATCCTCGGGCCGCTCCTGATCTCGGTCGTGGTGCGCACGCTCGGCTGGGCGATCCTGCTCGGCAATCGCGGTGTCATCAACGAGGCGCTCATGCGGCTCGGACTGATCGAGACGCCGATCAAGATGATGTATACGAGCGGCGGCATCGTGATCGCGCTCGTCCATGTCTTCGTGCCCTTCATGGTCATCGCGGTGTGGGCGGCGCTCCACCGGCAGGACCCGGCGACGGAGCGGGCGGCGGCCTCGCTCGGCGCGAGCCAGCTCACCATCTTCTTCCGCATTGTCCTGCCGCAGGCCATGCCGGGGGTGCTGTCGGGTTCGCTGATCGTCTTCTCGCTGGCGGCAAGCGCCTTCGCCACGCCGGCCATTCTCGGCGGCCGGCGCGTGAAGGTCGTCTCCACCACCGTCTATGACGAGTTCCTCAACACGCTCAACTGGCCGCTCGGCGCGGCCATCGCCATGCTGCTGCTCGTCGCGGTGATGGCGATCATCGTCTCCTACAACCGCTTCGTGGAGCGGCGTTACGCGCAGGTATTCGGATGAGCCGGAACGGACCGCTCGCGCTGATCTTCAATGCGCTCTTCATCCTGTTCATGACGGGGCCGCTCCTCGTCGTGATCGCGGTGTCGTTCACACCGGAAGGCTTCCTGGAATTCCCGCCGAGCGGTATCTCGCTCAGGTGGTTCCGGGCCATTCTGGACAATCCCGACTTCATCGCCGCCTTCTGGATGAGCCTCTATCTGGGCGTGGCCTCCGCGACACTGTCCTCCGTGATCGCAGTGCCGGCGGCGCTTGCCATCGGGCGCTACCGTTTTGCCGGCCGCGACGGGCTCGTCGGGCTCTTCATGTCGCCGCTCACCGTGCCGACCATCGTGCTCGGCATCGCCTTCCTGCGCTTCCTGTCGCAATTCGGCATGAACGGCACCTTCATCGGGCTCGTGCTCTGCCATGCGATCATCATCACGCCCTATGTGCTGCGCCTCGTGCTCGCCTCCGTCACCGGCCTCGACAGGGCGACGGAACGTGCTGCCGTCTCGCTCGGCGCGTCCGCCTTCACGACCTTCCGCCGCGTGACCCTGCCGATGATCGCGCCGGGGGTGGCGGGCGGCTGGGTGCTCGCCTTCATCACCAGCTTCGACGAACTGACCGTGACCGTTTTCATCGTCAATCCGAGCACGACCACCTTGCCGGTCAGGCTGTTTGCCCATATCACCCAGACGACCGATCCCCTCGTTGCCTCAATATCCACCGTGATCATCCTCTTCACCGTCGCCCTGATGTTCGTGATCGAGCGCCTCTACGGCCTGGACCGTCTGCTCATCGGCGGGGAGGGGCGGTCATGAAATCGCATGACGCCATTGTGGTCGGCGGCGGGCTCGTCGGGTCCGCGGTCGCCTTCGGTCTCGCCGAAAAGGGGCTCCATGTCGCCGTGCTCGACGAGGGCGACGTGGCCTTCAGGGCCTCGCGCGGCAATTTCGGTCTGGTCTGGGTGCAGAGCAAGGGCGACGGCATGCAGGCCTACGCTGAGTGGACGGGCAGATCCGCCGATCTATGGCCCGGTTTCGCCGATACGCTGTCCGGCGAGCTCGGGGTCGATATCGGTTACCGCAAGCCGGGCGGGCTCCATCTGTGCCTGAGCGAGAAGGAGCTGGAGGACCGCAAGGCGCTCCTCCACCGCATGCACAACCAGGCCGGCGAGGGTGGCTACGATTGCCGCGTGCTCGACCGCGCGGAGGTCGCCGACATGGTGCCGGGCATCGGCGAGGCCGTGGTCGGCGCGACCTACGGCCCCCATGACGGCCATGCCAACCCGCTCTATCTCCTGCGCGCCCTGCATAACGGGCTGAGCTTGCGCGGTGCGGACTACCGGCCCAATGCCCGCGTGGAACGCATCGCCCGCGACGGCTCGGCCTATGCCGTCCATACCGCGACAGAGCGGCTCGTGGCGCCGAAGGTCGTGCTTGCCGCGGGCCTCGGCAGCCGCCGGCTCGGGCCCGATATCGGCCTCGATGTGCCGGTCGCGCCGCTGAAGGGCCAGATCCTCGTCACCGAGCGCTGCCCGCAGCGCTTCGCCATGCCGACCGCCTTCGTGCGCCAGACGGAGGAGGGGAGTTACCTCCTCGGCGACAGCCACGAGGATGTCGGCTTCGACGTGACATCCAGTGTCGACGTTATCGGCCAGATCGCGGCGCGCGCGGTGCGGAGCTTTCCGTTCCTGAACGATGTCCGCGTGGTGCGCGGCTGGGGCGCGCTCAGGATCATGACGCCGGACGGCTTTCCCGTCTACGACGAGTCGGAAACCCATCCCGGAGCCTATTCGGTGAGCTGCCATTCCGGCGTCACGCTCGCCGCCGCCCATGCGCTCGGCCTTGCGCCGGCCATCGCCGATGACCGGTTCAGGGAGACATTCGCTGCGTTCACCGCGAGGAGGTTCGATGTTTCGCAGGCTTGAGGAGGATGCCGGGCGCGCGCCGGTCCGGTTTCGGTTCGAGGGGCGCGAGATCGAGGCGTACGAGGGCGACACGCTGGCCGCCGCGCTGGCCGCCGCCGGTGCGCTGTCCCTGCGCGACACGCCGGTGTCGGGGGCGCCGCGCGCGCCCTATTGCATGATGGGCGTGTGCTTCGACTGCCTCGTGGAGGTGGATGGACGGAAGAACTGCCAGGCCTGCATGACGGTCGTCGAGCCGGGCATGGAGGTGCGGCGCCAGACGGGCGGAGACGGGGCAGAGGCATGACAGCGGACTACGATCTGGCGATTATCGGTGCGGGCCCGGCGGGACTCGCGGCGGCGGGGCTGGCCGCCGAACTCGGCCTCACCGTCGCGCTCCTCGACGAGCAGGAGCGCCCGGGCGGCCAGATCTATCGTGCCATCGAGACCGTCGGGGCGTCGCGCCCCCTGGCGGCGAAGGCGCTCGGTCCCGACTATGAGCGCGGGCGCGGGCTCGTCGACGCCATGCGCGCCGCGCGCGTCGACTATCTGCCCGGCGCCGTCGTCTGGAACGTCTCGCGCGAGCTCGCGGTCAATTTCAGCCGGCAGGGCGGGTCCCGCGAGATCCGGGCGCGCCACGTCCTCGTCGCGACCGGGGCCATGGAGCGGCCCGTTCCGGTTCCCGGCTGGACGCGTCCGGGCGTCATGACGGTCGGCGCCTTGCAGATCATGCTCAAGACGTCCGGGCTCGTGGCGGACGGCCGGGTGGTCCTGGCGGGCAGTGGTCCCCTGCTCCTGCTGCTGGCGAGCCAGTATGTCGAGGCCGGCGCGCCGCCGGCGGCGGTGGTGGAGACCGTGCCCCGCGCCCGCTATGTCGAGGCGCTCGCCCATTTGCCGAAGGCGCTGCGTGCGGCGGGATATCTCGCCAAGGGGGTCCGCCTCATGCGCACGCTCGCCCGCGCCGGCGTGCCGGTCTATCGCGGCGCGAGCGATCTCAGCGTGGAGGGCGGCGAGCGGGCGACCGGGCTCGCCTTCCGGCAGGGCGGGCGCGAGCGGCGGGTCGAGGCGGATCTCGTGGCGCTCCACCAGGGCGTCGTGCCGAACCAGCAGATCACGCGGCTTCTGGGCTGCAACCATGTGTTCGACGATGGTCAGCGCTGTTTCCGGCCGGTGCTCGACGACTGGTTCGCGACATCGCTCGATGGCGTGTCGGTGGCCGGCGACGGCGGCGGCATCGGCGGGGCGGTGGCGGCCGAACATGCCGGACGGGTCGCTGTGTGCGGCATTGCCCATCGCCTCGGAGCGCTGTCGGAGCCCGAGCGCGACGCCCGCGCCGCGCCCTCGCGGGCCGCGCTCGACCGCGACCTTGCCGTCCGCCCGTTTCTGGAGACGCTCTATCGCCCGCCGCGCGAAGTGCTGGAGCCGGCCGACGACGTGCTCGTCTGCCGGTGCGAGGAGGTGACGGCGGGCGCCGTGCGCGGTGCGGCCGCGCTCGGTTGTCCGGGGCCGAACCAGGCGAAGTCCTTCCTGCGCTGCGGCATGGGGCCGTGTCAGGGGCGGGTCTGCGGCCCGGTGGTCTCGGAGATCATCGCGGACGCGCTCGGGAGCGATCCGGGCGCCGTCGGCTATTATCGCATCCGCCCGCCGCTCAAACCCCTGACGCTCGGCGAACTTGCCGCCCTTGATACGGACACCGAGAGCGGCGCGGCATGAGCGGGCGCCTCGGGACGGCCGACGTGATCGTGATCGGCGGCGGGCTCCATGGCTGTTCCGCCGCGCTGCATTGCGCACGCGGGGGGCTGTCTGTCGCGGTGGTGGAGAAGGATACGGTCGCGCGCCATGCCTCCGGCGTCAATGCCGGCGGCGTGCGCCGGCTCGGCCGGCATATGGCGGAGATTCCGATCTCGGTCGCCTCTATGGCGCTGTGGCACCGGATCGAGGAGCTCGTCGACGACGATTGCGGCTTCCAGCCCGCACCCCAGATCAAGGTCGCGGAGAGCGAGGCGGATCTCGCCGCGCTCGCCGAACGCGAGGCGCGCCTGCGCGCGGCGGGCTACACCCATGAGGAGCTTCTCGACCGCGACCGCCTGTTCGCGTTCCTGCCCGCCCTGTCGCCCCATTGCGTGGGCGGGCTCGCCTCGCTCGGCGACGGGTTCGCCGAGCCATACCGCACGACCTTCGCCTTCGCGCGCAAGGCGCGCGCGCTGGGCGTCGTCTTCCACGAGGGCACGCTGGTGGAGGATATCGTGCCTGCCGGCAACGGCTTCGAGGTGAAGACGAGCAGGGGCACGCTCGCGGGCGCGCGGCTCGTCAATTGCGCCGGGGCCTGGTCTGGCCGCTTCGCGGAACGGCTCGGCGAGCCGGTGCCCCTCGAGCCCATGGCGCCGATGATGATCGTCACCGCCCGTGTCGCGCCGTTCTGCGAGGCCGTCGTTGGCGCGACCGCGCGGCCGCTCTCCTTCAAGCAGATGCCGAACGGTACGGTGGTGATCGGTGGCGGGCGGCTCGGCAGCTCGAACCTCGCCACGGGCCGCACGGATATCGACTTCCGCGAGCTGGCCAGGACGGCGCGGACGGCGGCGGAGATCTTCCCCGTCATGGCGGACCAGCGCATCGTGCGCTGCTGGGCCGGCATCGAGGGGCGCATGCCCGACGATATCCCGGTGATCGGACCGTCCTCCACCACCGACGGTGTCGTCCACGCCTTCGGTTTCTGCGGCCATGGCTTCCAGCTCGGCCCGGCCGTCGGGTCCATCGTGGCGGACCTCGTCGCCACCGGCCGGACCGATATGCCCATAGAGCCCTTCTCGATCCGCCGCTTCGCGACGACGGGCTGACAGGCATCGGTGAGGGCGCATAACGCCCGGCTGTCTGCGACGCGCCCCGCTGCGCGCCCACGGCAAAACCGGCATTGCCGGCCCCGGCCGGATCGGTTATTGTCCGCCGCGTTCGGGCCAGAACGGCCCGCCCCATAGGCACCCGTAGCTCAGCTGGATAGAGCGCTGCCCTCCGAAGGCTGATGTCAACAGGGTGAGTGAAAAAGAGGAGACGAAAAAGGACTACAGGAACAAGGATTTGCGAGGCCCTCGTTCTGATCTTTCTACTCGCGAAAAGCTCACGTAAGCACTGCGTAAGCAACTGTGACACGGTAAGCACCCATAGCTCAGCTGGATAGAGCGTCGCCCTCCGAAGGCGAAGGCCCCAGGTTCGAATCCTGGTGGGTGCGCCATCTTCCCCGCGAAGTTTCCTGAATTTCCAAGAGCTTTCATTGAATCCGATTAGGTTGAGAGCTGATCGGATATTGCATCAGGCGTGCACTCAGTGCTCTGACTTGGAAATTCCCGGTAGGTGCGCGATTTCATCGGCGAGATAGTCGATGAGCAGACGAACGCGTGCGATGTTTGCGCGTTCGGGCACGATGAGCATGTTCAGCGGAACCGACGGAAGCGAATAGTCAGGGAGGAGTATCTCGAGGCGTCCGTCTGCCAGAAGGTCGTCAACCAGCCAGTGGTGGACCGGCGCGATCCCGCGTCCCGCGGAAACGGCAAGGCGCGCGGCAAGCCCGTGATCGGTTTGAAAGCGTCCCTCGAAAGGAATGGTATGAACTTCGTTGTCCGGTCCTCGCAGAGTCAGTGTGTCGCTTCCCGCAATATTGGTCATACGGATGCCCTCATGAACCTGCAAATCCTGCAGGCTCGCTGGTCTGCCTCGCGCGGATAGATAGCTTGGCGCGGCCGCCAGGAAGCGCCGAGATTGTCCGAGTGTCTTGAGCTTCATGGAGCTATCGGTCAGAGGACCCAAGCGGATTGCGATGTCGACGCCTTCCCGGACGAGATCAATGCGTTCATCCGTAAGACTCAGGTCGACTCCGATTTCGGGATAGCGATCCTGAAAATCGAAAATCAGCCGGTTGATCTGCAAGATCCCCAATGCCGCCGTGCAGGAAATCCGGACCATGCCGGCGGCCGCGCTGCTTGTCCCACGCGCTTCGTCTCCAGCCTGTTCCACCAGGCGTAAAATCTGCACGCATTTGGCATAATAGCGGTGCCCTTCGTCGGTCAGTGTAACGCGCCGCGTGGTTCTTGCCAGCAGGGGCGCGCCGATGGCTTCCTCCAGTTCCCGCAAATGACGGGAGACCGTCGATTGGCCTATGCCGAACTCGCGCGCAACGGCCGACAGGCTGCCGCGCTCTGCGACGCGCACGAAGCTGAGCATGCGTTCGAGTGTGACGTCCGATTTATCCATTTTTCGGCATATATATATTCATACCTGTCTACTACCGGATCAATAACGGCTTGGCTAGCTTGGGTGTACGTTCAATTTACCGGAGTTCGGACAATGGAGAAGGCAGTTCCCGATCGCATGCGCGCCGCCGCGATCGACCGCTTCGGCGGTGTCGACGCGTTTAAAGTCCAATCGCTAAGCGTACCTGAAATCGATCGAGACGAGGTTCTCGTTCGCGTCGAGGCCGTTGGCGTGGGTGTATGGGACCAATGGGAACGCCAGGGCGCCTTTTTCGATCTCTTCCGCGAGCGACATGGCTTCGAGCCCCGGTTTCCCTACATCGTCGGTTTCGACGGCGCCGGCACAATTGCCGCTGTGGGAGAGGCGGTCCAGCGCTTCAAGGTCGGTGATCGCGTCTACGCCGACCGGCATATCAACCCCAAGGGCGGTTTCTACGCCGAATATGTCGCCGTCAAAGCCGATTTCGTCGCGCATATCCCGGGCAGCCTGACCGTCGAGCAGGCGGGCGCCATGCCGGTTGACGCGATCACCGCGCTTTTGGGTCTCGATGACGTTCTTGGACTGGAAAAGGGCGAGGCGCTCATGGTTTTCGGTGCCGGGGCGGTCTGGGGCATTTGGCCGTGCAGTTGGCAAAACGCATGGGTGTTCGTGTGTTTGCGGTTGCCTCCGGTGCGGATGGCGTTGCGCTGGCGCGGCGGATCGGCGCCGATTTTGCAGTAGATGGGCGCAAAGACGACGTGCTTGCAGCGGCCCGGGCGTTCGAGCCGGCGGGTTTGGATGCCGCGCTGCTCACCGCGGGCGGGCAGGCGGCGCAAGACGCGCTTCAAACTCTGCGATCCGGTGGCCGTGTCGCCTATCCGCGCGGCGTGTCGCCTGCGCCCGAGTCGCAACCGGACCTCACCGTTACCGAATATGTGGGCGATGAAGCGGCGCGCGACGTATTCGACAAACTCAATCACCTGATCGCTTCCGGCCCCTTCGAGGTCCATGTGGCACAAAGCTTCACGCTCGATCAGGCCGCGGACGCTCATCGTGCTTTGGGTACGCACTATCTCGGCAAGCTCGTGCTCCGGCCGAGCTGATTGCGCGGATACCGGCGCGTTTCATGGCGACAGATCGGGGATTTGCAAAGGCGCGGAAAGAAGGCGGTTTTCCCGAGGAACACAGTGCCTTCAGGAAGCAGCATTTGAAATTAAACGTGACATACTTAATAGACGTCGTAGTGCCGGATTGTCGGTTTGAGATAGCCATACCGCGCTGAAGGGGATCCGCTCACAAGCAATTGACCGATAAATGACTCCTGGAATGCGGGCGACTGTGGCGGCCTCACTGATGATGGTAAGTCCACGCCCGGCCGCGACTAACGACAGCAAATTGTCGCGTCCTACACTTTGGGTAATAATTTTCGGATTGAAATTATAATCGTGCTTAACTTGCAATATATAATTGGATATTCCCGATTCCAGCGCCAAATCACTAACAATTAATTTCTCTTCTGAAAGGTCGTTCCAATAAATTTCGTCACTTTTGATAAGATGGTGTCGATCGGGCAAGGCAATGAATATTCGCTCAGTCCAGAGTATATTTGTCTCGCAATGTAACCATTTTCGCGCTCCCGCAACGAAGGCAATATCGAGTTGGAGTTTCCGGATCTTTGCAATATGTTCGACCGGATCGCCGTCGATGAAATCAATCCGGACATCCGCATGCTGCTCGCAATATTTTCTCAGCAAATCGTGTAGGAACCCGGAAGCAAAGGAAAAAGTGACTCCAATTCTGATATACCCGCTTTCGCACCGCCCGATTGCGGCGACATCCTTGGCACCATCGCTAACTTGCTGAACTACGCTACGGGTCCTGCGAAGAAATTTCTCTCCGGCAAAGGTAAGACGAACACCTCCAGCATACCTCTGAAACAGCGACGCTCCCAGCGCATCTTCGAGGTCCCGAATAGCGCGGCTGATAGTCGACTCGCGGATGCCTAGCGCGGAGCCAGCTTTGCGGAAGCTTCCGTGTTCATGGGCGGCCATGAAATATCGAAGATGTCGAAGTTCCAATGAACCGAACATGCTCAATGCGAAACGCCTTGATTTTACTGCTTCGCATCGATCTGGATAACGATCTTGCCGAAGGGGCCCTCATTGATCTCATTGAAAGCTCGACGGGCATCTTCAAAGCTGAAGACCGTATCGATCACGGGATGTATTTCTTTACCTTCTATGAACCGGACAAGACGCTCGAAGGCGTGACGGTGGCCGACCGATACGCCCTGTAGCCTGGCGCGTCGAAGCATGAAGGGAACCGCGCTGATCCGCGCGTCCATGCCTTCGAGAAAACCGATCAAGGATATCTGGCCTTGTGCAGCGATCGCCTCCAACGATCGCGAGAGATTGCTTCCGCCAATGACCTCCAAGATATGATCGACACCATGGCCATCGGTGAGTTCCATAACCCTTCTAGGCCAATCAGCTGCCGTGCTGGTATCGATGCCGTCGTGCGCGCCAAGTTCCAGCGTCTTTTCGATCTTTGCTGTGCTGCGCGACAGGACAATTACGCGCGCTCCAAGCGCTGCAGCGATCTGCATACCGGCCAGCGAAACGCCCCCTGTCCCTTGTACGAGTACAAATTGTCCGGCACCAACCCTTGCAGTTTCAGTGAGAGCAAACCACCCGGTGAGCGCCGCTATTGGCAGAGTGGACGCCTCCTCATCCGTTAAGTTCGAAGGCGCCGCAACGGCAACGGACTCGGGAATGACGATATACTCCGAGAGCGCGCCCGGCAGCGGACCGCCTAAGGAGGCTCCGTGCTGAAGCATGGAATGCGGGGGCGGACCGTCGATCCACTCCGTCCAGAAGTTGCCCATGACCCGGTCGCCGACAGAGAACGACGCCACGTCGTCTCCGGTTTCCGCGACTACTCCGCAAAAATCTGAAACCGGAATGAAGGGCATTTTGGGCTGCGCGGGAAGAAGCCCGCCCTCAACGACGAGTTTGTCCCGGTAATTCAGAGAAACCGCTTTTGTGCGGACCAGGACATCTTTCGGGCCGGGCCGCGGTCTTTTGACCCGGTCAAGTCCGAGATTGCCTATACCGAACTGCGGCAATCGCCAGGCTTTCATAGTGTCGCTGGTCATGACTCTTGCTCCTCTTTCCCGCGAGCGGTTCCAATCCCGCTCGCGTCGTCGAAGCCAGCTTATTTGAGTCTTGTGCTATACAATAGTGAACAGATTTCGTATGATATGCGATCAGGAGTATTCAATGGATGCCTTACCGCCCCACGATCAGCCTTGACGGCGTCGTCGCATTCACCCGAACGGTAGAGCTTGGAAGCTTCTCTGCCGCGTCGGAGGATCTGGGTCTATCCAAGTCGGCAGCGGCCAAAGCCGTGGCACGTCTGGAGGAGCGTCTCGGCGTTCAGCTCTTATTGCGAACGACGCGAACACTCACACTCACGCAGGAGGGTGAGATATTCTTCGAGAAATGCCGCGCCATTCTTGAAGATATCGATACAGCTGAGGCGTTGATGAGTGAACGCCGTCGGGAGATTTCCGGAACACTGAGAGTAAGTGTTCCTGTCGCCTTTGGACGATTATGGGCTGCACCGACGCTGACAAAGGCGGCTAGCAAACATCCGGCTCTTGCACTCAATTTGTCCTTCACCGATCGTTACATTGATCTGGTTGAAGAGGGGATCGACCTTGCGGTGAGAATAGGTTCATCCAGCGACAGCGCCAGCGTGATAACGAGAAAACTCGTCGATCAGCATTCGATCCTTTGCGCGGCGCCGCACTATCTGTACGAGCATGGCGCTCCCAAACGCCTTGAAGATCTGAACGCACACCGCTGCTTATTGTTCGAGCACGGGGGGTATATTCTCCCCTGGCAACTAAAGAATCAGCGGGGCGAGATCGTGGACCAAACCGTCAATCCGCATATGATTGTCAGCCATGGTGAAGCCCTGTTGGATGCGGCCATTTCAGGATATGGAATTGCGTATCTGTCCACTTGGTTGGCCGGCGAACATCTAAAGACCGGTGCGCTTGTTCAAGTAATGCCTTTTTCCGAATTCCCGGATCGGGCGATCAACCTTCTATGGCCGCGCCGGCGTGATCAAGCACCCAAAATTCGGTTCGCAATCGACGCTCTTGTAGAGCGTTTTAGCGCCGCTGCGCCTTGGACATAGCGCCAAATTCCACAGTGGAGTCGCCGAACAGGTCCGATGGTCTATTGCTTGGGCGTTGCACTAC
Organism: Kaustia mangrovi; assembly: GCF_015482775.1. Classification (GTDB taxonomy): domain Bacteria; phylum Pseudomonadota; class Alphaproteobacteria; order Rhizobiales; family Im1; genus Kaustia; species Kaustia mangrovi. The sequence continues at coordinate 1,879,831 of NZ_CP058214.1, read as the reverse complement.
GACTGATGAGGCGACGCCTCATTCCACCGCGCCGTGCTCGGCCAGGAAGTTCAGCAAAGCTCTCACGCGCGCGGGTCAGGGGCCGCCCTGGCCGGTATAGACGGCGTGGAAGGCTTCGCTGTCCCCGGCATGGTAATCTTCAAGCACGGTCCTCAGCCGTCCGGCTGCGATGTCGTCTCGAACAGTGAACGCCGCGAGGCGCGCAAGAGCGAGGCCATTGAACGCCAGTCGGCGAATGGCTTCTCCGTTGCTGGCCTGAACACCAATGGTCGGATTGGCATGAACGGGGTCGTCATCGGAAATGAAGCGCCATCCCTCGATCTCGCGCGGATATCCGGTACGGCGCAGGAAGAAGCCCGACGGGCATGACCCGAAGCTCTACAGGCAGCAACTTTGTATTACAAACATCAATTTCTTTTGCTTCGGGACTCGATTATCCAAGGGTAGCAGACTTGACGTGGGAAACGACGGGATGTCGCCAGATGCACAGTGAATTGATGGAAGTATTCGCATCGCTGCCGCAGCAGGGACCGGGAAGTGACGCCCTCAGTCGGGACGTGATGCGACGCCTGAACAAGGAATTGCCGCTTGCGCCGCAGATCGCTGATTTCGGCTGTGGGACTGGACGAAGCACCCTGATGTTGGCTGAAGAGTTTCCACAGGCACGGATTAGTGGCGTTGATTTGAGCCCCGAATTCTGCGCCGTCCTGACGGCGAAGGTTCGCGAGCGCGGCCTCGGCGACCGGGTGAGCATCCATGAAGGGAACATGCTGTGTCCGGAATTTCCGCCCGGTTCACTCGATCTCGTGTGGAGCGAGGGCGCCGTGTACAGCGTCGGTTTCGATGCCGCATTGTCCGCTTGGCGGGAACTCCTCGGATCGGGCGGGATTTGCGTGGTGACCGAGTGCGAGTGGTTGTGCAGGGACGCCCCTGTAGACGCCCGGGATTACTGGGGGGAGCTGTATCCGGACATGCGGAGCAGCGGGGAGAATGCCGAGAGCGCCCGACGGTTGGGTTTTGATGTGCTCGACCATTTCACACTTCCACGTGAGGCCTGGGACGCCTACCACGTCCCGTTGCTCGACGCCTTACACGGCCGCGAAAGCCTCCTTGCTGCGAAGAATGACATCAGCAAGGAGCGAGAGATGTTTCTGAGATACGGAGACTATTTCGGATATTCGTTCTACGTGTTGAAGAAAACTCCCGCGGGCTCGTCGTAAGCGAAGCTTGCGGTTGCGGACCGTGGTCCGACTCTCTGGTGAAGTGCTGCGCCATGTGCCAGGCCCGTAGAGGCCCTTGCGGCCATAATCGTATCTAGAGGCTGTCCGTTTAAAATGCGCCGGTCGGCGCATTGTCCGTGTGCCTTGCCGGCCCGCTTCTTCGATCGGGGACGGTCGGACTTTCAACCACCGACAGATGTTGCTTGATGCTTGCCCGCTGCGACACAGGCGATGCCTATGACGATGAGGACGAGGCCGCCGACTTGAAGCAGCCCGACCCGCTCGCGGAACAGAAGAGCGCCGACGGTGGTCACCAAAAGCAGGGATCCCCCATAGACGAGGGGCGTGACGAAGCCGAGGTTCTCGCCAAGGCTGAACATCCGGGCCATCGCCAGGGTGAATGCGGCAATTCCAACACCTGCTGCCAATGACCACGCAATGCCTTTGAGGTCGTCCATCCCGTCGAGGCGCATGCCGGCCACCAGGAAAAGGACGAACGGTACGAATGCGCCGACCAGGTTGATGAGGACGCCAACGAGGTGCGGGTTCGTGTAGAGGGGACCGCGGCTGAACCCGATCAGCATGAGAGCGTAGCCCAGCGTAGCGACGACGATATGGGTCATGCGATGCGATTCCCTTCCTTGCGGACAGCCCGTATTCGGCGACATGCGTCTGCGGCTCCGGCGGGTTGGATTTCCCTCATAGCCACATCTGTAGAATCGACAGGGCGAGCAGGATGCCCAGAAGCGTATTGACGATGGTCCATTCTCGGCGGGTGTGCAGGAGCTTTGCGAGGAAGAAGCCCGCAGTCGACCAAAGGGTGAGCGAGATTGCGGCAGCGCAAACGAAGACGCTCGCCAGCAGGAGAGCGAGCTCGGACGGGCTGCTTGCCGCATCGCCGAACGTCGCAGCGGCGCCGAGCGCTGTGGCCCACGCCTTCGGATTGAGCCAAAGCAACATGGCACCGCCCAGGACGCCGATCGGTGCCGCCATCCGGGTATCCGTATCCGGCGGACCGCTTGTCGCAATCTTGACCGACAGCCAGAGAAGATATGCGGATCCTCCCAGCCTCAGTGCCAGCGCGAGCGTCGGGACGGCGAGAACGAGGCTGGCCAGGCCGAGGGCAGACGCCGCGCCCAGCGCTCCCAAGCCCACCGAGATGCCGGCGATCAGGGGGACCGAGCGCCGGAATCCGAAGCGGGCGCCTGATGCCGTGGCGAGCGTGGTCGCCCCGCCCGGGGTGATGGTGGCGACGACGGCGAACAGCGCCAGTGGAAGAAGCGTGGCAGGGGTCATCGTCGATTCCGCTCTGGTTCTTTGGACGAGCCCGGCGGAGCGGTGCTGCGAGCCTGCGCTTGCTCGACACTTATCTTGGGGGCGTGCTCGACGGCAAAGCTTACGGAGTTGCGGATGAAGCACCGGCGGCTGGCGGCGGCATGGAGCTCCTCTGCCCGGTCCCGGTCTGCCTCGCTGCTGACGGTGACCTGTGGTCGAAGGACGACATGGACGAACTGTCCCCCGTCGCCATCTTCCTCCATGAGACCCGTGGCTTCGTCGCGATAGCTGGTGACGGTTATCCCCGCATCCGCGCAGAGATGCAGGTACCAGAGCTTGTGACACGCCGACAGCGCCGCGACCAGGAGGTCTTCCGGGTTCCAATACGCGCTATCGCCGCGAAAGGCGGGGTCGGCCGAGCCGATGATATCCGGTTTATCCTCAGCAGTGATGCGGTGCGTTCGGTCATAGGACTTGTAGTCCACCGTGCCCTGTCCGGTGTTGCCGATCCATTCCACGGTGACCGCATAGTGATGTTGTCGTTCGACCATATCGCTTGCCTCCGCTCGGGGGCTTCGTTCGCCTCAGGAAACCGCTTTACTGCTGCGGCGGCTCCGCCAGGCTTCCAGCCCGTCGTGGAGGTCCTGGGTGCCAACCATGCGGGCGAATTGCTCGCGCTCGACCAGCAGACCCTCGCCGATCGGCAAATCGATGCCGCGCGCGACCGCGGTCAGGATACTTTTCACCGCACGTGGAGATTGGTTGGTGATGCGCGCGGCCAGGTCGTGCGCCTCGTCCGAGAGGTTTTCGTCCGGGACGATGTGGTTCACGAGCCCGAGGTCGACGGCCCGTTCTGCGCTGAACGTCTGCCCCGTCAGCAGCAATTCCAGGGCGCGCTTGCGACCGGCAACGCGCGGCAAGCGCTGCGTTCCGCCAAAGGTCGGGGGCATGCCGAGCAGAATCTCGGGCTTTGCGAAGACGGCACTGTCGGCTGCGATTGCCAGATGGACGGCCTCGGTGATTTCGCATCCACCGCCGTAGGCGAGGCCGTTGACGGCGGCAATGACGGGCTTGGGGAACGCTTCGAGTCGGGCGGTCATTGTTTGACCGCGTCGGACGAATGCATTCACCGTGATCGCTTCGCCCTGTTTCACGGATTCGGAGAACTCGTGGATGTCGCCACCGGCCGAGAACGCACGTTCGCCGGCGCCCGTGAGGATGACGGCCCGGATGGAATCGTCGGCCTCGATCGCATCGAGGTGTTCCATCAAACGGTCGGCGAGGGCGTAGTTGATCGCGTTCAGGTGTTCGGGGCGGTTGAGCGTGAGGGTCGCGACGCGGTCTTCGACGGCGAACAGGACTGGGTCACTCATGGTTTGGTCTCCTGTTTGGTGTAGAGGGTGCGAATCGCGAACAGCATTCCGATGGTGGCGAGCGCGACGCCGGCCCACTCGGCGGGAGAGGGCCATTCCGCGAGAAGAGCGATGGCGCCGAGCGTCGTCACGCCGGGCACGGCCGCCGTGAAGAGGGCGGTTTCGCTGGCGCCAAGATTGTTGACGGCAAGCGTGTAGACGAAGATCGACCCGACGCCGATCAGGATGCCCTGGTACACCCCCTGCACCAGCAGCGCCTGCCAGTCATGGTCCACGAGTGTTGCGCCGTGAAAGGCGATGTAGGGCGGCAGGAAGCAGAGCATCGACAACACGGCAACGATCGACGCGGCCTGGAGCGGCGGCAGACCGAGCCGGCGCGCCATGACGCCATAGGCCGACCAGCAGAAGGAAGCGAGCAGCAAAAATGCGTCGCCGAGCAACTGTTGGGCGCTCGCGGTGCGCAGACTGTCCCAGGCCATGAGGGCGACACCGACCGCGATCAAAGCGAGGCCCGACGTCGTCGCCCGCCGGCTCTGCGCCGGGTCGAGGAGCATGACCAGTACAAAGGTGGATAGCGGCAACGTTCCGTGCAGCAGCACCGCGCCATGAGCGGCGGGCGCTAGGGCGAAGCCGGAATAGGCGAGCAGGGCGAAGCCGAGCCCGCCGAGCAATGCCAGGAGGAGGGCTTTCGGCAAGGGGACGCCGCCCAAGCCATGGTGGAGAAGGACAGGGGTCAGTATCAGGCCGCCGATGCCGAAGCGCAGGACGCCGAGGTCAGGAACCGGCATGGCGGATGTCAGGCCCAGCCGCGAGACGATCGTGAAGCCGGAAAAAAGGGCGACGACGGCAAGCGCGCAGGCCAAGCCGATAATGGGTCTCCGCCGGACCGCCGCCCGCGGCGGGAGGGGCCTTGGACGGTTGTCCGCGTCGTTCTGATGTCGCTTTGCCGGAGTCCATCGCATGAATGGACATTTAGCGAGCCGGATAATATAATTAAAATAGATAATAAATATGATATCACATAAGGAAAAGCGATGAACCTGCGCCATCTTCGGTTCTTCATCGCGGTGGTCGAATGCCGGGGTGTTTCCAGCGCGGCGACACGCCTGCGCGTGTCCCAACCGGCGGTGTCGGCGGCGCTCAGGTCGTTGGAGGACGATCTCGGTCTGGAGCTCTTCGAGCGCAGGGGCGGCTCGCGGCGCACGATTCCGACATTCCGGGGTCTGCGTTTCTACGAGCACGCCAGCGAGATCCTCGGGCGCTACGAGGAAGCCAAGCGGAGTTTGCGGGCGCCCGATGAAAAGCTGCCCGTGGTGCGGGTTGGCGTGCTGCGGACGCTGGCAGCAACCGACGTCGCCGCCGTTCACGCGTCCTTGACGCGGCGCTTGCCGCAGATGCGGTGGTCGCTGCGCGACGGTTCGGAGCACGAGATTCTGGGGTGGATGAATCAAGGTCGGATCGACATTGCATGGACGCTGGTGGAGGACACCTCGGAGACGATGTCGCCGCTTTGGCGCGAGCCCTATGTCGTCATGGTGTCGCGTCAGCATCGGCTTGCCGGGACCTCGGGAGGACGCGTTCAGGTGGCGGACATTGCCCAGGAGCCGTTGGTGCTGCGGGGGACCTGTGAGTTGAAGCACGGTGCCCTGAAGGCGGCCGGACTCTCCATGAAGATCGCGGCGCGCACGGCGCGCGACGACCTTGCCCTGCAGCTCGTGGCGAAAGGAATCGGCATTGCCGTCGCGCCGCGCAGCCTCGCGACGATGGGCGTCGTCGCCTTGCCGGTCGCCGATCTTGGCCTGTCGCGACAGATCGGGGTGCGCTGGCGGCAGGGCACCCCGGACGCCACGATAGAGGCCGTCTCGGCCGCGGTGGAAAGCCGGGACTCCTGAGTTGGCGCATCCGGTCGGGTCGAGGGCTGAAGACCGGATGGGTAGCGCGACGATGCGGGAGCGGCTGTCATCGGGCCTGCGCATCGCGGCGAACGTCATGCCGTCTATAACCAAACGACCCATTTTCCCGGGGTCGTATTGGCTTCAATTGCGCGGTGCGCGTCCGGAGTGTTTTCGAAGGGCACGGTTTCGCCGATCGGAATGTCGAGAAGACCCCGTTCGATCAGGTTGACGATCTCTTGCAGGGGCGTGCGCATGAAATCCTGCGCATCGCCGACATAGGCGGTCAGCCGCTTGTCGGTGGGGATATCGAACATTGGACTGAAGTCGCGCAGGGCCCACTGTCCACTCAGAATCCCGGCGAGGCAAAGCAGGCCGGATGGCTTGAGAGCATCGAAGTTGTCCGCCATCGTGGGGGTGCCGACAAGATCCAGGACATTGTCGACGCCATCCGGTATGAGGCTCCGCACGTCGTCGGCCACGTTGCCCTCATCGATCACCACATGGCGTGCACCATATTGCTTGAGAAAATCCGACCGGGTCTTGTTGCGGGTTGTTGATATGACCGTGCAACCATGGCGGCGAGCCAGGGTGCCGGCCATGAGCCCGACCGAGGACGTCCCGCCCCTGATGAGGATCGTGGCTCCAGGTAAAATGCGGAGGCCGCGAAACAGCGCTCCGTAGGCGGTCTGAACCATTTCCGGCAGCGCCGCGAGCGTGCTCCATGGGAGGGCGGTGTGCACGGTCTGCACCTGTTCTTCCGGGACGACCAAATATTCGGCGTAGCTGCCGTCGAACGTGCGACCCATGCCGCCCATGGCGGTTGCAACGATGTCGTCGCGGTCCAGTCGGCCGGAGGGACAGGCGTCGACGGTGCCGACGGCCTCGATGCCAAGAATCCGGGGGAAGGCGACCGCAGGCGACAGACCCTTTCGGGTCATGATTTCGGCGCGATTGATGCCAAAGGCACGAACACGGATGCGAACCTGTCCGTGACCGACGGAAGGAACAGGCCGCGTCTCAAGGCGCAGGGCCTCAGGGCCACCGGGGGCGTGAACGACGAAGGCCCGCATCGTCATTTCATTCATGAGCAACCTCCGTGGGATTGACGGAACTTAATTGATTGTGTACACAAGTAATATGACAGATGCAAGCCATCCCTATGCCGCCTGCCTGTGCCTCGCGAGCCGCCGTCTGGCCCGTGTCGTGACTCAGGTCTACGACCAGGCGCTCGCCGAGACCGGATTGAAGATCACCCAGTTCTCGGTGCTCTGTGCGCTCGATTACACGCGTGGGAAGGCAGTGCCGCTGGCAGCCGTGGCACAGGCCCTCGACATGGAGCCGTCATCTCTGACGCGGGCTCTGAATCCGCTCGTTCGGGATGGATTGGTTGAGCTCAGCCACGGCGAAGACCGGCGGCAGCGATGGGGCCGGCTGACGCAAGCCGGTCTCACTAGGCTGGAGGCGGCACGATCGTGCTGGCGTCGGGCGCAGGACGCGGCTGCGTCGCGCCTCGGGCCTGGCGAGATCGGAAGACTTATCGATGGCCTCAATGCAGCACGGCAGAGCTTCGAAGCGGAAGCAACGCAAACGACGAAAGGATCGGCCCAATGACCTATGCAACCTCTCATTCTTCAGCCGGATTCGAGGGACCGGGCGCAGGGTTCATCGGTGGGGCCGGTCTGGTCGTTCTGCTCTGGTTGGGGGCTGTCGTGGTGTTGGGGGGCGCCGGGGCGTTTCAGGCCGAGGCCGGAGAGCCGCCCTTGGCAACGCTGACGGCGTTGGTCTTGCCGCCACTGGCGTTTCTGCTTCTGTTGCGTGTCCCAGGGATCCTTTCGAGCGTTCTCGCAGTGGACCCGATTTGGCTGACGGCGATGCAAGGCTTGCGGATTCTGGGCGTCGGGTTTCTGTTCGTCTATGCGTTCGGCCATCTGCCGGGACTCTTCGCTCATATCGCGGGCTGGGGTGATTTGCTGGTGGCGGCGCTCGCGCCGGTCGTGGTGGCCCGGCTTGCCGCGGACCGCGGATTTCTTCGCTCGCCCATGTATTTCGGCTTCCATGTGCTCGGTCTGCTCGACTTCGTCGGGGCGGTTGGAGCGGGCCTCGTTGCGCGGGGCACCATACCCTTGCTCGGTATGTCGGAATCGACCTCCGCGCTCGGGCAGTTGCCGCTGCTCATGATTCCATGCTTCGCCGTGCCGCTATGGATTTGTTTTCACATTGCGGCCTTTGCCCAGATCGGCGCTAGCCGCCGAGCAGCGCGTCACTAATGTCTCCACAATCACCACTCGACCTGAAAGGAGCACAGGAATGGCGGAGTGTTTCAATCCGGGCGACTTTTGGGTCCCCTTTGGTGCGTTTTCTCAGATGGTTATCGGTGGTGGAGGGCAACCAGTCCATCTAAAGGGCCAAGTGGCCCTTAATCGGGATGGCGAGGTAGTCGGCGCTGGCGATATGCGCGCGCAGGTTCGGCAGGTGCTTGACAATATCAGTTTGCTCCTCGCCTCAGTGAACGGTCGCATGAGCGACATCGTCTCACTGACGCAATACACCACGGATATCTCAGCATTCATGCAGGCTGGCGATATCCGAAAGGGTTATTTCGATCCGCCGTATCCAGTGACGACGACCGTCGAAGTGGTCTCGCTCTACGATCCGTCGCTCCTGATTGAGATGACGGCATTTGTGGAGATCCCGCGGGATCGATTCCAGCGGCCGGATGGCGCGCGGGAATGCATGGATGAACGGCCGGGGAACCGTGGATACCAGGGTGTAAGGCCTTGTGCACTACACTGTGTCATCCGCAGGAAGCATGTATATCAGTCGTTGCCCGTTAATGAATTGCCGATTCACATGCTGCGTTTTGATAACGAGCGCTTCTATCGGTTACATCACCGCTTATCTTTGAAGAGGTAATGCAACGTGTTCGGTTCCAGTCTGTATTCGGAACTCGGTATCATCTACACGACGCTCGGTGTTTACGCGCTTGTGGTCGTCAGCCCGGGTCCTGCTTTCACCCTCGTTGCACAAACCGCATTGTCAGGACAAGCACGCGTCGCCACGGGCGCGATTGTGGGTCTCGCAAGCGCAGCCGCTTTCTACGCAGCGCTTTCAATGGCCGGTCTTCTTCTGGTGGTTCAGAGCATGGGATGGGCGCTCCGCGTGCTACAGGTTCTCGGTGGCGCTTATCTGATCTGGCTCGGCGTGAAAATCTGGCGGGAACAGAGGAGCGGTCACGTGGAATCGACGCATGGCAATTCCGACACTGCCCAGCGAATTGGGTTCGGGGCCGGGATGTGGCGCGGCATGATGGTCAATCTGTCGAACCCCAAAGCCGTGGTCTTTTTCGTAAGCATCTATGCCGTGGCGATTCCCGAGCATGCATCCCTAGCTACGCGCCTCGCGATCCTGGCTGGAGGCTTCCTAATGGAACTCGCTTGGTATGGAGTCTCCGCGCGACTTCTATCAACTCATGAAGTTCGTCGCCGATACTTGGCCGCATCTACTGCTGTCAATCGTGTGCTCGCCGGTGCAATGGTTCTCTTCGGCATAAAGACGTTGGTCGGACGATAAGGCGCCTGAAAACGGTATTGGCGTGAACTTGCGGCTTCTCTTACTGACGGTGACGCATGTTTGGTTCGGCGCGATCGCTGGTGGCTTTGATGAGAATGGCTCCCCAGTATGCAGAACTCATAATGAGCGCTCCGAAAAGTAACGCGACGACGACGAGTTCGTAACTGCCTGAAAGATCCCATAAATAAGCTGCTCCGACCGGGGCGAGTGCCTTGGCGATGGTTGATGGAGCCGCCAGTAGGCCGTTGATCGTTCCGTAGAACCTGGTCGTTAGCAGTTCAGGCACCGTCAGCCCGCGCACGATCGTCATCACGCCATTTGCGGCACCGTAGGCCGACGCGATGGCGATAATGGTCGCGAGACCCGCATCGAGAAAGGCCAGCGCGGCAAACACGACCAGCATGACCCCGACAGTGACGGCCCCTATCGCAGTGATTGAGGCATTGTTTGCCAACAGCGAGATCGCCAGCCGGCCGGCCACTTGTGCCGGCCCGATAACGGCAATTACCATCACCACGTCCTGCGCCCCCAGTCCACGCTCCAACAGGAGGGGATAAAGGTGAAAGATGAAGGCCGACATCAGAGCGGCCTGGGCGATGAAGAAGACGGCGATGAACCAGAAAACGGGTCGTCCAACCAAGCGCCGGACGATGCTTTCCTGTGAGGGCGAGATGCATCGCCCGCCATCTGTCGATACGGTCCGGTCCGTGTCTTTGGCCTTGTCCAGCCGAGGGCGGATCGCCGTAGCGTAAAGCGGGGCGCAGATGCCGATATTCACCAGAGCCAGGAGCCATAGGACGGCCCGCCAGCCATAGACGTCCATTACCAATTCGATGAGGGGCACGAAAACGGTGCTGGCAAATCCACCCCAAAGGGTAAGGGCCGTGATCCCCCGGCGGGCATGAGCCGGTCCAACGCGACGACCGACGACGGCAAAGGCTGGCTCGTAGAGTGTGGCGGCGAACAGCGCCGCAATCCCGGCAAAGATCAGATAGAAGCCAGCCAGAGTTGACACCAGCGACCACAGACCCATCAACAATCCGGCTGCCAGGGATGCGCCCGCGAGAATGACACGACCGTATCCACGGTCGATGGCTGCCCCAATCGGGTAGCTGAGCATCGCGGAAAGCACGAGGCCGAATGTCAACGGTCCGTACTGCTCCGCGCGGGACCAGCCGAATTCAAGCGCCATGGCTTCTGTAACCTGGGGGAAGCTGTAGTAGAGCGTTCCCCAGGAACAGATCTGTCCGATGCCGAGCGCGGTGATGAAGAACCGTTCGTCCGCCATCACGCCGTGTAGCTTGGACTCTTGAACACCGCCCGCCGTCACGAAACCGATTCTTCAGCTTCGGTTTCTTGTGAGGATGTCAGATCCGTTTCGGCTTCCGGTTCGCAGCAGGATGCCGCCGTAAAGCCACCGCACACACCAGTTTCGGGCAGTTTCAGCTCGACACGGCGGGCGGCGTCATGGTCTCCCGCCAGTTCCGCGGCTACGGAACGTACTTGCTCATAGCCGGTCAGCATCAAGAAGGTGGGGGCCCGGCCATAGGACTTCATGCCCACGATGAAAAAGCCTGGTTCCGGGTGGGCGAGCTCAGCTACGCCATGGGGCGGAACGGAGCCGCATGAGTGGACGTTCGGATCGATCAAGGGCGCAAGCTTCGGAGGCGCTTCGAGCATCGGGTCGAGCTCCACGCGAAGCTCCCGCAACATGTCGATATTGGGGCGGAAACCGGTGGTGACCACGATGCGGTCGACGACCAATTCCATGGGAACGCCAGCACGGTGGCCGAAGACCTTGATCCCGTCGCCGATACGCTCGATCCGATCAACAGCGTAGGGAGCAAGGAGTTCAAGTGTGCCGGTATCAATCGCGTCTTTGGCCGCAAGGCCAAGCTGGCCGCGTGCCGGCAGCTCGTCATCGGCGCCGCCCCCCAACAAACTCTCAATCGACTTGCGCCGAATCCCCCAGGAGATCCGGGTGTCAGGGTGTTGCCCATGCAGTGTCGCAAGGTCGAGGGCGACATTTGCTGCGGAATGACCGCCGCCGAGCAACAAGATCCTTTGACCGGCATAGGTCGCACGATCCCGCCCAAGAACATCGGGAATGCGGTACTCGATCCGGTCGGCCGCGTCAGTCTCGCCCGGAACAGGTAGCCCGCCGATCCCAATCGGATTTGCGTCGAACCATGTTCCAGACGCATCAATAACGGCGCTGACGAGCGTGCGATTAGCGATACCTGCAGCATCGCGCCAATGGACAGCGAACGATGCCGTTTCGCGACCCTCGGAATGGATTTTCGAGGCGCCGTCACGGGTTACGTCTGTTACGGTTGCGTTGGTATGAAGTCGTGCCGCAATTGACGGATGGGCGGCCAACGGCGCCAGATAGGCGTCGACGATCTCATCACCAGTCGGCAAGGCATCGGGTTGCGGTTCCGTCCAGTCGATCTCGGACAGCAATGCGCGGGCGGCGGAATCGATGACATAAGTCCATGGGGTGAAAACCCTCACATGGCCCCACTGTCTTACCGCCGTTGCCGCATGCTCTCCGCGCTCGAAAATGACCGGTTCTAGCCCACGCTGAATAAGATGTGCCGCCGCAGCCAATCCTACCGGACCTGCGCCGATCACTGCGATTGGCAGTTTTGGTTGCATGTATAGCTCCCTTATTAAGTTGACCATCAATGCATAGATGATCGATGTATTTGGCTAAAAAAACTACACGGGTTCGTCGGTTAGGGGAGACCGTCTGACGAGACGCTGGCAGTCGATCAGGCTCTGCGTCACCTCCATCCAGGCTGCGACTGCCACTTCGAATGCCTTGTGCCCTCTTTCCGTTAGCTCGTAGACTTTGCGAAGTCGCCCCGACACGGTTTCCTCATGGGAGGTGACATATCCGCCATCTTCATACTGCCGAAGAACTGGGTAGATCGTGCCTTCCGTCGGCGAGCAGCAGCCATTTGACATGCGAGCAACTTCCTTGGCGATATCGTAGCCATGCATTGGGCGACGATGCAGTGCGCTCAGGATAAAGAATTTCGACAGACTCATCTTTATCGTCCCGTTCCAGTAGGAACGACTTAGAAAGTCTGGCTGGCTCGACGTCGACGGGTAATGTTCACTCATAATATAGATACTCTATGCATCGATCATCGATGCGTCAAGCTTCAATGGAAGTTGGGATCGGGAAGGAGACTTGTGGGCTTTGAAGTTCTTGACAGGCATCCGCACTTCACCGTTGGCGCTCTCGAGGCGGCCTGATTTTCCGAGCCGAGCCGAGCCGTCAATGGGATTGGTCTGTCGAATTGGCAGGTATGCTCTGGGGATACGCCGGCGTTGAGATCGAGTTTGTCGAGAATTTTGATGCTCTGTCCCATCATTTGGGTCATAGCTGTCAGTAGCCATGTACGTGCTGTGTTAGAGTTCTCAACTTGGGTGCCATGTTCTGGCGCTGTGGAAAATGGCAATGGATTTAGCTCTATGATATCCGCGAGCTGACCGTTATATGCACGCACCACAACGCTAACAATATTTGCCGAACTTGCGTGAGCATATCGGTTTGCTCAGCGTCGCTCCCGGCTCCATCCAGCAGAATCTGGCCTTTCAGACGGACGATTTGCCGTCATTCGGGATACCTGCCGTCGAGAATGCTCCGAATGGCAACCAAATCCGCGATGGGGTGCCGAACTTGGCCATAGCGTCGCTCCATTGTACATTTCCCAAAAACGACAAAAGGCCGGTGACGACGGGACCAGGGTGGCGATTTAGACTGTGACGCCCGTTGTCTGGAACGCGTCATGCCTGCAACGGCGAAACACGCAGGAACTGCTGTTCCAGCACCTCGGATCCCCATTGCTGCCCCGGTTTTTCTTCTACCAGTTCGAAGCCGACTCGCTCATAGAGATGCTTGGCGGCATCGAGTCCCTGAAAGGTCCAGAGCCGTGTTTCGCGCATGCTTCGACTATCGACGAAACGTAGCGCGGTATCGATCAATCGCTTGCCTATGCCTTGGCCCTGCAGGTCTTCTGCTGTGATGAACCAACGCAGATGGGCAATGCCTTGGCCCAAGTCTTCGCCATCGATCGCGATCGTGCCAACCGGTCGTCCATCGATTTCCGCTACCCAGAAACCATTCTCTTCATTTTCGAGGCGGGAGAAGAATGCGCCCATATCGGTCGCCAATCCGGTTTCGAAAGCAGCACCGAAGCCGACGGTGCGTGCGTAGTATTCAGCATGCATCTGCAGCATGCGGCCGATAATGCCCGGCCGATAGCCCTCAGAGATCGTCGCCTTCGTTTCCGACGCGTGGTCAGTCGACCCCAGCGCTGCAGCATAAATTTCGAGCCCTTTCGCAATTGTCGCAACGTCTTTTGCCGACAAAGATGAAATCGCCTCGGTAACCTGGTCGACAGCGTAATCCGTAATGCCAGCGAGACTGGCTTGCCCACGTTCGGTCAGCGCTAGCCGCTTCATGCGCGTGTCGCAGTCATCCCGCTGTTCAGTGAGGTAACCGTCCGCGATCAAGTTTTTTAGCAGCCTGCTGACTGTCGACTTTTCCAAGCGCAGCGTTTGCGTCAGGCCGCGGGCATTCGTTGTCCGTCCCGAGCCAACTTCGATGATCGCATGAACGGCTGAGGGCGTTAGGTCGGCACCGGCAAGCGTCGCTTCCATGAAGCCAAGTTCGCGAACCAGCCGACGCGAGGCGTCCCGGATTCGTCCAATCATCATGAAATCTGTTGCGGTCATTGCATACCCGTAATATGGTTGTATGAAGCAACTATAGTACGGCGGTATGGGTTGTGCAAGCGTGACTGATCTAACGGGTATTTTGGGAAAGGTTGCGCTTGTCACAGGCGGCGCAACTGGCATTGGGAAGGCGACATCTCTGGCTTTGGCTGTGTGAAGTGATCCCGGAAATTCGGACAGTTGGCTAAGGTGTATCCCGAACCGTTTGGAGGGATACGAGATGGCGAAACGCCGGAAGTTTTCAGACCAGTTCAAGGCGAAAGTCGCGCTTGAAGCATTGCGTGGCGATAGGACGATCCAGGAGATTGCGGCCAAGCATCAGGTGCATCCGAACCAGATGAGTCAGTGGAAGCGGCAAGCTGTTGACGGCATGGCCGATGTGTTCGCCTGTGGCGGCAAGGCGGACGGGCCAACGGAAGCCGAGGCGAAGGAGTTGCACGCCAAGATCGGGAGGTTGGCCGTTGAGAACGATTTTTTGTCTCAAGGGCTCAAGCGATGAGCCCGGCCGAGAAAAAGATCATGATCTGCCGTAGTCATCCCGAACTGAGTGTCAGTCAGCAATGCCGGTTGGTGAAACTGAGCCGGTCGGCCTTCTACTATGAAGCGGTCGGGATCGACGATGCGACGCTGGCGGTGATGACGGCGGTCGACAAGGCCTTCACGAAGTATCCCTTCTTTGGCAGCCGGCAGATCGCGACCTATCTGCAGCGGGACGGCATAGGTGTCGGCCGCCATCGTGTCCGACGCCTGATGCGGATTATAGGTATGGAAGCGATCTACAAACGTCCGAATACCAGCCAGCCGCATCCGCAGCACCCGGTCTATCCATATCTGCTGCGCAACATGACCATCGACCAGCCGAACCAGGTCTGGTGTGCCGACATCACGTTCGTGCCGGTGCGCCGCGGCTTTCTCTATCTCGTGGCCATCATGGACTGGGCGACGCGCAAGGTATTGAGCTGGCGGTTGTCGAACACGATGTACGCCGAGTTCTGCGTCGAGGCGCTGAAGGAGGCCATTGTCCGCTTTGGTTCGCCCGGGATCATGAACACGGATCAGGGGTCGCAGTTCACTGGCAGCGCTTGGATTACCACGCTGAGCGAGGCTGGCGTGCGCATCTCGATGGATGGACGTGGCCGCTGCATGGACAACATCTTCATCGAGCGCCTGTGGCGATCGCTGAAACAGGAAGCGATCTATCTCGAAGAACTGACCGACGGCTTCAAGGCGCGTCGCGTCATCGGCGACTGGATGACCTTCTACAACACCGAGCGGCCCCATTCCGCCCTTGAGCGCAGAACGCCGAGGGAGGCATACTGGCAAAGTCGAGACGAGAAATTGGCGGCATGAAACTTGACCCGGATACACCTTAACTCAGCCGTCAAACTGTCCGGGAAACCGGGATCACTTCACTCGTGTCGAATCGAACGTGGTTCGAAGCTCGCACGGTGGGAACGCAAGTCGATTCGGCGAATAACTCCTTCGTTATAACGCTGCGATGACGTTGCGCACCAACAGCGAGTTGGCCAGTGGCGCCGCGCTACTACTATCACCATGTTATTGTTACAAAAAGCAAACGGACGATGGTGCTCAGAGAAGAGGCGGGATGAGTGATTGACCTTCGACAACTTCGGCAATTCATCGCAGTCGCTGAGGAGCTGCATTTCCATCGCGCGGCTGAACGGCTCAACATGTCCCAACCGCCGCTCACCGCCACCGTCCGGCGGCTGGAAGAGGAGATCGGCACGGAACTGCTGGAACGTGGCAACCGTGTCATCCGGTTGACACCTGCCGGCAAGGCACTTCTCGAACATGCACTCCTGACTGTCGAACAGGCGGATCTTGCCGTCACGGCGGCCCGGGACGCTGCTGCCGGGCGCACAGGAACGCTTCGCCTGACCTATGTCGGAAGCGCGATGTATGGCCGGTTGGCTGAAACAGTGCGCGCCTTCCGGCGTGCTTTTCCGGACGTGCGCCTCGAACTCAAAGAGGCGACCACCGCCGCACAGGTGGCAACGCTGCGCGAAGGTCTCTGCGACATAGCCGTTCTCCTCCCTCCACTGCCGGACGATACTGGGCTGCATATGAGTGCGTTCGACGAAGACCGGTTCGCCATCGCCTTGCCGGCGTCGCATTCCTTAGCGGCTAAGAGGGACCTTGCGCTTTCGGATCTAGCGGATGAGCCTTTCGTGATGTGGCCCGCAGCGGAGGGCCGGGGCTTTCACCACCAGGTCATTCAGCTCTGCGCTACGGCTGGGTTCGTACCTCAGGTGGTGCAGGAGGCGCACCAGATGCACGGCGTTCTCGCCTTGGTCGCCGTCGAGATCGGCGTCTCGGTCGTGCCCGCCAGCATGACCGGCTTCCGCGCCGCAGAGATCGTCTACCGGCCCCTGGATGTAGCAGGGTCGGACTTCACCCTCTTCCTGTGCCGTAGTGATGAGCCACTCAGCGCGGCCGCGCAGAACTTCGTCGATATCGCATCACGATAGGAAATGTAGATCATGATGGCGTAAAATCGGTATTGGACGGATCGTCCTGCGCTTTTTAGCTTTCTCCTGAATTGATTGAGGAGAGGCGCATGATCCGTTTCGAAAACCGTGCCGCTATCGTAACCGGAGCCGGGCGTGGCATCGGCTATGCCTATGCGGAGCTTCTCGCTGCGCGTGGTGCGCGTGTCGTCATCCACGACATAGGTGCCAACGAAGACGGCACATCCCAGGATCCTTCCGTCGCAGAATCGGCCGCCGCGCGGCTGCGTTCGCAAGGCTACGATGCCCGTGCGGCGAGTGGACCGATCGACAGCCGCGAGGGCTGCCGCGCATTGATTGAAGAGGCCATCTCGGCATATGGACGTCTCGACATCCTCATCCACAATGCCGGCTGGGTCGGCTATCAGGGAATCGAGGAGCTTGAGCCGGACTTCCTCGCACGGATGACCGGGCTCGGCGTGGAAACGCCACTATGGCTGGCGCAGGCGGCCTGGCCGGCGATGAAAGCGCAAGGCTATGGCCGCATCCTCCTCACGACGTCTGACCGGGCGCTTTATCCCGAGTACGTGCAGGCGGGGCTCGCCGCCTACGCGGCGGCAAAGATGGCGACGGTCGGCATCACGAACGTGCTTGCACACGAGGGCGCGCCGCACGGTATCCTCGTCAACGCTATCTCACCGGTCGCGAAGACGCGGATGTGGGGTGTCGAGGGCGAGCCCGACGACCTGCGCCCGAATGCGGTGGCGTCAGGCGCGATCTTCCTGGTGTCGGAGGCATGTCGCACGAGCGCCTGGGTGCTGCGCGCCAGCAACGGACAATTCTATGCGTTCAAGGCAGCCGAGGCCGAGGGGGTCGGCTATCCGCGTGATCTGCGCGCCGTGAGCGCCGACAGCCCCGAGATAGTCGCCGACGCGTGGGAGAAAATCGCAATCGCTGCGCCGGAGGCGAGGCGATGAAGACCGTGGTCCCCGACATCACAACGGCAGTCCAGATTGATGCGACGATCGGCGAAAGTCCGATATGGAGCGCCAAGCGCCAGCGGTTGCTCTGGATCGATATCATGGGTGGCAAGCTCCACGCCTATGATCGAGCCGCCGGGCGAAACGAGACGTTGGAGATTCCGGCCATTGTCGGCGCGCTGGCGGAGGACCCGTTGGGCACGCTCACCCTGGGACTTGGGTCCGATCTCGCCCGGCTGACATCGAATGGTGAAGTCGAGCGTTT
This sequence comes from Kaustia mangrovi, assembly GCF_015482775.1. Lineage (GTDB taxonomy): Bacteria > Pseudomonadota > Alphaproteobacteria > Rhizobiales > Im1 > Kaustia > Kaustia mangrovi. The sequence goes on along the minus strand of NZ_CP058214.1, from coordinate 1,862,036 downwards.
CGCAAGTCCTCCACATGCGGAACCGGGCTTTCGATTCAATGACGGAAAATACGATAGCCAGGGCCGGTTATGGACTGGCCTCATGAACACTGAGGGCCGCAAAGGAAGCGGCATCCTCTATCGCTATGATCCTGATGGGATCTGGCATGTTTTTGACAGAGGCTTCGACTTGCCCAACGGCCTCGAATGGAGCCACGACGGGCGAACCTTTTACTTCACAGACTCGCACAAGGGCGAAATCCACGCCTACGACTTTGAGCCGAACTCCGGTGACATCGGCAATCGGCGCCTGTTCTTCAGCATCGACCCCGCTCTCGGCAAGCCGGACGGACTGACCATCGATGAGGAAGGGTTCTTCCTCAGCGTTCTCTTCGATGGCTCCGCCATTCTGCGGATCGATCCAGAGGGTAAGGTCGAGCGAAAGATCGAACTGCCCGTTCCGCGGCCCACGTGCTGCACCTTCGCCGGCGATGGTCGGCACCTCTTCGTCACGACGGCGCGGGTTGGCCTGTCCGACGCCGACCTTCAGGTCGCTCCGGCCTCGGGCGCGCTGCTGCGACTAGATTATGAAGAGGCACTCCAATGAAGAGCGTCTTCACGTTTGCTGTCATCGCCGCCGTGACGTTGAGTCCGGCGCATGCGCAAATCCAGCGCCAGAACGATCGTCTCGACAACGGCGGCTTCGAGGATCCTACGGTCGACGGCTATCAGTTCTTCGATGAGAGTTTGCCAGCTTGGACGGTCGAACAGGATGAAGCCGAGATCATCAATGAGGCCTACGGACGCGATTTTGAAGCACGCTCCGGGCGCCAGTTCCTGGCCCTCAATGGCTCGGGCACGGTCTATCAGGACGTGCCGACCGATCCGGGCTCGACCTACCGGTTGGTCTTTCACCTCGATAACGAGCCGGACGCCGCTGGAGCCACGACGCTGACGGTGAGCGCCGGCTCCGCGAGCGCAAACTTTGAAGTTTCTCCCGACCAGGAAGGGTACCGACAGGAAACTCTACGTTTCGAGGGCGCCGCTAACTCTGCGGTGACCCGGATCATGTTCACGGACACGACTGGCACCGATTACGGTGTGCATCTCGACGCTGTCAGAGTCGAAATAATTCATAGCAGGAACAAGCTGGACCGTTCGCGCCAACCATCTCCCTGACCAAAATGATTGATCCCCATGTCGTTAGCTCCGCACAAGCAAAGAATACAGCTTCACGATAGTGAGGTGATGCTGTCGGCAGCCGAGACCGGTAGCTTCCGCAAAGCTGCAGGGCGCATGGAACTTCGCCAGTGACGTGTCAGAGGCATAGAGGCTGCCTGGGTGCTCAATCAGCTGGAGGCGAAGGGCCTCCCGCACAAGCCTCTACATATGAGACGCAGAGTACCCATCGTTCGCGGTGCTTGCACGCCATCGAATTGCGTCACCTGCGATACTTTGTTGCCACCACAGAACATGGCAGCCTTCGGAAGGCCGCTGCGGCGCTCGGCGTTCAGGAATCGACGGTTAGCCGTGCAGTTCGTGACCTTGAGGATCGGCTCGGCGCTTCCCTGTTCCATCGACATATTGGCGGCGTCGACTTGACCATTGGGGGTGAGCGTTTCCTATATCGAGTGCGCATAGCGCTTCAACAGATCGGTAGTGGCATCCAGGATGTCGCCGCGATCGGATGCTGTGAAAATGGGTGCTTACGGGTGGGGATCTTCTCTTCACTCGCCTCGGGGTTTCTCGCGGAACTTCTGCAGGCCTACGACAAGAGCCATCCCGGTGTTCGGATTGACCTCTCCGATGGTAACCCGGATGAGCATGTTGCGGCGATCCGGCAACGCGCACTGGACGTCGCCTTCGTCACCGGAACGCGAGATTGGTCGGAGTGCGAGACAGTTACTCTGTGGTTGGAGCGCGTCTTTGCCGCCTTGCCAAAAGGCCATACGCTTACGAGAAAAGAAGAACTCGACTGGTCCGATCTTGCAGGCGAGAGCTTTGTTGTAAGCAACGTGGCGCCAGGTCCGGAGCTCCATGACTATCTAGTGCAGAGGCTAGCCGATCTAGGTCATCGTCCCGAGATCAATCCGCAGCAGGTCGGTCGCGACAACATCCTGTCCCTCGTAGCGGCAGGACGTGGGATGACGCTCACCAGTGAAGCAACGACGGTCGCGCAGTTTCCCGGCGTCGCGTATCGACCGATCGCAGGAGAAGTCCTTCCCTTCTGCGCTGTGTGGTCGCCCCGGAATGACAATCCGGCGCTTCGCCGTCTGCTGAGTATGGCGCGATCAATGTCAAACGGCACCGTCGCCCGTTGGCTTGGCTCCACTCATTGACGTCCTACGACTGCCTTCCTTCCGTGTCTTGGCGAACCCGCGATCGGTTGCCATGAACCGTGCCAGCATCGGCGCAATGAGCTTGGCTGGCTCGTTCTTCTGCCCCGTCTCGCGCGCCAGCAATTCGGCATAGGCAACGAGATCGCGATGAATGTGGGCGGGCAGTTCGATGTTCAGTTTGACGGGTTTGTCGTCAGGAATTGCTCCGAGTTTCAGCTTGGTCATGGATCAGCTCCGATAGGGTTCAAGGATGAGGTCGCGGGTGACCATGACCCGCACCGGGAAACCCGGTCGAATGGTCAGGGTCGGTGGAATTGAAATCTGACGGCGGACAATTTCGTCGCCGGCGCGACCGATCGTGTCCTGCGTCCCCTCGCGGATAGCGCGGGCGATGTCGTCATCATCGTCGGCGCCAAGCTCCACGCCAATATTCAGTATGGTGGCGAGCCCGGCCGCCATGAGCAAGCGGCCCCAGTGATGATCGACGCCATCTTCGAGCCCGGCGTAGCCGGCTTCGTCGGCGCCGGGTTGGCGTTCGAGGGTGATGGAGCGGCCGTTGGGCAGGATCAGCCGCGTCCAGGCCAGCAGCACGCGGCTCTGCCCGAAGGCGACGCGGCTGTCATATTCGCCGATGAGGCGCGATCCCTGCGGGATCAACAGGAAACGTCCGGTCGGGCTGTCATAGACATGGGATGTCACCTGAGCGGTGATCTGGCCGGGAAGATCAGAACGAAGGCCGGTAACAAGCGCCGCCGGAATGACCGCGCCGGCCTGGACGACATAAGGGCTCGGCGGATCGGCAAGCCGGTCAGTGCTCCTCGTGCGGCGATCGACAGGTTGGTCGAGAAAGGCTTCGCGCCGTTCCGTCGCGTCCGGCGCAGCCGAAGCCGCATTGGCGGGAAAGAATGACTCGGCGGTGGGCGGAGCCGCAGCCACTTGCGTGGTTTGCGGTGGTTCCCGAACGGTGGTGTTGGCATCGGCGAAGAGTTGGCTGAGGCGAGCCGCTTCCATTTCCTGGGCGCGGCGCTGTTCCTCCGGATCGGCGGCCGGGGTGGTGACAACTGGTGAGGGGACCGGCTCGCCGCGCTGCTGAGCCGACAGGATCGGCCGTCCGAGTTCGCCAGGCAGTGGCGGGCCGAGCTGCGGCACATCCGTGTAATCCGCCGGGAGGCGCGACAGGCCTTCGGCTTCCTGAATGCGCTCTGTGGAATAGAGCTCTTGCGGACCATCGACAGGTTCGCGGTTCTGCAGCGCAACGATCAGGATGGCCCCGAGCCCAAGACCGCCTACCGTTCCCAGAACCATGAGCGTCCGGCGTGAAAGCCGCATCACACGCGGCGGATCGGCGCGCAGTCTCAGTGACGCGGCGATGTCCTTCCCGTCATCGATCTCCGGCCCTTTCTCGGTTTTCTCGCTCATTAGCGGCCTCCACCAGAAGAATGGTGTGCGGCTACTCTCTGCCGCACACCGTCGGTGCGGACGATCCGTACTCGCTTCTGTTCGTCGCCGAGGCGTAGCTCGGCGGCCGCGAAGAGCCGGTCGACGATCATGTAGTTGCGGCGGATGCGGTAATTGACGAGCTGGCCTTCGCCTTCGGGCCCAATGACAAAAAGCGGCGGCATCTCACCCTGACCGATCCCGCGCGGAAACTCGATGAAGACCTGCCGCCCGTCATCGAAGGCGCGCCGCGGCCGCCAGGGCGCGCGGTCGCCTTCGATCCGGTAGCGGAAGCGCAGAGAGTCGAGCGCGACGTCGCGTTCGATCGGCAGCGCAGCCTCCGCCTCGTCATTGCGTCGCCTGAGCGCGATCAGCGCGTCTTCGGCATAGGTCCAGGAGACCGACGCCATATAGGCGGACGGGTTCGCCCTCAGTTCGAGATGGTAGGTCCGTCTGTCGGTGTTGATGACGAGATTGGTCTGAAGGTCGGGCCGTGTCGGTTTGACGAGGATATGGATGCGCTGGGAATCGTCCGAGCCGCTCTGCGTATCGCCGATGATCCAGCGGGCGGTGTCGCCGGCGGCGATCGGACCGGAGCCGGTCAGCTTCTCGCCGGGTTGCAGGGCGATGTCGGTGATCTGGCCTGGCGAGGCATAGACCTGATAAAGCGCACCCTCGCTATATGGATAGAGCTGGACGGCATTGATGAAACCGTCGCGCACCGGCTCCATTCGGGCGGCGGCGTTCGCCTCGGTCACGCGTTCGGCAGGATCGGTGGATTCCGGTTCTTCTTCTCCGTCAACCGGCTTGAGCTGCCCCGGTAGCGGCAGTGGTTCGGTTCGCTCGACGATCCGCACCGGCCGTTCCGGTTCCGGGAGAAGCGTCGCTTCGATGGCGGGTTCGTCATAGGCGATTTCGGGCGGCTTGAAGGTCGCGCATCCCGACAAGGCGGTGGCGGCCAAAAGGACGGCGATGGAGGCTTTGCGAGGCGAACGTGTTCTTGTCATTGGGCAGTCTCCCGGGACCAGTTGATGGCGTTGACGAAAATGCCGAGCGGGTTCTTGCGCAGGCGCTCGGCGTCGCGCGGCTGTTGCAGGACGATGGTGAGAATGGCGGTCCAGCGCTCGGTCGCAGCGAGTTGCCCGTTCGTGTAACGGCGCTCGATCCAGGCAATGCGGAAACTGCTCTCCGAAGCGCGGATGACGCTGGAGACCTCGACCGAGATCTGCGTTTCGCCGACCTTGGCGAAGGGGTCGTTCACGCGGGCATAGTCGTTGAGGGCGACCGCCCCTCTGTCGGTGGTGAAGTCATAGGCGCGCAGCCAGTTCTGGCGCAGCACGATCGGATCGGCGGGGATCTGGCGCACATTCTCGATAAAGCGCGACAGGTGATAGGCAATCTGCGGGTCTTTCGGGCGGTAGTCTGCGGTCGCGGGCGCCACGGCTTGCGCCGAGCCGAGCCGATCCACTTCGACGACATAGGGCGTGATCGTCCCTTGCATGGATTGCCAGGCCAAGGCTGCGCTGAGCCCGGCTGACAGCAGCAAGGACCCGAACGCCATCAACCGCCAGTTCCTGGCCTGGACGCGCGCCGAACCGATCCGTTCGTCCCAGGCCTGGGCGGCTTTCTGATAGGGCGTGACGGGCTCGGGTGTCTTGGAATAGCGAACGCTCGGGCGACGGAACATCATGATTTCTCCGAAAGGCTGACAGCGGTCCCGCCGCCGCCATGATCGCCGGAGCGAACGACATGGGCGGCGGTGGCAGCGCCGTGGTGAAGGGTCTGCTGGTGTTTCATGCGGCGCGCCCAGGCGGGCGGCCCGCTTGATGATCCTGGCGCGGACGCCGACCTTTGGGGAGCGTCGGTGAACTTGCCGCCGGTGGCCTCAAAGGCGGCGCGCGAACCGGACCGGTAGCTCTCGCTCATCGAGCGGCGGAGCGGACTCGTCGCGGCATCGACACCGGCCTGTCCGACGCCGGCTATGCCTGCTGCGACACCGGGAGCGCCGCCGCCAGCGGCCGTACTGCCCACGCGGTAGGCGGTCGATGCCCCGCCAGCCAGCGCCGCGGTGCCACGAGCCCCAGCGCCTGCCGCACCGGCGGCAAGCTTTGCGCCCGCCACGCCACCCATTGCCATGCCGCCTGCGGCGAGACCGGTTCCGACCGCGGCGCCAGCGCCGAGCTGTGGTCCGCCTGAGACGATCCCATTGGCGATGCCGGGGCCGAAAATGCCGAGCGCCAGCATGGAGAGCGCGGCGAGCACGATCGCCATGGCGTCCTCGATGGTCGGCTCGCCTGCGAAGCCTGCGGTGAACTCGCCGAAAATGGTCGAACCGATGCCGACGATCACGGCGAGCACCAGCACCTTGACGCCGGACGAGATCACCAGCCCGAGCACGCGTTCGGCCATGAAGGCGGTCTTGTTGAAGAGACCGAAGGGCACGAGGATGAAGCCGGCCAGTGTCGCCAGCTTGAACTCGATCAGAGTAACGAAGAGCTGGATCGCCAGAATGAAGAAGGAGAGGAGAACGACGAGCCAGGCGAACAGCAGGATCGAGATCTGGATGAAGTTCTCGAAGAAGGAGACGAAGCCCATCAGTTCGGCAATCGAGGCGAGGATCGGCCGACCGGCCTCGAGGCCGATTTCGGCGATGCGGCCCGGCTGGAGAAGCTCGGTGGCGCTCAAGGCTCCGCCCGAGGCGATGAGACCCAGCCCGGCGAAGCTTTCGAAAACGATGCGGGCGAGCGTGTTCCAGTTGCCGATGATGTAGGCGAAGACGCCGACGAAGAGCGTTTTCTTGATCAGCCGAGCGAGGATGTCGTCGTCGGCGCCCCAGGCCCAGAACAATGCGGCGAGCGTCACGTCGATGACGATCAGCGTGGTCGCGAGGAAGGCGACGTCGCCGCCAAGCAGACCGAAGCCGGAGTCGATGTAGGAGGTAAAGACCTGCAGGAACCGATCGATGACGCCCACGCCCTCCATCGTCTATTCCTCCTCGGTATTGTCGGCAGGCAGACCGAGGAAGCGGCGACGATGCTCGGCCCAAGCGGCGCGGCAGACCGTATCGGTGTCCAGATCTTCCGGCGTCATCGTCCGGCACCGCGCTAGTTCTTCCTGCAATGGATCTTCGCCCGCCGACGGCTCCACCGGCGCTTCCGGAGCGATGGTGTTGGCAAGCTCGACGGCTGCGAAGAGCGCCGCGAGACCGCCGAGGCCGAGGGCGATGAGCCGAAGAATATGGTCGGGGGAGCGGCGCATCGGTCCCTACCGGAACATGGTGACGGTGGTCGGCGCGTAGCCGGTTCCATAGTCGAGGAAGCGATTAAGGTTCTCGCGGGCCTGAGCCTCGGCGGAGGCCCGGCGAGCCGCGTCCAGCGCCTGCGCGCGGTTCTGCGCGGCGATGGCGGCGGTCAAATCGGTCATCTGCTGACTTTGCAGCGCGAGAAGTTGATTACCGGCCTGGGCTGCCTGCAGGGCGCCGGTCGCGCCCTGGCTCTGGGAAACAAGATTGCTGAGCTCGGTGCGCGTTCCTTCGATATTGTCGACCACGCCCGCCTGAACCTTCAGGGCGTCCTCGTATCCGGCGACAGAGGTGCGCCAGCGCGCTTCGGCGTTGGCGATCATGTCGGCGAAATCGCCGTTCGCGGCCGCGTCGCCATACTGCTTGTTGAAAGCTGTTTCGATCTCGGAGACCTGATAGGCGATGCTCTGCGCCTCGTTCAGGAGATTCTGGGTGCGGGCGATCGTTGCCTGAAGCTGGGCGAGCGAGGAATGCGGCAGGCTCGCGAGATTGCGCGCCTGATTGATCAGCATCTGCGCTTCGTTCTGGAGCTGCTTGATCTGATTGTTGATCTGTTCGAGTGTCCGCGCGGCGGTAAGCACGTTTTCGGCGTAATTCGACGGATCGAACACGATGTCGCCGAAGCCGAACAGTGCATGGGCCGGCTGGGTCGCGGCGACAGCGATGGTGCTGGACATCAATATAGCGGCGAGTTTCTTACGCATCTGTATTCTCCTGCGTTTGAGGTGAAGGATCTGGATCGGGGACCGGGCCGAGCAGTTCGACGGCCCAGTCGAGGCCGCACCGGGCGAGCCAGGTAGCGGCGAAGCCGTCCCGCCCGTTTTCGGCGAGGATGTCGGTGATGGCGGCCTGGTCGGCTTTGGAGGATGCCGCGGTGAAGGCGAGCGCGACCTCACCGAGACCGAGCGAGAAGAGCCGATTGCCCCGTCGCGACTGGCAGTAATAGTCACGCTTGGGCATGGCCCGCGCGACGATCTCGATCTGGCGTTCGTTGAGACCGAAGCGCCGATAGATGTCGGCGATCTGCGGCTCGAAAGCGCGTTCGTTCGGCAGAAAAATCCGCGTCGGGCAGCTCTCGACGATGGCGGGCGCGATAGCGGAATTGTCGATATCGGCCAGCGACTGGGTGGCGAAGAGGACGGAGGCGTTCTTCTTTCTCAGCGTCTTCAGCCATTCGCGGAGTTGACCGCCGAAGGTGCCGTCATCGAGCGCGAGCCAGCCTTCGTCGACGATGATCAGGCTCGGGCGTCCGTCGAGGCGCTGCTCGATCCGATGGAACAGATAGGCGAGCACGGCGGGGGTCGCGGCCGATCCGATCAGCCCTTCGGTCTCGAACGCCTGAAAGTCGGCTGTTCCCAGTTCCTCGATCTCGGCGTCCAGCAACCGTCCGAAGGGGCCGCCGAGACAGAATGGCGCCATCGCCTGTTTGAGCTCGGTCGACTGCAACAGAACCGAGAGGCCCGTCAGGGTGCGTTCCTCGACCGGCGCCGAGGCGAGCGAGGTCAGCGCCGACCAGAGATGATCCCGCGCCACCGGATCGACAGTGACGCCTTCGTGCGCGATCAAGCCGGACAGCCAATCCTGCGCCCAGGCGCGCTCGTTCGTCTCGTCGATATTGCGGAGCGGCTGGAGTTGGACGGCCGCCTCATCCTCCGACAGCGCCCCGGCGAGATCTTGCCAGTCGCCCCCGCAGGCAACCGTCGCACAGCGGATCGAACCGCCGAAATCGAAGGCAAACACTTGCGCGTCGGGATAGCGCCGAAACTGCAGCGCCATCAGCGCCAGGAGGACCGACTTGCCCGAACCGGTGGGGCCGACGACCAGCGTATGGCCGACATCGCCGACATGCATCGAGAAGCGAAACGGGGTCGAGCCCTCCGTCTCGGCATAGAAAAGCGGCGGGCCGTCCAGATGATCGTTGCGCGCCGGCCCCGCCCACACCGCCGAGATCGGGATGATATGCACGAGATTGAGAGTCGAGACCGGCGGCTGGCGGACATTGGCGTAGAGGTGGCCGGGCAGCGAACCGAGCCAGGCTTCGATAGCGTTGACGGTTTCCGGCATGCAGGTGAAATCGCGACCCTGTATGACCTTCTCGGCCGCTTTCAGCTTGGCCTCGGCGACCGCTTCGTCCTCGTCCCAGACCGTCAGCGTAGCCGTGACATAGGCGGCGCCCGCCATGTCCGCGCCGAGTTCCTGCAGGGCTTCGTCAGCGTCGGCGGCCTTGTTCGATGCGTCGGAATCGAGCAGCGTCGAGGCCTCGTTGGTCATCACCTCCTTCAGGATCGCGGCGATGGATTTGCGCTTGGCGAACCACTGTCGGCGAATGCGGGTGAGGAGCCTGGTCGCGTCGGTCTTGTCGAGGCAGACGGCGCGGGTCACCCAGCGATATTCGAAGACCTGGCCGTTGAGTTCGTCGAGCAGGCCTGGCCATGTGGCGGTCGGGAAACCGATAATGGTCAGCGTACGGAGATGTTCGTCACCCAATTTCGGCGCCAATCCTCCGACAAGCGCACTGTCGGCCAGGAGCGCGTCGAGATGCATCGGCGTTTCCGGGACGCGCACGCGCTGGCGCCGGGTTGAAATCGTCGAATGGAGATAGGTCAGCGTCTCCTCGTCGGAGAGCCAGACCGCTTCCGGCATGAAGCCGTCCAGGAGGTCGAGCAGACGATCCGTGCGCGCGGTAAAGCTTGTGACATGCTCCTGCGGGTTCGGGCCCTTGTCTGGCGCGTCCTCATAGAGCCAGCGCCCGGCGCGGCTGGCGTCGTCCGCCGGCGGCATCCAGACGAAGGTCAGGAAATAGGCGCTCTCGAAATGGCTCGACGCTTCTTCGAACTGGGCGCGCCGCTCGGCATCGACGAGAGCCGAAACAGGATCGGGAAATTGCGAGAGTGGGTAGTCCCGGGCGGGCAGTCGTTGCGCTTCGACGAAGACAGCCCAGCCGGAGCCGAGCCGGCGCAGGGCATTGTTCAGCCGTCCCGAGACAGCGACAAGTTCCGCCGGCGTTGCGGAGTCCAGGTCCGGTCCGCGAAACCGGGCAGTGCGCTGCAGGCTGCCGTCCTTGTTGAGGATGATGCCCGGCCCAATGAGCGCTGCCCAGGGCAGGAAGTCGGCGAGCAAGGAGGCTTTGGAGCGGTATTCGGCGAGGCGCATCATCCGCTCAGACTCCGAACCAGGTTGGAAAACGAAGATGCCGCCGGGCAACGTCGACGATCTGGGCGTCATGCTTGGCAGCCCAGACCGCGAGCAGATGGCCGACGAGCCAGAGCGCGATCCCGACCACCCAGAGCCTGAGACCAAGGCCGACTGCGGCCGCGAGCGTGCCGTTGGCGATGGCGATCGCACGCGGCGCGCCGCCGAGCAGGATCGGTTCGACCAGCGCGCGGTGAACGGGCGCGTAAAAACCCGGGATCTCGGCGGCGCCCTCCATCAGATCAGCGCTCCGCCGCCGAAGGAGAAGAAGGACAGGAAGAAGCTCGATGCGGCGAACGCGATCGACAGGCCAAAGACGATCTGCACCAGCCGGCGGAAGCCGCCCGAGGAGTCGCCGAAAGCGAGCGTCAGACCGGTAATGATGATGATGATCACAGCGACGATTTTGGCGACCGGTCCTTCAATCGATTCCAGGATCGATTGGAGCGGTGCCTCCCAGGGCATGCCCGAGCCCGCCGCATGGGCGGGCGCAGCAAGTAGAACGCCGACTGCGAGGGCCGTCGCATAGAGCGGCCAGCGTGGGTAAAGAATGGTGGTTCTGGTCATGGTTGGTCTCCTGTCTGGGGGTGAAGAAGCGGTTGGATTTGGTAGTCGCCGCTCGTATCGAGGCGTTCGACACGGGCGAGTTCGGACAGCCGTCGCGCCGATCCGCGGCCCGCGAGGACGGCGATCAGGTCGATCGTCTCGGCGATCATCGCGCGGGGCACGGTGATGACAGCTTCCTGGATGAGCTGTTCGAGGCGGCGCAGCGCACCGAGGGCTGAGCCTGCATGGATGGTGCCGATGCCGCCGGGGTGGCCGGTGCCCCAGGCCTTCAGAAGATCGAGCGCTTCGGCGCCGCGCACCTCGCCGATCGGAATGCGATCAGGCCGCAGACGTAACGAGGCGCGGACGAGATCGGAAAGCGACGCGATGCTGTCCTTGGTTCGCAGAGCGACGAGGTTCGGCGTCAGGCATTGGAGCTCGCGCGTATCCTCGATCAGAACGACGCGGTCGGAGGATTTGGCGACTTCCGCCAGCAGCGCATTGGTAAGCGTGGTCTTGCCGGTCGAGGTGCCTCCGGCGACGAGGATATTGGCGCGCGACGCGATGGCGTCGCGCAATGCCGCCACTGCATCGTCCGGCATGATCCCGGCGCCGACATAATCTTCGAGCGTAAAGACTGCGACGGCCGGTTTGCGAATCGCAAAGACCGGCGCGGCGACCACGGGCGGTAACAGGCCCTCGAACCGCTCCCCTGTTCCCGGCAGCTCCGCTGAGACGCGTGGGGCTCCGGCATGGACTTCCGCGCCGACATGGTGCGCGACCAGTCGCACGATACGTTCGCCATCGGCCGCCGAAAGGTTTTCGCCAGTGTCGGCCAGCCCTTCGCTCAGCCGGTCGACCCACAGGCGGCCGTCGGGGTTGAGCATCACCTCGACGACGCCCGGGTCCGCAAGCCAGGTGGCGACATGCGGCCCGAGCGCCGTGCGAAGCATGCGGGAGCCGCGCTCGATCGCTTCGGTTCTGAAAGGTTGGTCGGTCATTCGCGGCCCCGCAATTGGTCACGGGGCTCATCAAGAAGACCGTTATTTGGTCATCGGCAACAGTCGCGAAGGCGTAGTAGGGCGGTGTCGTATAAAGGCAGGAAGCTGTGTAAGGTGTAGGATCGAATGAAGGTGGCTTTGCGGACGAAGCTGACCTTTCTTCGCGGCCTTGGTTTGGGCCTTTGCAGGCTGACCTTCGATCAGGCATACGGGGAGGAAAGACGAGGATACTTCCACCATGCCCGATCTACTCGTGTTCCTGCCCGCGTGCTTCGCGCTAAATATCGCGTTCGGTCCGAACAACCTTCTCGCTATGACCCATGGGGCACAGAGAGGGGTCCCCTTTGCATTCACGGCAAGTCTTGCCCGGTTGGGTATCTTCGTTCCGATGATCACGGCAAGCGCTTTGGGCCTCGGCATACTGCTGTCGGCCTCTGCGTTGGTCTTCAACGCGGTGAAGATCGTAGGCGCTGCGTATCTCGTCTGGCTGGGCATCAAACTACTACGGAGTGTGCCGGGAGAGGCGGATTGGGACGCCGAAGCCATGAAACCAACGCTTCATAGGGCGTTCCGCGGTGAGGCTCTTGTGGCTATCAGCAACCCCAAGGCAATCCTCATCTTCGCCGCCTTCTTTCCCCAGTTCGTCGACACGTCGAATTACTGGATGAGCTACGCGCTGCTCGGTGCTGTCTTCATCGCGCTCGAAGCCATCGCGATACTGATCTACGCGACGGCAGGACGTTTTGCGGCTGCCTTCGCTTCAACGAAGCTACATTGGTTTCAACGGGCCTCCGGGGGCGGCATGATTGCCTTTGGACTGCTGCTTCTCTTCAGCCGCCAGCCCGGCCGGGGTGCTGCATAGCGCCTGATCTGAGTCTGATGTGGGCTCGAAGCTGTCACTACTCGGATCCATGACCTGTGATGTCCTCCGAAACTTCCTTAACCAGCGTATTCCCCTTGGCAAGACGCCGGCCGAGCGTCTCCACAAAACCCTCATAGCGCTCCCGGCCTTTGGCTTGCGCCGCCTCGCGGTTTGTGTCGGGCAGCGGCGGAGTCGTCGTCAACCAGAACCGTACAAACAGCGCTAGCGCCTCCGTGGTGATCGTCTGGTTGCGCTCCAGGCGTTCGACGGCGCGGGTCAGCCGATCAAGCCGCCGGGTGATAGCGGCCTCGCGCTGGTCAGCGGCATCCGGCGAAAGATAAGAGGCGAGCGCCGCCTCCACGACCTGCGATTTGGAAACCTTGCGACGTGCTGCCAACGCTTCCAGCTCCGCTGTCAGCGATGGGTCGAAATAGACATTGAGTCGGTCCTTTTTCATGGCGAATCTCAAAGTTCGATGCCGTCATCGGGATCGAGAGAGGCTTGGCGCGCGACGCTTTTGAACCGTCCCTGCATCTGCCGGGCACGCTGCGCATCATCATCCGGCTCATCGTCGAGGCCTGCAAATTCTTCCCGTGCCGGCGTTGTTCGTTCCGGTGCGATGTCTTCATGCTCGGGCAGTTCCGGTTCGCGACGGATGCCGCCGTCACTGTCCTCATTCCCCTCGCGGACGGCCTTCTTCCCGGGCTTGGGCGCAGCGATGGTAGCTTGTCCGCTCCAATCATCCGTTTGCGGTTTGTCGGGCGCGGCGTGATCGGCAACCAGTTGCGGCGGTTCGACGATGCGTGACTTGAACTGCGGGTCGGCATAGTAACGCGCCTTCTTCCCCCGGATCGGCGGTACGCCGGAGACGAGCACGATCTCGTCGTCCGGCGGCAATTGCATGATCTCTCCGGGAGTCATCAGCGCGCGCGCTGTTTCCTGCCGCGAGACCATGAGATGGCCGAGCCAGGGCGACAATCTGTGCCCGGCATAGTTCTTCATGGCCCGCATCTCGGTTGCCATGCCGAGGGCGTCGGAAACGCGCTTTGCGGTGCGCTCGTCATTGGTCGCGAAACTCACCCGGACATGGCAGTTGTCGAGGATGGCGTTGTTCTGGCCATAGGCCTTCTCGATCTGATTGAGGGACTGGGTGATGAGGAAAGCCTTGAGCCCATAGCCCGCCATGAAGGCGAGTTGGCTTTCGAAGAAATCGAGCCGTCCGAGCGCCGGAAACTCGTCGAGCATCAGCAACAGGCGATGGCGCTTACCGTCAGTGTTCAGTTCTTCAGTCAGCCTGCGTCCGATCTGGTTCAGCACGAGCCGGACCAGCGGCTTGGTGCGGCTGATATCGGAGGGCGGCACGACGAGATAGAGCGTTGTCGGCCGGCCCCGGAAACAAGATCCTCGATCCGCCAATCACAGCGGCTGGTGACCTTGGCGACGACCGGGTCACGATAGAGGCTGAGGAAGCTCATCGCGGTCGACAGCACGCCCGAGCGTTCGTTCTCGGCCTTGTTGAGCAGTTCGCGGGCGGCTTGCGCCACGACCGGGTGCGGTCGGTCGCCGAGATGGGGCGTGCGCATCATGGCTGCAAGCGTCGACTCGACCGGTCGTCCTGGATCGGAGAGCAAGGCGGCGACGCCGGCGAGCGTCTTGTCGGCTTCGGCATAGAGGACATGGAGGATCGCGCCGACAAGCAGCGAATGGCTTGTCTTCTCCCAATGGTTCCGGCGTTCGAGCAGGCCTTCGGGGTCGACCAGGATATCGGCGATGTTCTGAACGTCGCGCACCTCGCTGTCGCCGCGCCGGACTTCGAGCAGCGGATTGTAGGCCGCGCTCTTCGCATCGGTCGGATCGAACAGGAGGGTGCGGGAAAAGCGCGATCGCCAGCCGGCCGTGAGATCCCAGTTCTCGCCCTTGATGTCATGGACGATGGCCGAGCCCGGCCAGGTCAGCAGGCTCGGCACCACGAGCCCGACGCCCTTGCCGGAGCGGGTTGGCGCAAAACACAGGACATGCTCGGGACCGTCATGCCGGAGATAGCGGTTCTCGAAGCGGCCGAGCACCACACCGTCGGGGGTGAGCAGTCCGGACGCTTCGACATCCCTGCGTTCCGCCCAGCGGGCCGAGCCATAGGTGGTCACGTCCCGGGCCTCGCGGGCGCGTAGGACGGAGAGAAAAATGGCGACGGCGATCGCGGCAATCCCGCCACTGCCGGCGATGATGGCACCTTCGACGAACACGCGTGGTGCATAGGCGTCATAGAAGTACCACCAGACAAAGAAGCTCCAGGGCGGATAGACAGGCCAGCCGAGGACCTCCGTCATCGGCGCGCCGAACTGAGGCTGAAAGCCCAACCGCCACGCCGTCCACTGCGTCGCCGCCCAGATGAAACTGACGGCGACCAGAGTGACGATGATGATCTGGCCCCAGAGGATCCTGGCAGCCTGCGTTTGCTGGGTCTTGATCGGCATGTCTTCTCCTTCCGGTACAGCGCTCAGAGGCTGAGGCCTCGTTTGCGGCCGAGGCTCCAGTCAATCCCGCCGCCGGGCGTCATCGTCCCCGACACGGTTTGACCGAGATGGCGTTCGAGCTGGGGCTTCCAGGGCACGAGTTCGAAGCCGAGGCCATCGTCGACCATGGCGAAACGGCCCGAGGCGAGGTCGAGGCGCTGGCGATAGGTCCCGGTGACGCGCTCGCCCTCGGCGGAGTTGCGACGGGGCAGGCCCGTCTCGGCTTCGATCTTCGCCGCCGTCGTGTCGAGCTCGCGTTCGCGCAGCGTCTTCAGAAGGTCGCGGGCAAAGGTGATGCGTTGGCCGTTCCGCTCAGCCAATCCCTCGGCGACAAGATGATTGCCACGCCGCTCCAGCGCCTCCCGAACTTCGGCGCCGAACCCGCCCATGCTGAGCGGCGTCTGATCCCTTGCCAGTTGCAGGCGGTCGAGCCAGGTCGCGCCGTTGGCACCGATCTGGGCTTCTACGTTGAGATCGGAGCGGCCGACCAGGGCCATGCGTTGGCGGCCGCTGTCGCCTGAACGCCAGACCCGCGTTTCGACAATGCCGCCTTCGGGCGTGTCGCCTGCGGCGTCGAGATCATGGAACCGCAGATGATGGACCCGGCCGTCGACAGCGTCGATCACGGCATAGGATTCGCCACTCAACTCGTCATGAAGACCGCGTTCGACCAGCCGACCGAGCACGGGAGCATCAGGCGCAGCCTCGATCGCAAAATCCGCCTGCGCCCGTTCGCGGCCACCCCCCATGGCGCGGTGCATGGTCTTGATGATGTCGTCACGCTGGGCAAGATCGCGCAATGTCTGTTCTGCGCCAGGCTTCAGCGACCAGACCGCGGGGTCGAGCCTGTCCGCGAGACCGAGCCGTTCCAGTGTCTGCGCGCGGCCGATCAGCAGTTTGCGCAATTCCGGATCGCGCGGCTCCGGTGCGCCGGGCCGCAGATCGGCGACGTCGGCGGCGTCATCGGCGAGGCCCTGCAGCGCGCGGTCAAGGCCCGTCCAGCGTTCGGCCGTGACCTCGGCCTGAAGCCCCGCGGCAATTTCGCGTTCGTTGCGCGGCCCGAGCTCCAGTTCGACCAACGTCTCGGCGCGACCGCGGAACCCCCGGCGGATATAGTCGCGAGAGATGACGAGGTCTTTTCCGTTCTCGGCACGGCCGCGCACCAGCACGTGCACATGGGGATTGTCAGTGTTCCAATGATCGACCCCGATCCAGTCGAGCCTGGTGCCGAGATCGCGCTCGGCCTGTTTCATCAGGTCGCGCGTGAAGGCGCGGATATCCTCGAGACGGTCGGCGTCTTCGGGCGAGACGATGAAGCGGAAATGATGCCGGTCCTCTTCGCAACGCTCGGCGAAGCCGCGATCATCGACACTGTCCGCGTCGGCACTGAACATACCGGCCTCACGGCCATCGCGCGTCACACCCTCGCGTTTGAGATAGGCGATATGCTTGGCGAGCGGCGCGGAGCGAAAGCGCGCGCCGCGATGGCGGACGACACGCGCCTTGACGACGACGCGCCGCTGGGTGCGCGCGAGCCCGCGTGCCGCGCCGGCAAAGCGACCGCGGCCGAATTGTGAGCTTCGTCCGCGCGCCTTCGAACCGTTGAGCTTGTATCCGGTGTGCCCGGCCTTGCGTGCGGCGCCCATGACCTGGCCGACGAAGCTTTGGGCTTTGCGAGAACTCGTTCCCTTATTGCGGATGCGCCCCGGCCGGATACGCAGATCATTGTCGCGCTCGCTCATGATGAAGGCTCCACCGTCGAGCATGCGGCACGGCGAAAACCGCAAGAAAACAGCTGACTAGGCCACGGGGCGGCACTGTGTCCCTCGCCGCGGCGGGCAAAATCTCGAACAACAACAACGACATAGCGCGCATCAGTGCCGCGCCTTTTATCTCGCCCTCCCGTCGTTGTTGCGCCGTCCGTCTCCGCCCTTCGTGCCGGGAACACGCTGAAACGCGACGGACCGCGCTGGAATGCGATCAGCGGGATCATCGCTGATCCCCGTTGTCATTCGGTGGGAAAAGGCTGTTCGGTGCATCTGATGTGTGCGGAGAATAAGCGTCTGCACCGCCGCTCGGGCGCGTTGCATCGGCAGAGCTTTGTCGATCAGCATGCGCGGCGAAGAGTGGCGCCGCGCGCCAGTCCACGACCATGACAGCGCTTTGCTGTTGCGGTTCTGCTGCATCCGGAAGACCAATAAGCGGTTCCAGCGCTGCCACATAGTCGCGGGTCTCGCGGGGCAGCGGACGGCCCGTCGCCAGGTGCTCGGCATAGCGCCTCGGACCGGCGTTGTAGGCAGCGAGGAAACCCGGCGCGCCGAAGCGGTCATGCAGTTCACGCAGGTAAGCGGCGCCGGCGAGAATGTTGTCGCGCGGATCGAATGGGTTGCACCCCAGCTCGTATCGCGCGCGCAGCTCATCCCAGGTGCCGGGCATGATCTGCATCAATCCCATGGCGCCTTTCTCGCTGACGGCGCGCGCATCCCCGGCGCTTTCCACGCGCATGACGGCGAGAATATGCTGCGCCGGAATGCCGAAGCGCTGCGAGGCTTCGGCAGTATAGACCGCATAGGGATTGCTGCTTTGCGCCATCCTGGAGGGCGCAGTTTCTGCAAGCGCGACGCCGGGAATGACGGCGCCCGCGAGCAGGCCACAGAGGACTATTCGTGCCACCAACGCGCGGTATCGAGACGGCTTAGCGGTGGTCATCACGCTTCTCGGGACGCTTTGCGGGACGGTTCCAATGCAACGCCCATTGTCCGTCCTCGGCGTCCGTCTCGAAGAGGTTGGCGCGGATCGGAAAAGCGAATGTCGGGTCGTCGATCTGCAGAGAGATATATTCGCCGGCCTTCTCGCCGGTGCGTTTCCAGCCGGCGCCAATCTCCGGCCCATCGACGCCACCATGATGGATGCGATAGTCGGGCGCGTTCTCGCTGTCCGACGGCACTGCCGGAACGAGGGTGAGTTCGCGGTATAAAATGAGCGTGTGAAGCCGCCCGACGAAGCCGGTTTCCGTGCGGTTGAATTGACCGATCTGAGCCATGGGTAGGTTCCTTTCATTTGCGGTCGGATAAATTTGGAAGAGCGCCGACGTCGCGATCGGTGCGCCAGACATAGCGGCCGTCACCGTCTTCATCGGTGAGGATCGGGACGGCGCGTCCGATCACGGCGTCCGCCGGGAGCGCGCCGAAATAGCGACCGTCGAGACTGTCGGGATGGCTCGGATTCAGGAGGAAGAGTTCCGTCTTGGCGACGATACGGCAGCCCTGCCATATGGGCAGATCGCGTCCGAAGCGGTCGCTTGGTTGCGCCTGCGCCATGGTAATGTCGTCGACCGTGACGACGGCGCCGTCACGACAAATGCGCTGCCCGGGAAGCGCAACGATGTGCTTGAGGAGCGGTACGCCGTCGGGCAGATAACCGTGCCCGTCCAGGTACCTCGCAAGGGGTTTGGGCGGATCGACAACGACGAGATCCCCGATGGAAAGATCTTGATCCGAAGCGACGGCGTAAAGCCCGATGGGCGCGCTCGCGGAGGCGTTCCAGATCAGCCTTGGACTGACATGGACGAAGGCCAGCCCGCCGATCGCAAGCACCGAGAAACAGGTCGACATGACGTATCCGAACCGGGTCACGACGCGCTCTCCGCCGATGCGGCGCGCAAAGTCTGTGGATCGGGCGGACAGGTCTGGCGCAGCAGCCAGGCGCGATGTTGAACGGCTGTGTAACCGCGTGGCTCCAGGCCCGCAGACAGTCTGTTGTGAACGTGGCGCCAGTAGTCCGGCGCGGCGTCCGCCGGGTCGATGCCAAGCGCTTCAATTGCATCGACGATCTGAAAAACCCGTTCGACCTTGGGCCAGCCGGGCAGGCGCAGCAAACTGTCGCCGCCGGGTATCACATTCGGGACGGTCGCATAGGGCTCGCCCGGTCGGGGCGCGCGCAGGATGTCGATCCGGCTGACCGCGGTGCCAAAGTCATTTGCCTGCCAGCGGACAAAGGCAAAGACAGCGCCGGGATCGAATGCAGCGGTGCTGCGACTGCGGGTCTGAATCGTAGTCCGCACGATCCGACCGAAGCGAATCCAGTGCTCGATCCGCTTTTCGATCCAGACGAGTTCGACAGTGGCGCCGCCGCTCATGAGCGGGCCTTCCGCACATAGGCGGGCGAGATCGCGGCATGCCGCTTGGCGGGCAGAACCTCTTCGCCCGTGTCATCCGAGGTTGAATGCTTCTCACCGCGGCTGACCCAGGCCTGCAGATCCTCGATCGCATAGACGACGCGGCCACCGATCTTCGAGTAGCGCGGCCCCGTGCCATAGGTGCGGTGCTTTTCGAGCGTTCGGCCCGACAGGCCGAGGAAGCGGGCGGCTTCGGGCGTTCGCAGATAGCGTGGGGGAAGTCCGGCATTGGGATCGGGCATGGGTCGCGTCTCCGGTTAGGTCTTCCCGCTGCGGGATGCGCGGGACTGTCGGAGACGAGAAAAGCGCAGAAGCACCGCCGGGAGGGATGACGATCAGCGGGCGGAGACAACGTCACCCCCTTCAAAGCGGGATGATCTGGTGGTCCTTGCGAACTCGATGTGAAGAAGCCGCGTCGTCCAGCTAATCAATGATATTTTTGCTGCTGCTGGCTGCCTCTTGCAACGTGGTAACATCGGCGAAAGAGTTGTTCATATGTAGTGGGGGAGAGGAACCTGCAGTGCCCAGCCAAGCTTTCAACGTCTTCAATCGTAGAAAGAAGCGGGAGGTGCTTGAGATTGCGGATGTCTTTCAAGATATCAACAATCGGCCCGGCCCGAACACAAAATACAGCCTTCTGAACGGTGCGCTTGTCCTTCTTATCTCCAGTTGGGAAGTCTATTGTGAAGATGTCTGTCGACAGGTTGCCGCAAAAATCCATGCTCGACCGAGCCTTAGATTTTCCCAACTTGACGAAAAACTCCGAAAAGATCTCGTTCAGTACGCAGGCAACCAGTACAAAGGAAATCAAGATCCATTGCTCGAAAAGGTTGCAATGTTGCCCGATGGCGGGTGGCGCGACCTTTTGGCGGATCGCCTCAACGATTACATCCCAGATTTCAATACACCCAAATTTGTGCGTCAAAGAGGGAAAGATTTGAATGGCTTGTTTCGACAAGTATTGGGGATCAAGATGTCGCGTGCAATCGAAGAATTCGTAGAGGATGAAGGGCTATGCGAACGCCTAGATGCCGTCGTCACTCTGCGCGGTGAAATCGCGCATACTGGCGATGCGCAGGCCGAGGATCGTTTGTCGCCAGATATCTTGAGACAGCATACGGCGTCATTCATTGAGGCTGCAGCAGCGGTGGATGTGATTACCCATCAGGAGTTTCGCGGCAAGCTCGGTTTCGCGCCATGGCAAATAACTCAGCCTATCAGAGACGCTCTCAGACAAGTTGCACGCGATAAGCTGTAGTTCTCTGTGTGCTGGAGAGGGCCATGCAATCGGAGCGTCTCAAGTTACTTAATTGGTCTTCCCTCGCAGCAACTGCTTGTATCCGCGATCGATCATCATTCGGCCGTACGAGGCCAGGCGCGCAACCTGCGCCTTGAGCGAACTGGTCTTCCACGGTTCGGCGGCGACGCGATCGGCGCCGAAGAAAGCCGTAGCAATAGCACGATAGCTTGCGCCGCTCTGGCGTCCGTCGATCGTGCGCAGGGCGCGTTTCAGACGCTCGCGCCGATGCGGCGTAATCGGCGGATCGGCGTCGCGGTCGATGAGTTGGCGATACAGCCGGTCAGCGGCGGCAAGCCGCACGGGCCAGGCGTCATCGAGAGGAAGCAGGAGACCTACGGGCCGATCATCGACCTGATCGCCGACGAGACTGGTGCCGTTCTTCAATCGCATCCACGACAGTCCATCGGCGTCCGTCCTGCGATCTGTGATGCTGTCGGGAGGAATGGCGGCGGTCACGCCGAAGTCCGGCAGAGTGGCGATGAGATGAACCACGGCGGGCGCGGCGGAAGGCAGCCAGAAGACGGGAGCGCCAAGCGCGTTGAGCTCTGGGTCTACCGGGAAATCGCAACCCCCAATCGGCTGGAGCGCCGCCGCCCTCCTGCATCATGTCGTAGTCCTTGCGATAGCGCGTGTTCCGCCGAAGGCACTCCCAGGCAAGCCCCGAGATGTCGAGCTGATCGAAATGATCATATTGGTGATCGTCGCGCCAGTCGGCCGGCATGGCGAACTTCTCCCAATCACACGCCGAAATGTTGGACGGCGTCAGCTAGTTGGGATGTTTCGCCATAAATCGGCGGTTGCATAGTACGGGCACAAGCATCGTGCGATGCGTACAGTGCATCGCTACCGCCTATTACAGGGGAAGACCGTTCCTGAGAATGTCCCGATATCCTTGTTCGGTCATCCAACGCGCGCGGGACAGGTGGCTGTCGTGTACGCGGCGGGCCCGCTCCGGCTCCTCCTTCGCGTCGATGCCAAGCAAAACCGACGACACCTCTTCCAGCGATGCTCCGGCATCGTTGGCGTCGAGAAGTCGCATGTAAAGCTTGAAGTGATCGCGATCATAGACGGTCACGGCCGCTTCGTTCGGCGGGGCATCTGCGATCGTAAGCGGGGTAGCGGGCATCGGTGTCCTGACGAGTGTGGTACAATTGTTAATGAACCGGAAACCATGACGCATGCAAGCGCCGACCGGTTGAAATGCCGCCGGGCGACGACTGCGGTGCGTGTGGGCCAGCCTATCGTCCGCGTATTATAATACGTCGCATCAAAATACGCGATCCGCATTTTACTTGCGGATGGATATTCGTGACGTTTTTGGAAAGAATCTCAAGCACTACCGGCTGAAAATCGGCATCAGCCAGGATGCGCTGGCAGCAAAGATGGGCGTCGACCGCGCCCATGTGAGTTCGATGGAGCGCGGCCAGCAGAACGTGACCATCATCACCCTTTGGCATGCGGCGCTCGCGCTTGACGTGAAGCCGGCTGCACTTCTCGACGATCAGGCTCAGGACTAAAGGCGCCCCGCCCACCGGGCGGGGCGCCGGAAGCGTCAGTCGCCGTTCTGGCGGCGGGAGCGCGACCAGATGAGGCTGAAGTTCTCTTCCCCCTCGATGGCGGTGTCGTCGAAGAGGTTGGCGTAGATCGGCGCGGTGAAACTCGGATCGTCGAGCTTGAGGCCCAGATAGTCGCGGCCCTCTTTCGAGCGCTTGGACCAGGCGGCGCCGATATCTGCGCTCCCGAAAACGACGCGGTGCGAGGGAGCGTTGTCGTTCGATGATCCCTCTTCGGGGACGATGCGGACATTCTTCGCCTGAACGTTCAGGGTGACGATCTCGCCGACGAACTCGTTGCCGGTCTTCTTGAAGGTTCCGATGGTGGCCATGTCATTTCTCCTTTTGGCTTTCGAGCCCGCGCCCGTCGCGGCCTCGATGGCGATCGGCACGGCCGGGACGACCGCCGACGCAGTCCTGGGACCCGGAGCACATGCGGAGGACGGCGGGGCCGGAGTTTCTTGACGCGCGAGGAATGGGCGACGCCCAGGGGATGAAAATCCGGCCCCGCCGTTGCGGCCAAGGCGGTCGAGGCGTCAGCCGATCCCGGCCAGATCAGTCCATGAGAGGCCGTGTCGGGCGTGGGTGATGAGGTTCAGGAGAACGCTGACGGCGGTCAGAGTACCGAGAACTACCGACAATATGTATAGAGTGACGATCACTCGTATCGGTCAGTAGAAGAACGACGTCATTTGGGAAATAGCAGATCGATAACGGTGCGAACTATCTTCGTCCAAAACGGCATCTGATCAGCCCCATTGTCAGCTCACAAATGTGGCAACAGCGCACCTTCTGTGGCGGACCTGATCTGATCTTTTTCTATTTGCTTTGAATTGTCATTGCGTCGGCTGCGACTGGAAGAGTGTCAAGGATCGTTTCAAGAGTTCGGCCTCTGCTTGACAGCGTATCGGCTGCATTCATACGCCAGAAAAGGTCGCCGTTTGGCGGAAGCGATATCTTCAATGTGCGGATGATCGTGATCGTCTCCTTTGACCAAGACCTGAAATCATCGAGCGACCAATAGCGAACCTTTTTAAGCGTAGGTTTTGCGCCGTGCCCGGCGGTGGTGCAGGGCGTTACAACAACTGCAACCATATCGAGATTATCCGCTTCGGGCTCATTTTCTTGTAGCCAGTCGGGATGCGTCGCGGCTTGCTTGGCCTTGGTGGCGCTAAAGACGGTACTCGCCTTTCCATCCGCATGGTCTTCGAACACGATGCCCATCGCCGATCCTAGCCACCACGGATCGGGCGCGGCGTCTCCCTTACCATTTCCCGTAACGAAGCCAAGCAAATCTCCGAGTTGGCGTTGGCCTTCCTCAAAGGTTTTGGGATCGGCTAGATTGTCGAGGATTGCCTTAACGCGCTTTTCAAATTTGTGCTCGCTCGCCGTTCCCAATGCTAGAAGGACGTTCTCCAACCGTTCTACCTGAACCGTGACCTCCTCCGAAGGCGTGTCCCCGGTGGACGTGATGGAGGTTTCGCCGCGAGTAAGCTGCGCGAGCCATGGGACACTTGGCGCTGAGTCTTTGGCGGCGATAAACTGCTCGCGCGCCGCCTTGTCCGCACCGTCGTCCGCGCTTTTTGAAAGCATCTGACTGACAGAGCCAGCGAGATAGTGCCAGAGCGCACGATATCCCTTTAACTCCGGCGCCGTGAGCTTTGACGTGATGGCGCGTGCCTCCTCTAGCGCACGCTCAAAGTCTTGAGACCAGAGCGCCCTTTGGTAAGCGACTTCGTGCCTGACAACCGCTTCCAGCTCGTTCATGGCCGGGTAAGGGTGCTGAACCTTGGTATCAGCATCGCTGACGATCTCGCCATTGGCCTCGTCCCAGCTCGCATCATTGTCGAAAAAACTTTTGAATGCCTCCATGAAGTCTGTCGGAGACACGCCCTTCGACTGATAAACGCCGAAATCCAGTTCGGCTTGGAGTTCAGGGTGGAAATGACGCCAGTTGCGGTCGTCGGCGAGATAGTCGAGGAGTTCGTGTCCGGTAACGAAAACCGCGGACCGATCCTGCAGAGCGCGGGTGCATCGACCAGCCGCCTGCAAAACGCGCGTCTGGGTGCGTTCATTCAGCAGCGCTGATGCGCCCATTTTGCTCATCAAAAACCGATCTTGAGCGTTGGTCGCCTTGGGTAATCCATCGAGACATAGGAGGCGGCATTCATCATTGGGGAAATCAATGCCGTCAAAGCGTCCGGCCATGATTGCAGCCGCCTTCTTTGATTTGATGAATTCCTCTTTGGACGTCTCGATGTCATCAGCGCTGAAGATCTCGAAATCATCTTCATTGTCGAATTGCTCAGCGATGGCCTCTGCTGCGACTGCATTCGGCGTCAAGACGACCGAGCGACCGGCATATTTCTGCATCCGTTTGCGCAACTTCTCGCAGGCATCGGGTTCGAGAGATAGGCCAGGAAAAATGAAAAATCTGCGCCCGACACCAGCCTTGCGAAAGTCTTCGGGCGCCTCGATACGCGCGATCTTTGCGCGTCCCGTCAGGCGTTCCAGATCGCCGCCTGCGCCAAGAGTCGCCGACATGTAGATGCGCTGCTTTGCATTGTGAAACGGAGCATGTGTCCAGGTCGGGGGCACCAATGGCCGGATAAGAATTTCGCGGGAAGCGAGGTAGATATGGCAGGCGTGAAGGTGATCGCGCAGCAAGGGCCAAGTGAACCGTACATCCTTGCTGGCATCCTTATGGGCGTCTAGGGCCGCTATTAGCTGAGGCGCGAGCTTGGTGACTGTCTCAGTCGGCAGTTTATCGACCCAGGTCGCGTCAAACCGGTCCTCCCAATCGCCGGTCAGGCGCGCATAGGATTGGCCGCTGATATAAGGCTTCACCACGCCAGCGAGGGCGGCGTGGAGCGACGATAGAGGCCCGTCAGCAGAGGGTATCTCAAGCGACCACATTTTGGCGATGTAGTTTTCCGCCGCATGCGTATCGTCGAGAAGGATCGTATCCGGATTGTTGAAAAACGGCGATGCGTTGAAGAGACTAGAATAGGTGGTGACCGCGATCTTCGCGCCAGTCGTGTAATCTGAAACATCCCCGGGTGCGTAGTCGCGATGCGATCCGGTAAAGCCGACTGCGTCAATGCCGTACTGCTTTTCCGCCTGCGCCACCGTCTGATTTACCAACTGACGGGTTGGGCACAGATAAACCACCCGATCCTTGAATTTACGCCGACGCCATTCGGCGATGAACAATCCGACAAGCGTCTTGCCGCTCCCGGTCGGGAGTTGCATGGCGACATCGGGTTGGTCGACCATGTCCTCCGCGTATACCGCAAGCATGTCCTTTTGGTGCGACATCGCATCGGGAATGGTGCGGCGCGTCAGGAGCGGGAGAAGTCCAACCGGCGTGGAGGGAGCGGCACTCCCAGGTTTTTTCTTTTTAAATGACATTGAAGATTGAGATACCTGGTTTGGCTGTCGTTTTGTGGCCGAGGAACGCCGATGTAGAGACTCGGCTGCAAGATAGCCTACACTTCAACCATTGTTCCAGTGGTTCCGTTGTCTGCAATGCTGCACATACAGAACAACCTCAAAATTGCGGCCGCTGTTGAAATCCGCAACTATTTTGGGGTGATGCGGGCATAATCGCGATTGAAGGACAGCATTTACACGGACTCACGCACCTCCGGTCCTGCCAGAGACGCCATGCGCGTCCAAGCGGTAACGCCCACGGTTATAGCGCCGATACTAGCGAAGACGAGCGTCCAAGTTTCACCTGCGTCGCCGGTTTCGGCGAGCCCATTGGCCGCGTGGAAACCGGCGACGCCAGCCGGCAAAGCATAGAGTGCGCCGAGCGAAAGACGAATGAGTGATGAGCGGATGGTTGCAAAGGCCATTTGTCCGAGAACAAGCGCCGTGACGCCGGCAAACAGGGCGAGAGCAATCGCGCCGAGCGGTCCCGCGCCGTTTTCGAACGCGTAGTAGCCAACCGTGATGGCGACAAAGAAGGGAAGCGCATAGACGGCCAGGTTGAACAGCAGCCAGCACAGAAAACCGAGCCCGATGATGCTCAAAAACGCGGAAAGGAACATGGGCGGTCTCCTTGTGGACGGAGCGCCTCTGCCAGCCGCCATGGCGCCATGGCGCCATTTGAAGCATAACGCAAAGCAGCGCGCCGGAAAGTACCGGCGCGCGCATCGGGTGATGCGTCCGATGCATCACGCTGGCTGCGTGGTGCGTTTCGGAGACCGGAAATCGAAGAGCGGCACACCGAGCTTTTTGGCTTTATCGGCCAGATTGTCGGTGATTCCGGACCCCGGAAAGAGGATGAGCCCGATGGGCATCGCCTCCAGGAGTGCGTCGTTGCGCTTGAACGGCGCGGCCTTGCCGTGGCGTTTCCAGTCGGGCCTGAAGACGATCTGCTGGCATTTTCGGGCGTCGGCCCAGCAAGCAGCGATCTTTTCGGCGCCTTTGGGCGATCCGCCATGCAGGAGCACCATATCATCATGCTTGGCTTTGACCCGGTCG
Source organism: Kaustia mangrovi (assembly GCF_015482775.1). Classification (GTDB taxonomy): domain Bacteria; phylum Pseudomonadota; class Alphaproteobacteria; order Rhizobiales; family Im1; genus Kaustia; species Kaustia mangrovi. The sequence goes on along the minus strand of NZ_CP058214.1, from coordinate 1,835,348 downwards.
AGCGCCGCCCAGATGGCGTGATGGTCGGTGACGTCGAGCCCGCCGGAGAAGGCGACCCGTGAGCCGGTCGGTAGGAGAGGTTCGATCTCGGTGCGCCGTTTTGCCGTCAGGTAGTCGCGGCTGTCGATCATGGCCGCGGTCAGCGTGCGATGACTGATCCGCGATCCTGAGTGCGGGCGCCAGGTCTGGCCGATATGGGTCTCGAAGTGATCGGCAGCGATGTCGCGCATGAGTTCATAGGCATTGCGCCGCTCGATCAGCGTGACGCCCTGTGCTGTCAGGGCTTCGAGCTCGACAGAGCGCACTTCCGATCCGTCCTGTTTGCGCTGCGAGCGTTTCTGGGCCTGTTCGTTGTCGTCGAGTTCGCGGTCGACGCGGGAGGCTGTGCGATGGAACAGATTCGTCACGGACCAGAGCAGGTCTTCGAGGTCCGGTTCCAGACGCGTATCGCTCAGCGTTGCGGCGAGTGCGTCGAAGATGTCGGCCATCGCAGCCTGGAGGGCATCGGTTTCGGGCAAGGGTCTCGGATCGAGCTCGTCGGCGAAAGGCCGGTAGCCGTAGAGCTGCAATTCTTCGAGCACGACGGCGGTTGCGGAACTGGCCATTGGTTCGGTGGTCTCGGCTGTCATGGGATCATCTCCTGTTCGGCATGGGCCGCGCCTCTCGCGGCCTTCCCGAGCGACGGAAAAGCGGGGGCTGGCCGGGACTGCACCGCCGATCCCGGCGGCCGGAGCCAAAGGCGGAGGACGGCGGAGGCGGCGCTCTTTTGTTTCGCGCTGCAAAGCCGGGCGCAGATATGGTTTGTGTCCCCACGCGAAACGCGTGGGGTGGGCCCGGCGGCGGAAAAGAGCGCCGCCGCAGCCGTTGCTGGCCCGGCCGGGCTCCGCTCCGTCTTGCTCCTCTCGGAAGGCCGAAGGCGTGGCTTTCGGACAAGGAGACGACGATGCAGGCGAGAACGGCGACAGGCCTGCTCAACTGCTCAGGGATCGCAGAAAAGCAGCCGGGATAAGTCGGCCGTGGCCAGTTGCTGACTGAGATGCACCCGGAGTTTATCCCGCCCGAGCTTGCGGAGGTCTTCGTTGAAATCATCGCCAAGGGGAGCAAACCGGATCGTCTCGATGCCGACGGCATCTGCGCGTTCCGTCAGTTTGTCAGCCGCCATGGCGCCTGCTTCGTCGGCGTCGGCCGCGATATAGAGACGCCGAAGCCCTGCCGGCAGGATCAGCGCGGCGAGATGGTTGGCCGATAACGCGGCGATGACCGGCAAGTCGGGTAACCCCATGCGCAGTGACAGCGTGCTTTCCAGCCCTTCGCCGGCAGCAAGAATGTCGGTCGCGGCCCCGATCCGCACGCCATGGCCGAGCAGATTCCCCATGGCCTTGCGCGGCGGGTCGAGCGGCGCCTTGCGTGCTGTCGCCGGATCGAGCCAGGTCCGATGGATGCCGGTGAGATTGCCGTGTCCGTCCGTGACTTTCGCAAGCAAGGCTGGCCAGGTCTCTGGCAACGCCTCTTTCGGCTGTCCTTCGCGCCAATAGTAGCAATGCGGATGAAACCGCAGCGCTGGCGCATCGCCAAGTGCGGCAAGACCGCGTCGATGGAGATAGCGCTCGGCGAGCGTTCCGCTGATCGGTCTTCCCATGGCGAAGAGACGACGCGCTGCCTCCGGCGATCCGGCGGGTGCGGATTGTCGCGCACGGCGTGGCGGTTCGGGGCGCGGCAGGCTCAGAAAGCGCCGCGCCTCGTCAAGTGTCTCACCTAAAGACTGGAGATGTCGCGCGCTGGCGATCAGGTCGAGGAGGTCGCCATGCTCGCCCGTGGCGGCGTCGGCCCATTTCCCGGCGGCGCCAGGGCCGTGAGCCGGTCCTGTCAAACGGACATAGAGACTGCGACCGGGTGTGTTCCGGGCGTCGCCGACGATCCAGTAGCGGCCCTGCTTGCGGCCATTGGAAAGATAGTGACGGCAGACGGCCTCCGCTTCGCGCCCGAGCCGTCGCGTAATATCGGATGCTGTATCAGTCATGCGCGCCTCCATATCGACAGCAAAAAAAGAAGGAGCCCGCCACGATGGGCGGGCTCCAGGGGCGTCTGCGGGAGCCACGGGGGAATGGCTCCCGGTCACTCGGCCGCGGTGGCGAAGGCGTTGCCGGTGACAGGTCCATCATCGGTGACGACGGCGGAAACGCCCATGGCCGTTTCGCCGCCGTTTGCCGCCGATAGCGCTTCACCCTCGGGCGAAAGCGGCATACGCAGCACTTCGGGCAGCCAGCCGGTTCCGTCGAGAAGCTCTTCGGCCGCTGCGATCATGTCCGGCTTCTTGAGACCCGCAATGCGGTCGGCAGCCTCGTCGCCCTTGGCTTCGCGAACGGCGTCCAGAATGCGGGCCTTGGTGACGCGCGCGAGATAGGTCTCGCCCGTCGGCGTCCAGCCGGCCGCCGCCATGTCGAGCCCGAGCGTTGCGGCGAGCACGTCCGCATGGGCAAGCGCCCGCGGGCGGCGGTTATAGGGCTCGTGGACGGCATTGACGGTCATGGCGACGCAATGCGCGAACAGCGCCTCACGGCTGTCGCTGTCGAAACCGACCAGCGCGTCCCACAGATTTTCAGGCCCCTTGGGAAGTGCAGCGAGCCAGCTTTCGGTGCGGGCGTCCACACTGAGCACATAGGCCGTGTCGCCAAGACCCGGCGCCTGAGCGCCAAAACCGGCACTGTGCGGCGTGATCTCGACGCAGCTATCCAGCGGATAGTGATAGAAGAGCCGCAGCGTCATCGCGTGCAGAGCCGCGAGGAATGCCGTCTGCGGATCGTTGGCGAGCGCGTCGCGCAGGGCGAGCGTACGATGCGCCGTCAGTTCCATGACGAGGCGATCGGAGAGCGGCTTCAGGCCGTCCTCTTCCTCTTCGGTCTCTTCGCTGGATTCCGTGGTCGTGGCGTCATCAACCTCCTCATCGGCGGAAGCATCTGTCACATCAGCCCCATCCTGCCCATCGGTCTCGACCGGGGGTTCGTCCTCGGGGCGGACATAGCCGCGCTCCACGCGCAAGCGACCGTCGTGGCCGATGCTGACGAAGACGCCGGCCATGGCGATTTCGTCCGGCTCGAAGCGGACGGGCCGCTCCTGCAAGGCTTCCATCGCCGTTTCGATCTCGCCGAGCCGGATGTCGATCTCTTCCGGGAACTCTTCGGTGTCGGCGTATTCGTCTTCGAGCTTGTCGTATTCAGCCTTGAGCGCTTCTAAGCTGGCGATCTCGTCCTCGCCCATCGGCTCGGTCTCGCCGATAATCCGGCGCAGACCGTAGGTGTGGCCGTAGGGGAAGTCGGTGCCGATCTCGATCCACTTCCAGCCTTCGGCGCGGATCGCTTGCGCCTCCCGCTCGAGCTTGTCGTCGACGAGCTTCGCAAGCAGGCCGGCGTCCTGCAGCCAACCGCCATCATCGGACTGGAAGAGATCGCGCAGGATGACGCCGCCGGCGGCCTCATAGGCGTCGAGCCCGACGAACTGCGCCCGGCGATCGGAAGCGCGCACGGCGCCTTCGGTCAGCATGCGGCGGATCTCAAAGGGCTGCTTCGCATAGGTCTTCTTGATCGATTCCCAGACCTGTTCCTGGCGCTCATGATCGGGATTGACTGTGAAGGCCATGAGTTGGTCGAGGGTCATCTCCTCTTCCGCATAGGCGTCGAGGAGCGACGGCGAGACGGCGGCGAGCTTGAGCCGCTGCTTGACGACATTCGCCGAGACGAAGAAGGCCGCCGCGATCTCTTCCTCGCTCTTGCCTTTCTCCCGCATCGCCTGGAAGGCGCGGAACTGGTCGAGCGGATGGAGCGGCGCACGCTGAACATTCTCGGCGAGGCTGTCTTCTTCAGCCAGGCCGTCCGTGCGCACGATGCAGGGCACGGGCGCGGTGCGATTGAGCCGCTTCTGCTTCACCAGCAGTTCGAGCGCCCGGTAGCGGCGTCCGCCGGCCGGGATCTCGAACATGCCGGTTTCCGTGCCGTCCTCGTCCAGCACCGGCCGAACCGTGATCGAGGATAAAAGTGTGCGCCGGGCGATATCCTCGGCCAGCTCCTCGATCGAGACGCCGGCCTTGAAGCGCCGGACATTGGACTGGCTGAGCACCAGCTTATTGAAAGGGATGTCGCGCGAGGCGCTGAGGGTGATTTTCTGAGACTTGGTCATGTCAGTTCTCCATGACGGGCTGGCCGAAAGCCTCTCTCTCAGCCTCCAAACCCGTCACGAAAAACCCGGCCCGCCTCTTCCTCTCGAGGAAGCGACGGACCGGGTAAGCAAAGCACCGATTTCAGACTACGCCGCGCGCTCCAGGAGTTTCTTCGCCTTGCCCTCCATATCGAGCCGGGCGTCCTGCTGAGGCTTCGACCGGGCCACGGCAGTGATGCCCTGCACGAAGTCGAACACGGACTCTGGCGGGCGGCCTTCCTCGACAAGGACCGTCTCGACGATCCTGGCCGTCTCCGCCTTGGAGAAGCCCCGCTTGCGGAGGAAATCGGTGCGGTCGTCGTCACTGCGGGCGACGATCCGCTCGCGCGCCGCACGGATACCTTCGACGAAGGGGCGTGGCGAGGAGTCGGCGAAGCGGGTCAGCGCCGGCGCCGCCTCGTGCGCGAAGCGATTGGCGGCGTATTTGGAATGCCGGATGCTGATTTCCTGAAAGTCCTCGACACCCCAGAGATTGCGGTTCTGGCACACAGCGCGCAGATAGAAGCTGGCGATACCGAGCGTCTTGGCGCCAACTTCCGAGTTCCAGCAATAAAAGCCCCGGAAATAAAGGTCCGGCGATCCGTCCGGCAGCTTGCCCGCCTCGATCGGATTCATGTCGTCGACCAGAAAGAGGAAGACGTCGCGGTCCGAGGCGTAGAGCGTCGTCGTGTCCTTGGTGATGTCGACCATCGGGTTGTAGGTGCCGCTCGACCAGTCGAGCGTGCCGGGCACTTTCCAGCGCGTATCGCCGGTGCCGTTGCCTGCGATCTTCTGCACGGCGTCGACGAGTTCATGGTCGTAGATGCGGCCATAGTCCGGCCCGGTGACAGCGCGCAGCTCTGTGCGCCCGTCCGCGGTCTCCAGCGTCTTGATCTGCTCGGCGCGATGCGAGGTGAGCCCATACTGCAGGTTGATGCCAGCAAGCGGTGCCGGAAGCTGGCGCAGATAGGCCGCCGGCGCGCTGACCAGGCTGGCGAGCTGGCCGAAGCTCCAATGGGTCGGCGCGACCGGCGCCTCGGCGTCCGGCAGGATGAGCGCGAGGCTTTCCGGATCGTCGCGATGCGCCTCGACGCGGATCGCCGCGCTCTCGACCGTCCGCGTGCGGCTACGCGCGGCGCGGGATTTCACCGAGGCGTAAAGCTCCGACAGGGACAGATAACGCTCGTCATCGGGCCGCGAAAACCATTCCGAGGAGACACGGCCGATCCGCTCTCCGCGCGAGATATCGACTTTGTAGTCGTCGCTCGCGTCGCGCCGGCCGTCCAGGGTTTCAAGGTTGGTCATGGGTCAATCTCCGCGACGGGCCGGCCGGGAGCCTCTCTCTCGACCTCCAAACCCGTCACGGCGAAAGCCGCCGAACTCTTACTCTCTTAAGCGCGTCAAGCTGCGATCACGTATCGGAACATGGGTCCGCCAATATCGCCCTCCCTAACTCTTCAGGATGGGTCAACGCCAGCATATGCGGCGCATCCGGGAGGATGGCGAAGTCGCGTCGGGAAGCCGGGATCAGGCCTTCCATCAGGCTGGGCGGCGTGGACTGGTCGGATTCCCCGGCGATGATCCGTATCGGCGTGCGGATGTCGCCAAGCCTGCCGTCGAGGGATATTCCGGCCAAGGTGCGCCAGGCGGCGCTCCAATCGGAAATGGACGCACGGCGCACGCAGTTGCGGGCATAGCGCACGGCCCAGCCGTTCCTGGCCAGATCGCTGGCGCGGAACCAGCGCGCGAGGCTCGGAACGACCTGCGCCTCCATGCCAGCCGTTTCGGCAGCGCGGGCGCGCTCCTCGAAAGCGGGGAAAGACCACGCCGTCGCCGCGATGACCGTCAGGCCCTCGACCAGATCGGGCCGCCGGAGCGCCAGTTCCAGGGCAATGGAGCCGCCGAGCGACAGCCCGGCGACATGGGCCTGCGGCAGTTCAAGTCGATCCAGCAGATCGGCCACATCCTCGGCGTAATGCGCGAGGTCGCGGACCTGCGGTGCGAAGGTTGCTCTTCCAAACCCGCGCAGATCGAAGGCAATCACCCGGTAGTGCGGTGTGAGCAGCGGAATGACGTGCGACCACATCCGCCAGTCCAGGCCGAGCGCATGGAGCAGCACCATGGGCGGCCCATCGCCGCCGCTGTCGAACACGCGGGTCGCATGGTCGCGCAGGCGGAAAGGCTGGGCGACGAGCAGCTTCTCCCCGCGATCCTTCAGCACTTCGCGGGCGATCCGCAGCATGGTCAATGCACGCGGATAGCCGGCATAGACCGAGACATGCTCGGCGCTGGCGACGATCTCCTCGGGGGTGAGGCCGCAATCGAGCGCGAACCCGAGATGCGTGCGCAATTGGCTCTCGCAACCGCCCATGGCGCCCAGCATGGCGATGGTGGCAAGCTCCCGCGCACCATAGCCAAGCGCCGGATCGGCGATCACCGACCCAAAGGCATGGGTGACGAGATTGTTTACCAGTTGCGGGGAATGGCTGCCGACCGTCGCAAGAATACCCTCCATCGCCTCGCCGGTGATGGCCTGCATCGCGTGGCGTCCGATCGCCGAAACCTGATCTGTGCTGTCCATCGAAAGGCTCATACGTTGACGCCCTTCATGCCTTCGGCGGTGTAACGCTCGCCGGTGAAGCTTCCCGGCGCATAGGCGCGGTCAAGTCTGGCGATGTCATCGGCCGACAGACGCAGACTGGCGGCTGCGATATTCTGTTCGAGATAGCTCAGCCGCTTGGTGCCAGGGATTGCAAACACGCCTTTGGCCAGCACCCAGGCGAGCGCGACCTGCGAAGGCGTCGCCTCGCGTTGATCTGCGATGGTGCGGAGCGTATCGAGACGGTCGAGATTTTCCTCCATCGTCGTGCCGGTGAAGCGCGGCAGGTTGCGGCGGACATCGCTTTCGGAGAGATTGTCGAGATCGAACGTGCCCGACAGCAATCCGCGCCCCAGTGGGCTGTAGGCGACAAAGGCGATACCCAGCTCCCGGCAGGTGGGCAGTATCTCAGCCTCCATGTCGCGGGTGGTCAGCGAATATTCGCTCTGCACGGCCGTGACCGGATGGACGGCATGGGCGCGGCGCAGGGTTTCGGCGGAGACCTCGCTGAAGCCGATGCGCGCAATCTTGCCCGCCTGCACCAGATCGGCAAGCGCCGCCATCGTTTCTTCGATGGGCCGCCCCGCTTCGGCACGGTGGACATAGTAGAGATCGATCCGCTCGACACCGAGACGCTGCAGTGATGCGTCACAGGCCTGGCGAATATAGTCCGGGCTGTTGTCGATCGTGCGGGCGTATTCGCCAGACGCCTTGCGGATGCCGACCTTGGTGGCGATGAAGGTCTTTGCGCCTCCATCGTTCAGGAAGCGGGCGAGGAGTTCTTCATTGTGCCCGTTGCCATACATGTCGGCGGTGTCGAACATCCGCACACCCAGTTCGTGGGCGCGGCGGAGCACGGCCAGCGACTGTTCGTCGTCGGTCTCGCCATAGAATTCGGACATGCCCATGCAGCCAAGACCGAGCACGGGCAGTTTCGGGCCATCGGTTCCGAGAGGAAGGGTGGGGATCATCGCTTTGCTCCAATCTGTCGTGTGCGAAGACATTTGGTAGGCGAATCCTCTGTTGAAAATTCTTCATATCGACATGCCATCTGTGCAAGAGTGATCAGATGGATTGGCGCGATCTGCATGTTCTCGCGGTGCTGCACCGCGAAGGCTCACTGGCTGGCGCGGCCCGCGCGCTGGGCGTGAACCATGCCACGGTGTCGCGCCGGATCGCCGCATTGGAGGAGAGCATTGGCCACAAGCTGGTGCGCCGTCTCGCCCGCTCCACGCCGCTGACCGACAAGGGGCGCGAGATTGCAGAAGTTGCCCTGGATATGGAACATCAGGCGCATCGGATCGAGCGCCTCGTTCACGCCGCGCAAGGCACGCTGACTGGCCGCGTAAGGCTGACGGCACCGCCGGTGCTCGTCAGCGAAATCATCATTCCCGCCCTGCACGACCTGCGCGCCGCGCATCCCGGTCTGCAGATCGTGCTGTCGGCCAACTCACATCTGGCCTCGCTCGATAGCGGCGAGGCCGATCTGGCCGTGCGCATGGTCGAGCCGCAGGGGCGGCAGAACATCGTCCGCCGAATCGGCTCGGTAACCTTCGCGCTTTATGCCAGTCCGGAGGTCGCCGGGCTTCCACCGCACCAGTGGCGCTTCATCGCTTTCGACGAAACGCTCGCTCATGTGCCGCAGCAACGCTGGCTGGAAGAGTTCGCCGGAGACCGGCCGCTTGACCTCTTGACCGGTGACTTCCACAGCCAGCGCGCCGCCGCGGAGGCCGGGCTGGGCGTCGCGCTGTTGCCATGCGTCATGGCGGAGCGAGACCGAAATCTCGTGCGCGTCGTCCAGGAGCAGCCCGAAGCACGCCCTGTATGGCTGGTCATTCACACCGACCTGAAGAATGCGCCCGCCGTGCGCGCCGTGGCTGACCTTCTAATCGGGGCCATTTGGTAGATGCTGCTCTCACAACGCCTGTCGCTCAGGTATGCAGCGCTAATCCCCGCGTCAGGGATGAAAGCCCGAGAGGGGGAAGGCCCGTGAGGGGCTTCCGCCCCGCCGACAGCCCGGCCCGGAGGGAGACGCCCCCCTTCCTTGCTGCCCGGATCAGAGCCTTGTGGTCGGCTTGACCAACGCTTTGTCTTTTCCTTCACCGTTCTGTGTGATACAAAACCACACACTACGGATACTGAAGTGCGAGAATATATATCGATGCCCCAGACCCCATCCCAGCGCGAGATTGCCCACGATCTGCTCGCGACGCATGGGATACTGCGCCTTGCGGAGCTTCGGGACGCCGGAGTGACCGCGGCAACGGTCAGCCGCATGGAGAAGGATGGCGAGGTGATCCGCCTGGCGCGAGGGCTCTACCAGCTTCCCGACGCAGAGCTCGACGCAAACCACAGCCTCGCCGAGGCGGCCAAGCGTTTCCCCAAGGGCGTGATCTGCCTCGTCTCGGCGCTCGCCTTTCATGGACTCACGGATCAGCTTCCGAAGAAGGTGTGGATGGCGATCGGTCGGAACGACTGGACGCCGAAGCCGAGCGACATGCCGATCCGTGTTCTGCGTTTCTCCGACGATCTACTTGCCGACAGCGTGGAAACCCATGTGATCGAAGGCGTATCGGTAAAGGTGTTCGGCGTGGCGAAGACCGTCGCGGACTGCTTCCGCCATCGCGGCAAGATCGGTCTGCCCGTCGCGCTCGAAGGTCTGCAAGAGGCTCTGCGTCAACGTAAAGCCACGCCGGCCGAGATCGCCAGGGCTGCTGATATAGGCGGGGTCGGCACGGTGATCCGCCCCTATCTGGAGGCGCTGACCGCCAATGGCTAAGGAGATGAAGAATATTGGCGCCTCGGTGCGCGCGCGGCTCCTCAACCTCTCCAAGGCGAAGGGACAGAGCTTCGATCTGGTGCTCACGCGCTTTGCGCTGGAGCGCCTCCTGTTCCGGCTCAGCCAGTCACCCCAAGCCGACCGCTTCGTGCTGAAAGGCGCGATGCTGATGATGAGCTGGTTCGACGATCCGCACCGCGGGACGCGCGATCTCGATCTGCTGGGGTTCGGTGACCCGAGCGAAGCCGCGATGCTGGCGACGTTCCGGGACATCCTCGCTCAGGACGCCGAAGACGGCGTCGTGTTCGATCCAGACACGCTCCGCATCGATCGCATTCGCGAGGAGCTCGACTATGGCGGTCTCCGGCTGCGTGCGATCGCTTCGGTCGGCGGCGCCCAGATCAACCTCACGATCGACATCGGCTTTGGCGATGCGCTGGAGCCTGGAGCGGAAGTCGTCGACTACCCCGCCATGCTCGACTTCCCCCCGCCGAGGCTGCGTGCCTATGCGCGAGAGACGGTCATCGCCGAGAAATTCCAGGCGATGGTGGCGCTGGGCCGGGCGAACAGCCGGATGAAGGACTTCTACGACATCTGGGTTCTCAGCCGGTCGTTCAGCTTCGATGATGACAGGCTTGCGCAGGCTATCGCGGCGACTTTCGCGCGGCGCAAGACACCGATACCGACCGAGCTGCCCGATGCGCTCACCCCGGCATTTGCGGCGGATGAACAGAAGCAGCGGCAGTGGCGCGCCTTTGTCGAAGACCTTTCCGTGAATCCTGGCGAATTGGGCGACGTGGTAGGAGAGCTAAGAGTTTTTCTTATGCCTTACGCCTCCGTCGCGAGAGCGATCTGAAGACAAGGCGGACTGATCCGTCCGACGCGCCGACGCAAGGGTCGTGATTTCGACCGCGGATATAGTGGGGTTACACGACACCCCACTTTCTCCTACACATATGTGTATCCATTGGCTACACTGCACCGATGGAAAAGGATGTCGGGCTACGCATCAGGGTACAGCGTGAGCTGCGCGAGCAGTTCGTGGCCGCCTGCCGTGCCGAAGACAAGCCGGCCGCGCAAGTGATACGCGAATTTATGCGCTCATACGTGAGCGACCAAAAGCGGTCGCAAGTCGTTGCCGACTCGACCAACAAGAATACGATGGGGTCGCATGGCAATAAAGAAATCTGAAATCTATCGTTCGCTCTGGGCAAGCTGCGACGCGCTTCGCGGCGGCATGGATGCGAGCCAATATAAGGACTACGTGCTCTCGCTGCTGTTCATCAAATACATCAGCGACAAGTATGCAGGCGAGCCCTACGCCCCGATCACCGTACCGGATGGCGCAAGTTTCGCCGACATGGTGGCGCTCAAGGGAAAGCCGGATATTGGCGACCAGATCAACAAGAAGATCATCGCCCCGCTTGCGAGCGAGAACCAGCAGCTCTCACAGGCCGACTTCCCTGACTTCAACGACTCGGTGAAGCTCGGCGACGGGAAGGAGAAGGCCGATCGTCTCACCAACCTGATTGCGATCTTCGAAAGCCCTTCCCTCGATTTCAAGGGCAACCGCGCGGACGGCGATGATATTCTGGGCGATGCCTATGAATATCTCATGCGTCACTTCGCGACCGAGAGTGGCAAGAGCAAGGGGCAGTTTTACACGCCGTCTGAGGTTAGCCGTGTGATGTCGCAGTTGCTTGGTATCAAGGATGCCGCCACCAGCTCCCAGACCACCGTGTATGACCCGACGTGCGGCTCGGGCTCTCTGCTGCTGAAGGTAGGAGACCAGGCCGGGACTTCAGTCACCTTGTACGGGCAGGAAAAGGATGCTGCGACGAGTGGTCTCGCCCGTATGAACATGATCCTGCACGACTACCCGACTGCCGAAATCCGGCAGGGTAACTCGCTGGCCGACCCCAAGTTTTTGGATGGCGAAGGCCTAAAGACCTTTGACTACGTCGTCGCTAATCCTCCGTTCAGCGACAAGCGGTGGACCACCGGTCTCGATCCCGCAAATGATCCGTATGAGCGGTTCAAAGGTTACGGCACTCCGCCGGCCAAGCAGGGCGACTACGCCTACCTCCTGCATATCATCCGTTCCCTGAAGAGCACGGGCAAAGGCGCGTGCATTCTGCCGCACGGCGTTCTGTTCCGCGGCAACGCCGAGGCGGAAATTCGCCGCAAGCTCGTGCGCAAGGGCTACATCCGCGCGATCATCGGCCTGCCGGCCAACCTGTTTTACGGCACCGGCATTCCCGCCTGCATTGTCGTGATCGACAAGGAAGGCGCTCACGCCCGCAAGGGCATTTTCATGATCGACGCCAGTCAAGGCTTCATCAAGGACGGTCCTAAGAACCGGCTTCGTTCCCAGGACATCCATCGCATCGTCGATACCTTCTGGAAGGGCAAGGACGTTCCCGGCTATGCCCGCATGGTGCCGCTGGAAGAGATTGAAAAGAAGAACGATTTCAACCTCAACCTGCCCCGCTACATCGACAGCCAGAAGGAAGAGGACCGGCAGGATATCGAGGGGCATCTGCGCGGCGGCATCCCCGCCGCCGATGTCGATGCCCTGCAACCCTACTGGGATGTCTACCCAACGATGAAGCAAGACCTGATTGGCGAATGCCGACCTGGTTATTTCGAGCTCAAGATAGACAAAACCGATGTCCGTCCGACGATTTTCGCGCACCCGGAATTCGTCGCGTTCCGCGAAGCGATGCGCGCGCACTACGACCAGTGGCGTGAGCGCACGGCATCGTATCTCATGGGTCTCGACGCCGGCTGCGATCCCAAGCAGGTGATCTTCGATATCTCAGAGGATTCGCTCGCTCACTACACCGGCAAGCCGCTGGTCGATAAGTACGATATCTATCAGCACCTGATGGATTACTGGTCGGAGACGATGCAGGACGATTGCTATCTGCTCGCGGCCGACGGCTGGAAAGCCGAAACGTACCGGATCATCGAAGAAGGTAAAAACGGCAAGCAGAAGGACAAAGGCTGGGCCTGCGACCTCGTGCCGAAGGAATATGTCGTTGCGCGGTTCTTCGCTGATGAACAGGCCAAGATTGACCGGATGGCCAGGGAGCTGGAAATCGTAGAGGCCGAGAAAACCGACCTGGAGGAAGAGCAGGGCGGCGAAGACGGCGCTTTCGCTGAGCTCGAAAAGGTCAACAAGGGCAACGTCAATGCACGCCTGAAGGAGATCAAAGGGGACACTGACGCCGCTGAAGAAGAGGCCGCGCTGAGGAACTGGCTGAAGTTATTCAACAGCGAGAGCGATCTGAAGAAGAGGATCAAGGAAGCCGAGGTTGCGCTCGACAAGGCCGCCTATGATAAATATCCCGAACTGACGGCCGACGAGATTAAGGCGCTTGCCGTCGATGACAAGTGGCTCGCTTCGGTTCAGGCGATGATCGAGGACGAGATGGACCGCATCAGCCATTCGCTGGCCGAGCGGGTCAAGGTTCTCGCCGAGCGGTATGAGATTACCCTGCCGGACATAACGGCGCGCGTAGCAAACTTGGAATCGAAGGTGGATCAACATCTGGAACGGATGGGGTTCGCGTGGTGAACGACTTAGCAGTACGGGCAGACACGGCGCGGCGGTGTGCCGAAGCGAAATTCCATTTCAAGGATACGGATGCTGGTTCAATCCCCTCGGATTGGAATGCAGCTTATGTCGAAGACCTAGCTACGATCACCACAGGAGGCCGGAACACTCAGGATCGTGTTGAAGGCGGCGACTACCCATTCTTCGTTCGCTCACAGAAGGTCGAGCGCATAAACAGTTATTCCTTCGATAAAGAAGCCGTACTCACTGCCGGGGATGGTGTTGGAACGGGAAAGATATTTCACTACATAAATGGCAAGTTCGATGCGCATCAGCGCGTTTACGTGATTTCCGACTTTTCTGAACGGATTTCCGCGTACTATTTCTATCTGGTATTCGCGTCCAACTTCTATGACCGCATAATGCAGATGACGGCCAAGTCATCTGTAGATTCTGTGCGCCGCGAGATGATCGCGAGAATGGCGATAGCTCTCCCTTCTCGCATTGAACAGGAGGCAATCACAGAAGCTGTACGCGACGCCGATGCCCTCATCGATTCACTTGAACAACTGATTGCGAAGAAGCGCCTGGTCAAGCAGGGCGCGATGCAGGAACTGCTTGCCGGTCGAAGGCGGCTTCCAGGGTTCGACGGGGAATGGCATGAAGCTCAGCTTGCGAAAGTAGCGCCTCTGCAACGTGGTTTCGACCTTCCCAACTCTCGACTTGAGGATGGCCCATTCCCTGTTGCTTATTCGAATGGCGTGCTGAACTCACATCGAGAGTACATGGTAAAAGGACCGGGCGTTGTGACGGGGCGTTCAGGCACATTGGGAAGAGTATTTTTTATTGATAATGATTTTTGGCCGCACAATACGACACTTTGGGTAACTCAATTCAATGGAAACGATCCCAAGTTTATCTTTTATTTGTACGAGTTCATCGGTTTTGCGCGCTTCGCGAGTGGCTCGGGTGTTCCAACCTTAAACCGAAACGACGCCCATGCTTACCGAGTAAAACTGCCACCTACTCGCAATGAGCAGGCCGCTATTTCAACAGTCTTGAGCGATTTGGATGCCGAGTTGGAAGCGCTTGACACTCGCCTTGAGAAAGCTCGCCAGCTCAAAAAAGGCATGATGCAGGAGCTGCTGACGGGGAGGGTGCGGCTGGTATGAAGATTTCGACGATTCTTGATCACATCGACAATGGGCACATGGCGCTTCCTGAGTTCCAGCGGGGTTACGTCTGGAACCGGGATCAGGTGCGAGGCTTATTCGATTCGCTGTATCGTCGGCATCCTGTCGGCGGCCTTCTGGTATGGGCAACAGAGTCCCAGACCGCTGCCCATCGTGGTGACGGCCCGTTGGCTGCCGGTGTGGTGAAGTTGCTGCTGGACGGCCAGCAGCGCATGACTTCGCTTTATGGCGTCGTGCGAGGACGGCCCCCGCAGTTCTTCGACGGCAATGCTCAGGCGTTCACAGGGTTGCGCTTTCATCTGGAGGCCGAGACGTTCGCGTTCTACCAGCCGGTCAAGATGAAGGACGATCCGCTCTGGATCGATGTCACAGAGCTCATGAGCCGGGGGCATGAGGGCCATGAGCAGCTTGTCGAACAGCTCGCAGAGCACCCGGATATCGGTACAAGAGCGGTGAAATATTCCGGGCGGATTTCCCGGCTACTAGGCATTCTTGAAACCGACCTGCACATCGAGGAAGTCACCGGCGCCGACAAGACGCTCGAAGTCGTGGTAGACATATTCAACCGCGTTAATAGCGGGGAACCAAGCTATCGAAGGGCGATCTTGCGCTTGCGAAAATTTGCTCCGACTGGCCGGAAGCTCGTGACACGATGAAGGCGAAGCTCAAGGACTGGTCGGTGGCAGGCTATAATTTCAATCTCGACCGGCTGCTGCGGTCGGTGAATACCGCGCTCACAGGCGAAGCCAAATTTCAATTCCTGCATGACAAGAGCGCTGAGGAAATTCAAGACGGGCTGAAGCGAGCGAACAAGCATATCGACCGCTGCCTGAACATGATCGGCGGGCGCCTCGGTCTGGATCACGATCAGGTGCTGTTCGGTCGGTTCGCTATCCCCGTCATGGTCCGCTATCTGGACCAACGCAGTGGCCAGATGAATGAGCAGGAACGCGACAAGCTGCTCTTTTGGTTCGTGCAGGCCGGGATGTGGGGACGGTTTTCCGGTTCGGTAGAGTCTTCCATTGACCAAGACCTCGCTGCGTTGGAAGGACCGGATGGCGGCCTCGATAAGTTGCTGGAGCAACTTCGCTTGTGGCACGGCAGCTTGCGCGTTGAGCCGGGGCACTTCACCGGCTGGAGTCTCGGTGCGCGCTTTTACCCTGTGCTTTACCTGCTGACACGCATGGGTGAAGCAAAGGATTGGGGTTCCGGGCTGCCGCTGAAGGCCGGCATGCTCGGCAAAATGAGTAGCCTCGAAGTCCATCACATCTTTCCGAAGTCGCAACTTTACAAGCGCGACTTCAAACGCGCTGAGGTGAATGCGCTTGCGAACTTCTGTTTTCTGACCAAAGACACCAATCTGGTCATCAGCGACAGGTTGCCCGAGGGATACTTTCCGGAAGTCGAGAAAGCCCATCCCGGCGCGCTCGCCTCCCAATGGATTCCGGCTGACCCCGCGCTTTGGAAGATGGATCGGTTCCGCGACTTTCTCGAAGTACGCAAGGAATTGCTTGCCGCTGAAGTCAACACGCGGATGGAAGCGCTTCTGCATGGTGACAACCGCTGGCTTTCCGGTGCTCCGACACCTGCGCCGTCGCGCGACTTGCCTATTGGCGGGATCGCCAGCGAGGAGGAAGAGGACGAGCTCGAAGCGGTCAATGATTGGATCGAATCGCAAGGCCATCCGCGCGGGGTTCTCGCCTTCGACTGCGCCGATCCCGAGAGTGGGGTGCAGAAGGCCGTCTTCGACCTTGCCTGGCCGAACGGCATACAGGAAGAGCTCAGCCAGCCGGTCGCGCTGCTGCTCAACGAAGGTAGCGACGTAATCGCCATCGCGAACCAGGCAGGATATCGCTGCTTCGTTTCGGTGCCGGAGTTCAAGCGCTATGTGCAGACGGAAATCCTTGCTCGAGAGGAACCAGCATGAGCGATGTGCGTAAGGCGGAGAGGGCAACCCAGCGGCGCGTGATTGAGCTTTTTCGCGATCAACTTGGCTATCGCTTTCTCGGCGACTGGTCGGACCGGGCCGGCAACAGCGACATTGAAGAAGAGCATCTCACCGCCTGGCTTGATGGGCGGGGTTATACGGCGGCGCAAATCAGCGCCGCGCTGCTGCGGCTGCGGACCGAGGCGACCAATAGCAGCCGGAGCCTTTATGCCAACAACGAGGCCGTCTATGGGCTCTTGCGCTATGGAGTGGCCGTGAAGGTCGAGGCGGGCAAGCCGTCCGAAACCGTGCACCTGATCGACTGGAAAGAGCCGCTCAAGAACGATTTTTTTGTTGCGGAAGAGGTGACGTTAAATGGCGGCCATGAGCGGCGGCCCGATCTCGTTCTGTATGTGAACGGCATTGCCGTTGGCGTGCTTGAACTGAAGAACAGTCGCGTCAGCATCGGCGATGGTATCCGGCAGAGCCTCTCCAACCAGCGGCCCGAATTCAATGCGTGGTTCTTTTCCACGGTGCAGTTTGTCTTCGCCGGCAATGACACCGAGGGGCTGCAATACGGCGCCATCGGCACGCCGGAGAAATACTTCCTGAAGTGGAAGGAGGACGAGCAGGAGGACGACGGCTACAAGCTGGACAAGTATCTTGCGAAGCTCTGTCGCAAGGAGCGGCTGATCGAGTTGATGCGGGATTTCATCCTGTTCGACGCCGGGGTGAAGAAGCTGCCCCGCCCGCACCAGTATTTCGGGATTAAGGAAGCGCAGGAATTCGCGAGCCGCCGCGAGGGGGGCATCATCTGGCACACCCAGGGTTCCGGCAAGAGCATCGTCATGGTGCTGCTGGCGAAGTGGATTCTTGAGAACAATCCGAACGCGCGCATTGCGATCATCACCGACCGCGATGAACTCGACAAGCAGATCGAAGGCGTGTTCGAGGGCGTCGGCGAGCCGATCGCACGGGCTAAGAGCGGGCGCGATCTTTTGGCCAAGCTCGGCGAAGCGACGCCGCGGCTGCTCTGCTCGCTCGTGCACAAGTTCGGCAAGCGCGATGTCGAGGACTTCGACGCCTGGATCAAAGACATGGAAGGGCAGCCGAGCCCGACCGTGGGCGAGATATTCGTGTTCGTGGACGAGTGCCACCGGACCCAGAGTGGCAAGCTGCACCGCGCCATGAAGGCAATGATGCCGAACGCCGTTTTCGTCGGCTTCACCGGAACGCCGCTGCTGAAACGCGACCGGGCGACGACGCTGGAAGTCTTCGGCCGCTACATTCATACCTACAAGTTCAGCGAGGCGGTCGAGGACGAGGTCGTGCTCGATCTTGTCTATGAAGCCCGCGACATCGATCAGCGCCTCGGCTCGGAAGAGAAGATCGAAGGCTGGTTTGAGGCCAAGACCAAAGGCCTCAACGACTGGCAGAAGGACGAGCTGCGCAAGCGCTGGGGCACGATGCAGAGCGTGCTTAGTTCGCGCTCGCGCATGAACCGCGTGGTCGCGGATGTGCTGTTTGACTTCAGCGTCCAGCCGCGCCTTTCGAGCCAGCGCGGCAATGCCATTCTGGTGGCGTCGAGCATCTTTGAAGCCTGCCGCTACTTCGAGCTGTTTCAGAGCACCACGCTAAAAGGGAAGTGCGCCCTCATCACCTCCTACAATCCGAATGCGCAGGACGTGACCAGGGAGGAGATCGGCGCGAATACCGAAACCGACAAGCAGTACATCTACAACACCTACACCGCGCTGCTGAAAGATGTGGTGCCGCAAGGCGGCAAGACGAAGACCGAAACTTACGAGGACGAGGCGAAGGTGCTGTTCGTAAAGCAGCCGGCCAACATGAAGCTGCTGATCGTGGTGGACAAGCTGCTGACCGGGTTTGACGCGCCGGCCTGCACGTACCTCTACATTGACAAGTCGATGCAGGATCACGGGCTCTTCCAGGCGATCTGCCGGACCAACAGGCTTGACGGCGATGACAAGGAGTTCGGCTACATCGTCGATTACAAGGACCTGTTCAAGAAGGTCGAGAATGCGATTGCCGTCTATTCGTCCGAACTGGATGACAGCGCGCCTGGCGGTTCGCCGGAAGTGCTATTGCAGGACCGCCTGACGAAGGGCCGCGAGCGGCTGGAAGATGCGCTCGAAGCCATCGAAGTGCTATGCGAGCCGGTCGAGCCGCCGAAGGGCGATCTCGACTACATCCACTATTTTTGCGGCAACACCGAAATCTCGTCAGACCTGCTGGAGCGTGAGCCGCAGCGCGCGATGCTTTACAAGACCGTCGCCAGTCTTGTGCGCGCCTATGCCGGTATAGCCGATGAGATGGAAGAAGCAGGGTACGACCAGGCCGACATCAAGCGGATCAAAGACCGGGTTGAGCACTACCTTGCCATTCGCGACATCGTCCGCAACGCCAGCGGCGAAACGCTCGACCTGAAGGCGTATGAAGCCGACATGCGCCACCTGATTGATACCTATATCGAGGCGGACGAGCCGAGGAAGATTTCTCCGTTCGATGAAATCAGCCTGCTCGACCTGATCGTCAAATCTGGCATCGCCGATGCCATCGCCTCGCGGCTGGGCAGCCTGAAGGGCAACAAGGACGCCATCGCCGAGACGATCGAGAACAACGTTCGCAGCAAGATCATCAAGGAGCATCTGAACGATCCTGCCTTCTATGACAGCATGGCGGCACTGCTGAGCGAGATCATCAGGAACCGGCGCGAGAAGGCGATCCAGTACGAGGAATATCTCAGGCAAATCGCCGCGTTGATTAACCGCGTCGATGCGGGCAAGGCCGACAGCACGCCGCCGCGCCTCGACACGCCCGGCAAGCGCGCCCTCTACAACAACCTCGAGAACGATGAAGAGCTGGCGTTGCGGCTGGATCTGGCGGTCAGGACGAATGCGCCTGACGGCTGGCGCGGTGTCGAACCGAAGGAGCGCGTCATCAAGCAATCCCTCTACCGGGAGCTTGGCGACAAGGACGAGGTCGAGCGCGTCTTTCTCATCATCAAGGCCCAGAAGGAGTATTGATGATCAGCGAATTGCAGCTTGGCGATCTCTCAGTCGATGTGGTGCTGAAGGACATCAAGAATGTCCATCTCAGCGTTCACCCGCCGACTGGCCGCGTGCGCATCGCCGCGCCCTGCAATATGAGTGAGGACGCGATCCGGCTGTTCGCGATTTCAAAGCTGGGCTGGATTAAGCGCCATCAGCGCCGGCAACAGGCGCAGGAGCGCGAAACCCCGCGGGAATATATCGAACGCGAGAGCCATTACCTCTGGGGGCGGCGCTATCTTCTGCGCATAGTCGAGGGCGCTTCACGCAGCTACGTCGCAAGAAGCCATCGTCACATCGAGCTTGGCATTCCTGCCGGGACCGATCTTGAGAAGCGGCGCGCCTTGCTCGACGGCTGGTACCGCGAAGAACTGCGCGGGGCGGCGGCGGCGCTGATCGACCGGCAGCAGCAGCAGCTTGGCGTAAAGGTGCGGCGCTTTTTCATTCAGCGCATGAAGACGAAGTGGGGCGGCAGCAGCCCGCAGCGCGGAACCATCCGTCTAAATCTGGAGCTGGCCAAGAAAGACACTGAGTGCCTAGATTACGTGATCCTGCACGAGCTCGCGCACTTCATCGTGCCCGACCATAGCGAAGGGTTCATCACACTACTCGACCAGCACATGCCGAATTGGCGGCAGGTGAAGAAGCACTTGAACGACCTTCCACTGGGGGAGTGGCCGCCAAACAAATAGAAACGTAACGGGGGGCTCATGAGGCAGCACAGCGCTACATTCGCAAATTTTATTTGCCGGTTCGGCGATGAGAAGGTTCTTCTCGACTACGCCGAGGAAATCGTAATTCCAGCCTTCACGCGCGACACCTACGTTCGCAGCTATGGCCAGCGCACGCACTATCATTTTTACGAAGTCGAACTCGTCGATCTTTCAGGCGACCGCGAGTTGCCGGTTTTGGCGCTGGCGGGGCGGTTCATCAAAGATACGGAACTCACGCGGCATCAGATATTCGATGCTAAACAGGGGCTTATTAAGGACGAGCAACGGATGCGCTCGGCGCCCTCCGTCTTCTTCGTCTTGCTCCTGAACAATCACCGTCTGATCTATTTCCCGGAGACGCCGCATGCCCCCGACCTCAATGCCTTCAAGGCGACTGCCGAGCAGTTCCTTCGCCGCCGCCATAAGGAATATGTCGATGAGCTATACGACGCGCTGAAGGCCGAGGGCGAGAAGGTCACCAAGAAAGCCCTGTTTGAAACGCATCCGGCGCCAACGCTTGAGGTGATTGCCCTCACCGGCGCCGACGATATCACCGCGTTTGTGAAGCGCTACGGCATTCTCAAGCGTATCGACTTTCGCATTGTGCGGCCCAACGACGATATCGACGCTGGCGAGATTCTCGGTCAGGTGCGTGAATTCAGCCGGGGGCTCAACGCCGACCGCACCAACCTCACCACCGCCAACAATGAGGGCCTCAATATCCAGGCATCGATTGAGGCGGTCACCGCAGCGACCGAAACCGGCAATCAAGAAGTCAAGCTGACGGGCGTGGATGAGAACGGCAACCATCTCGCCGGCAACAATGATAAGTTCCAGATCACAGCGCCAGTCGAGAACATTCCGCCGGCGCGCGCCGGTCTGACTCGCCGGCTCTTTGAGATTTACGAGACCATGACGCAGAACGGGGCCATCCGAGCCCCGGCAATGGACCGCGCCGTAGAGAAAATCAGACAGCTTGTAAGGCTGCTATAAATGAACTGGCAGGATCGCCTCATAAGCGAGAAGAGTCTTTTCGCCGTTTACCGGAAGGCGCGAAAGGTCGCGTCCGCGCCCATTAATGCGCGGTTGGCGTGGGGCGTCTTTGTTGTCATGGTGCTCGCACTGGCGGCAAACGCCTGGTTCGGCATGCCCGTAGCCCCCTATCGGTCGTTGATCGTCGGCATCCGCGAGGTTGCCGATACGGGCTTTACATTCACGACGGCCATTCTCGGTTTTCTGATCGCCGGCTTCGCCATCTTCGCCAGCATCACCAAGCCCGGTGTCTTCATCCTGCTTGCAAAGCTGGACCACAAGAAGGAAGACATCTCCCGACTCCAGTTCATCTTTTTCAATTTTCTTCTGGTATTCATTCACTTCCTGACGTTTCTGGCGCTGTGCCTGGTCGTCAAGGTGACGCTGTATAGCGGTGGCCCCCTTTCCGGCGCTTTGCGCTGGGTGGCTGAGAACCGACAGATGGTGATTGTCATTGGCGCGAGTTTCACGTTCGCCGTGATGACGGCCTGGCTCGTCTTCCTGTTGATGCTCCTAAAGTCCTTTATCTGGAATCTCTATCAGGCGGTCCTGGTAACGATCCTCACCGAAGCTGAGCTGACGGAGCAGGATGCGGAGGGGGACAAGTGATACATCCCGGCGAATGTGGTCAAGGTGGCGCGGCTGATACTCGTGCCAAGCAGAGCGTTGTCTTTACATACTGCGCCCGTCGCGGGACACGGACTAAAATTGCCACTTTGCATGGTCTATTGAGCGAGGGGAGAGTTCAGACCATCCAAATAGAATGATGGTCAGAGCGATAAAGATCTTGTTCGATCAGAATGCTATAACGGCGAAAATGGCTTTGCATCATCGGAGGGTTCGCGGAATCGTCGAACTTTACTATAGGTCGAATGGCTCGCTAAGGATTGAAATTGTATAAGCTCGGCAAACGCGTCATCTCTCAATACATCCGAACTGGATGCAAACGCCGCTTGCGTCTTGATTTGTACGCTGGCCGGGAAACAAGGGCTGCGGCGAACGCGCCAGAGAAAGACGCTGCGAGGCCAGGTCTAGCCCTCATCACTCAGCAAGGGCGAGATTATGAGCACCAGAAATATGCGGAACTCCAGATGTCGTTTCCGGAGCTTGCGATTGCGAACTCCGATGAGGGGGCGGTCCCCGGGACTCCTGAAGCCTATCGAACGCTCGATCTCGAGACCATTCTGGAGCAAGCTCTGGAGAACAGCTTCCTCCTTGAATCAGAGTTTTCTGTAACCTCATCGTTCATAGCGGCACATGAACTAACCGAGCTGTGCGGTGGGGCGGAGCCCCTCATTGCCTTGGCCAAGGTCAGACCCGACATCATCCACATTGCTCCAGCCAGTGGTGAGATCAGACGCGTCATCGCGCCAGATGGGACCATTGAGACGCTCAGCGATGAGGATGAACGGCTCGGCCTCCGGATCATCGACATCAAGATTTCCGGCGAAGCAAGTCCAGCGCATTTCTCCGAACTCGCCTATTACAGCATGACGCTCGCGGGATGGCTTGTCGACACTGGTTGGGCCGATAAGTTCGTTGTTCTGGCCAATGCAGCGATTTGGCCTGGAAAACACGAAGCATCTTGCCTCCATGAACAAGAGGAGACTGATCGACGAAACTTAGTGTTTGATCGGGATCTGGCGCTGTATTTTCAGGCTCTTGAGGAAGACCTAGAGACAATGCCCCCAGAAGTCGTACTGGGGCGCGTACGTAGGTTCTTGAAGGTCGACCTCCCCGCAGTGATTGAGCCGGAAGATTGGCGCACTCTCGACTGGCATGTCGACCAAAAGTGCGGCGGTTGTGATTATCTCGGATACGCTTGGGGAAATCGCGAGCAGATCGATGAACGTTACTGCTGGCCATCGGCAGAACGTGAAGCACACCTCAGCCGCGTTGCAGGTGTGACTCGTGGGGCGCGAGGAAAACTAGTTGAACACAATGTGACTAACGTTCCGCATCTAGCGGCGCTTCCAGCAGGTAGCCCTGCCTATGAGACGCACCAGGCACTGAAGGCAAAACGCACCGTCTTTAAAAGCCGGGCGGAGAGGCTGAGCGTAGGCGGCGAAGCAGAAATACCAGATCGTTCGGGAACCAGTGGAACGCTTCCGAGATTCGCAGATATTCGGATCGCGATGTCGGCGGACTTCGATATTGGAAGCGGGCTGACGTTCGCCTTCGGGTATCGCATATCCTATGGCGTTCCGACGGGACGACGACCCAATGGCCAAGGTTGGAGCCGGGAGCGTCGTGACCCGCTTAGCCGAGAACTCCTTGTCATGGAGCGATCCGTTGAAGCCGAAGGCGCGATCTATGCGCAGCTACTTGAATTCTTGCTGGCCGATATTCAGAGGGCGAAAGCTGCCATCTTGGAAGGCTATCAGCAAAATGGAGACCCTGACAAAACGGACGTGAGCCTGCAGTTCTATCTTTGGGACCGGCTTACCTATGAGCATTTGCGCAGGGTTACAGGGCGCCACTTGGATCGTTTGCAGGCACCTGTGAGAATGGGCGACGAAGACGTGAGCGTTATGTCGTGGCTGTTTCCTGCAGAGCAATCGATGGAGTCGCCGGACTATGTTGGCCGATCTTCGCCTATCGCCATTGTCGCGAATGCCGTTAACAGTCTGCTGTCTGCACCGATCCCGCATCACTACGGTCTTGTCGAGCTGGCCAACACGCTCGACTCAGAGGGGCGAGAGCGTGATGACGGTTCGACATGGGAGTATCGGGTCAGCGACTTCTACAAGGACCCGTTGTCGGATCAGATCCCTTCGGAACGGGGGCACGAGATCTGGGAGCGGTCGGCTCCGTTTCGAAATCAGGATTTCCAACAACATCAAGAGCAGGTGCGCCGCGTCGTTCGTACTAAGCTGTCTGCTGTCCTCTATGTGGCAATGCAATTGGCAATTGAGCTGCGAGACACGCTGAGCGCAGACGCCCCGCTCGTTAATTCCGTCTTCACGCCCTTACGCCGAATGACTGGCACGGGGGATGACGAGGAAATCATCTATCAGCATGCCCGACTTATGGCGGCGGTGCAAAGGATGGAGATTGAGCTACTGATGGCGATGCCTCCGCATGAGCGAGAGGCGCGTTATGCAAGCCTGAGAGCGACACGGTGCTTGGATGGAGAGGAGCGACGCGCAGCATTGGAGCAACTCAACGTTCGCAATGCAAACCATGAGACGCTTGTTTTTGAACTGTCCGAGCGCTCGCGAGACGCCAAGATCAAGGATGGAGAATACACATGGTCGCTCCTGCCGGAGCGCGAGCTTGGCCTACTTCAAAATTTGACCACTGCGCAGTTCAAACGTCGGACCGGTCTGGAGCATCAAAACCCGATTCGGCCATGGGAATGGCGACGGCTGGTTAGAGAAGATCTAACGGTTTCGGTTCTGAAGATATCGAGGAGCGGTCTTCTCATTGCACTACAACCCTCGGATCTTTTGGCATCAGCGCTACGGGGTGCACATGTCGATTTTGACATAGACGGATCAGCAGGTGAGTTTGCGATACTCGACCCGATTTCGATGGATGCCTTTACGGGCAAACTGAAAAAGACGCTCTCTGACCCAACGGGAATTCGCTTCCCGCAGATTGCCGCTGATACGCCGCTTTTCCCGGCCCTATCGGTGGCTCGGGTCAGACAAGGGACCCCCCGTCGCGCACCACACACACCCGCAGCAGACTTTATATGGGACGCAGAACGACTCGCTGCCACGGATCTAGATGATCACAGGGCTGACGCCATCGTTGCGGGGGCGTTGGCGTTCCGCTCGGATCTTACAGACACGCAAAGGCAAGCCATTCAGACGGCGAGCTCGCGACGGCTGTCGGTTTGGTGGGGGCCTCCGGGAACAGGCAAGAGTGCGACGGTGACAGCCTATGTTTCCGGTTTGCTTCACGATGCCAGAGAGTGCAGTCAGAGGCTCCGTATAGCGGTCACGGGTTTTACTTGGGTATCGATCGACAATATCGGCAGGAAACTACCTGAAGTGATCGAAGCGCTTGGTATGTCCGACTATGTGACGTTTGCCCGGCTATCCAGCACGCCCAATCCTCAAGTCGATGCCGAGTTGCAAAACCATGTGGTCAGAGTGAAAGCGGACGAAGGTGGCCTGAGCGGTGAAGCTCTAGAACTGATCGATGCACTGGAAGGAAATGGAATTACGGTGGTGGCCTCCACCGTCGATCAGCTTCACAATTTAGGCGGAGATGAACTGTGCCGAGAGTTGTTCGATGTGATGATCATCGATGAAGCCTCCCAGCTCGACGTCGCCCATGCCATTGTCGCCTTTAGCAAGCTTGCCACGGGTGCGAGGTTGACCGTCGTTGGCGATGACAAACAAATGCCGCCAATTCACCCGGTGGCACCTCCGAAAGGATTGGAGCACCTGCTCGGTTCTGTATATGATTTCTTCCGTCACTATCGCGTGTTGGAAGGACGTCCTGGAATTCAGCCGATCATGCTCGACATGAGTTTTCGGTCCAACAGCGACATCATCGAGTTCGTGCGTGAGGCTGGCTACGGCCAAGAACTTCAAGCGAGCCCCCATACGGCGCAGCGGCGTGTGCAATTGGCTCGAGCCATTGATGTCGCAGCTCCTACGGATTGGCCGGCTGTTTTGGCTTTCTCCAGCGAATTCGCTCGCATACTCGATCCAACACGACCTTTGACAGCCATTGTTCATGAGGATGAGTATTCCAGCCAGCGCAACGACGCTGAAGCTAATCTCATCGCCGGTTTGGCGGTGTCTTTATGGCGCGCTGGTATGATTGACCAAAACGGAGGCACCGGAGCAGAATTCGACCCTGACGCCTTTTTGCTCGAAGGTCTGGGGATAGTTACGCCTCATCGCGCGCAGCAATCGGCAGTTTTTGAACTCTTGGACCGTGCGCTTCCACAGGAATTTGACCGAGAGCTTCTTTTCTCCAGCATCGATACTGTGGAGCGGTTTCAGGGCCAAGAGAAGGAAGTCATTCTCGCTAGCTTCGGGCTCGGTGACGCTGACCAGATCGCCTCCGAGGAAGAGTTCCTGTACAGCTTAAACCGGTTCAACGTGACTGTCTCACGCGCTCGGTCAAAATTCGTAGCGGTTTTAAGCCGAGCTTTGGTCGATTATCTCCCGCGTGATCGGGAAATTCTCAAAGAATCTCGTTTGTTAAAGCACTTCGTGGACGGCCATCTATTAACTGGGCAGGAAATCGAATTACCAGGTCTGCACGTCTGTATGGTGAAGACCCGATGAC
This sequence comes from Kaustia mangrovi, assembly GCF_015482775.1. GTDB lineage: Bacteria > Pseudomonadota > Alphaproteobacteria > Rhizobiales > Im1 > Kaustia > Kaustia mangrovi. The sequence goes on along the minus strand of NZ_CP058214.1, from coordinate 1,809,031 downwards.
AGGTGTTTCCACCAAAATCTCCCTTTTGGACGCCTGTGCGCTTCCCATTGAACAATTGGCGCGTATCGCCATGAAAGAAGGAGTTCGTCCTCGCGCAGAGTATCAAGCCCATAAGTGGTTCGCGCGGCGATTGGCTGTCACAGCGAGAGGCCTACTCGCTGGCTTTGGGACGCGGGACGGCGAAAACTTCTGGAAGACGTTTTACTCAGGCACCGGATTTGAAGATCTGCGCGTATTGGATCCGTTTTGCGGTGGCGGCGTCATGTTGCTGGAAGCGCAGCGACTGGGTGCCCACGCAATCGGTTTTGACGTTGAGCCGGTCGCGGCGGCGATTTCGGCTTTCCAGGCGGAACTTGGCGCTTTGCCAGATTTATCGAAAGCGCTTGAGGAATTGCGGCTCAGCGTGCTTGGTGAAATCGGCGAGTATTATCGGACGCGATCCCAGGACGGCGTGGACGAAACCCTTCTGCACGCGTTCTGGGTACAGATTGTTACGTGCGGGGAATGCGGTGCTGGTTTCGATGCTCACCCCCGGTTTCGATTGGCGCGGACAGAAGCAGCGAAGCGTCAGTGGGTCGCATGTTCATCCTGTAGCCGATTGATCGAAGCCGATAGCGACGCTGTCCAAGTTACGTGTCCATGTGGTGCCGCGACGGACCCGAGCGGAGCGCACCAACGCTATGGAGCTGCAGTGTGCCCGAACTGTGGGCATTCAGAACCTTTGATTGATATAGCGCGAAGGGAAGGAAAACCCGAGTTTCGGCTGTTCGCTGTGGAAAGTCTGCCGAGCGGTGATGAGCGAGTCACACCAATGGCGGAGCGCTCGCTTCGGAGTGCGACTGCGTACGATGTGAATCTCTTCAAGAAGGCTGAATCTGCGCTCGCAAGTAGGCTCGCGTCGAAAACCGGCTTGCTTCCTCGGTCTCCAATACCGAAAACGGATCGCGCTGACGACCGTCTACTGTCCTACGGATACGTCGACTATACGGAACTGTTCAATGCTCGGCAAAAGCTGCATCTAGTTGCATTGAGTGAAGCAATTGATGCGTTGCCAAGTGACCTACGCGGCGCCTTCTCCGTTGCATTTTCCGATCACCTCAAGACCAATAACATGATGTGCGCTTATGCCGGAGACTGGCGTCGGCTGACACCACTCTTCTCGATCAGAGCATATCGCCACATTTCGCGTCCGGTTGAGCTGAACCCATGGCTGAATAGAAATGGCCGTGGAACCTTCCCTAATGCAATCAGATCGGTTCAGCGCGCTGGTACTGCCTTCAAAGAGCACCGCGTAGCGTCCAGTGTGCTCTATGACGAGCCGATGGCCTACCATACGGGGCGCAGTGAGATCGCCTGTCGAGACTCCAAATCGATGCCGGCCGTTGCCGATGGTTCGATCGATCTCGTTCTTACAGATCCGCCTTATCTTGATTACATTGCATATTCCGAGCTTGGTCACTTCTTCGCGCCTTGGATGCATCGGTTCGGGCTCATTGACGGAAACAGCATAGATCGCTTTCCAAGTGGACAGTTAGCCGCTCCCGCCAATACGAAGGATCACGCAGAACGATTCATTCGCCACCTGGGACAGATCTTCGAAGAGTTGCGGCGGAAGATGAAGCCAGAGGGGCGCTTCGTGTTCACCTATCAGAACTTGGATGGACGAGGTTGGAAAGCAATCGGGAGAGCGCTGGCTCGCGCAGGGTTTCAGCCCGTTTCCGTGTTTCCTTTATACGGTGAGAACGGGTCTAGATTGCATAAGCGTGGCAACTCTATCTCTTGGGATTGTGTTGTCGTATGCAAAAAAGCCGACCCTGTTCGCAATTTTCGAACGACCAAAGACGACCGAAGACAAGGTGCATCGTTTGCATTGAGTTGGCAGAAGAGGCTTGAGGCTGCCGAGTTGCCATTTGGTAAGGGCGATCTCGTAAATCTGACGTTGGCGGGAGAAATCCTTTTCGCATTAAGTCGACGACAAGGCGGTAAATTGCAGGGCTGCTTTGTCCACGAAGAGGATAGATTTGGGAGCGTTTGCGCCTGCGGGGCATCCCTCACAAATGAGGGCTAAGTGGTTGGATGAGCATCGTTCAACATTTCGTTGATCGCACTTTGTCGGGATTGTCGGTCCAGCGTATAGCTGTTCCGCCTGAACTCAACGCCTTCGAGCAGCGCTTTCACATAGCCGGACACCGTATCCGCAGCCATGATAAGCGTAGAATCCAGCGTGTGGACATACTTGCTGGTTACAGACCCTTTGGCATGACCAATCAGCGCGGCGATGGTGATCTCGGTGAAGCCAAGGTCGTTCGCGATACTCGCGAAACTGTGCCGCAATATGTGAGGCGTCACGTCCCAGAGTGGCGTGTCCTTGAACAGTTTCTTCCAGCTCTGCGGAAAGTTCCCGACCGCGTTGTCAATACCTTGGCCGGGAAAGACGTAGGTTCCGGTTCTGTGCGGTCGTTCCTTCTCCAGATATTCCACGACCGGAAGGCCCACCGGGCGAACCGAGGAGCCTTCCTTGCTATCGACCAGTCGTAGACAGCTACCCTCAAGATCTACCTCGCTCCATTTGAGGTTGACGATTTCTCCGCGCCGGCAGCCGGTCAGCGTAATCAGCCTGAGGATCTCGGCATGTATTCTAAAGCGATCGCTTTGCTGTGCTTGCCGAAGGATGTCTCCCAAAATCCGGTACTCAGCTTCGCTGAGTCGGCGATCGCGAACCTGGTATTTCGGCTTGCGAAGGCCATGCGTTGGGTTGTGTTCGATCACCCCGGCTTCGACTGCATAGGAGAAGATGCCGCCAAGCAGTCCCATCGTTCGGATTGCTGTTCCACGTCCGCCGCGGACGATGGCCTTGCCGCGAAGCTTTTCGGTCTTCATGGTCACGCGTGTCTTGCCGGCGATGATGTCCTTCATCAGGTTGTTCATGTCCGGCTTGGTGATGTCCCGCACACGCCGCGTCCCGAGAAGAGGAATGATGTGCCTGCGGATACGGCCGACATCGGTGGCGATGGTGGTGTCTTTCTTCGGCCTGCCGCCTTTCCCCAGGATGAGGCCGGCTTCCATGTCGGCGATATACTGCTCACATAGCTGCTTGATGGTCAGCGCCTTGCGGTCTTCCTCTCGCTCTTCAGCAGGATCACCGCCATGGGCGACCTGTCCGAGCAGGGCCTTGGCTTCGCGGCGCGCAGTCTCGGGGGTCCATACACCATGAAGGCCGATCGTGTAGCGACGCGAGCGGCCACGGGACCGGTACTGGACGATGTAGCTGCGCTTACCGGAGGGATAGACGCGAAGACCAAAGCCCGGCAATTCGTCGTCCCAGACGACGTGACCTTTGCTCTGCGGCTCGACGGCTTCTACAAACCGTTTGGTCAGTTTGGTCATGCTCCCGTCCCTCGGAAGCCCCGATTTCGAGTAAGCACCACGCAAGCACGCGGGCGGAAATCAAGGCGTATTCACGGATAGAGACTTCGGAGCTCTGATTCTGAAAATCAATCTATTTCAGGTAGTTAGAGTGCTCTGGCGGGCTCTATCGCGCAATTCGGATAGGTCCTTAGACCAGCTCCGAAGGCAGAGGTCTCAGGTTCGAATCCTGACGGGTGCGCCAAAAACCCCATGAAAATCAATGCTTTGCGGAAGTGGTCATTGTGACCAGTTCGTGCTCACGATTTTCTGGCACACCCGTCACAGCACGGGAGCGATCCAAATGGCGGCTATCCGCGAAAAAGCCCCTTACCAGTGGGCGGTGCAAGTCAGGCGTAAAGGCTGGCCAAACCAGAGCGCTACATTCCGCACAAAGAAGGATGCGCAGGTCTAGGTGCGTCAGGTCGAATCCGAAACGGATCGCGGCGTCTTCGTCGATCAAAGCGCATCGCGCAAGACGACCCTTGGCGATTTGATCGATATCTATCTCAAGGAAGTGACGGACCAGCGGCCAGGCGAGAGCTCACGCATCGCCGATCTCGGTCATAATCCAGATATCCGACTGACCTGCCACTGAACTTTCATCCAGCGGCGATTGGAGCCTCGACCGCTTCTGTTATGCCATGGGGCGCGGCGTTCGCTTTTAATGCGCTCGCAGGTGGCGACACGGTTTCACATCGGCTTGCGAAGAAGGGCTGATCCATGGAATGCGCAGCCGGTTCCGGACATGTCAGGTCTCCGCGGCGGGCGTCGAGAGCCTCTCTCTCGACCTCCAGACCCGTCGCGAAGAAACCGGCCCGCCTCTTTCTCTGTCAGACCGGTAGTCCGGGCATCAGGCGAGAGGAAACCAGAAGTCGAGATCGACGCTCTGGGGATCGAACAGTCCAAGAAGCTCTTCGCAGTCCGGGTCGCCGACATAGCCTGCGCAGATGCGGCGAGTGGCGGCCATCGTCTGCCCAAAGACTGTCTCGCTAAAGGTGCGTTCGTCGATCTGACTGACAAAATGAGCACGCGTGTTCGCAGACCCTTTCAGATAGGTCGCGTCGATATGGTCTGACGCGCGTTGCACGTCATCGGCCGTTGCATCGACGCTTTCGGAAAGCCGGAACGTGCCGAACTCGACGCAGGAAAAATCCGTTGGCGGCATGATCCCGTCTTTCAAGATGATGTTCCGGCTCAGGCGGATGCTGGCGGGATCGAGCAGCGCCAAGAAATCCCGGGAGCTCTGCGCGGCGGCGTGGGTCTTTGACATGGCGTCGAAAGAGGCTTCGTCGCGTGCCAGGATCACATCTGCGAACTGTCCGCCCAGATTGCCGAGGAATGCATGGAAGAGGATGCCGTCCTGCGCCGCGAGGAAGTCCTCTTGCCAGTGCAGCGCGGCTGCGAGCACATCTTCGGGCGCGACCCTTTCCAGTCGTTCGTAGCGTGCAAATCCCATCACCCGGGCCGCCGCATTTGGCCTGATCAACATTGTGCCGTCCTTTGCTGTCGTTGTGTTGTCCTCAACAGTTCGCACATGCATAAAGAGAGGGATTGTCAAAAACTGTCAGGGGACGGCATGCGTGCGGCAAGACTGTTCGCCTTGCTCGACCGGCTTCGTTTGAACAGCCGTCCGGCAAGTGCGCGGGAACTGGCGGACCACACAGGTGTCTCGGAGCGAACGATCTATCGAGACATTGCCTCGTTGCAGGCCATGGGCGCGCCGATCCGCGGCGAGGGCGGGATCGGATATCAGCTCGAGCGGGGCTACTTTCTGCCGCCGCTTCACTTCAGCAAGGATGAGCTGGACGCAATCGCGATTGGGATGAAACTCGTTGCTGCACGCGGCGACGATGCCCTCGCCGAGGCCGCGCGTCAGGTTGCAGGCAAGGTCGAGGCCCTGTTGCCGGATGCCGACAAGGGGGCGGTTCGCGATCTTCGCATATTGGCGGTGTCGTCGAGCATCGGTTCGCTGCCGTTTCTCGCGCCTCTGCGTGAGGCGATCCATCTGCGCCGGAAAGTGACCATAGACTATCTGGATTTGAACGGGAATCGCAGCCAGCGCAGGTTACGACCGCTGGGCCTGACAGCATTCGACACCGTATGGCTGCTGACCGCCTGGTGTGAAATGAAAGACTCGTTTCGCAATTTCCGTGTGGATCGTATCGAGCAAGTCGAGATCCAGAGGCAGCGTTTTGCGCCTGAAGTCGGCAAGGAGTTCAGAGACTATCTGGCGACGCTCTGACCTCTCGAATGTTGGCAGTGACCCAGCCCCCTGAAATCCGACCATGAGATGGTCGAGTCCATCGATGGAAAGGATGGACCATGAGAAAGAGCCGATTCTCGGAGGAGCAGATCATCGGGATGAGCCGCGAGCACGATGCTGGGATGAAGACCGCGGAGATCTGCCGCAAGTACGGCATCCCGGATGCGACCTTCTACAAGCAGAAGGCCCGGTTCGGCGGCCTAACGGGTGTCGGCGCGCGGGCCACGATCGCTGGTCACGCCGAAATGGCAGATCGTCTCCCCGCGCCTGGCATTCGGGTTGGGAAAGATGATGTAGCCGTCCCGCGGTGCCTCGACAGCGGTGCCGTCGGCACGTCTGGCGATGATGCTGCCGGCGGGTACGGCCCCGCCGGTCTTCCAGTCGCCCTCGATGCGGTCGCCATCGTCCTCGCAGATGACGATATCGGTCATGTGGATGACGGTCTCGGCCCGTGGGGGCGGCGTATCCGTATCGATCAGCGAAAGGCTCGCCAGCGCGTGGCCGATGGCCGCATAGGCGATCTCGGCGGAGGCCGGGTCGTCGTGGCGGCCGCATTCGATGGTGGCCGCATAGCCGCCGGCGAAGCGCATATATTCGGTGGTTCCATGGCCTTCCGCCGGCGACAGCGGGGGCAGATGGAGGCGCGTCCTGGCGTCGATCAGCCTGGCATAATTCTCCAGCCAGCCATGGATGATGGTCGAAACGCCGAGCTGAGAGGCGAAGGCGAATTCGGCATCGGCCTGACGGAAGGGTTCCATCCCGCCGTCATTGTCGGGCGGGCCGAAGAACACGAAGGGCTCGCCCTCGCCGGTGAAGGAATGGATGTCGAGCAGCACGTCGTGGGTGCGCAGGAGCGCGCAGAGCCGGTTCCCGACGCGGTCCTCGTGGTCGAGCGGCACCGGCTTGTCGTGCAGGTTCCGGTTGAGATTGCGGTCGCCCTCGCGCGTGCGGCTGGAATAGGCCTTCGGGTTGGCGACGGGAACGAAGGTGACGCTGCCGCGCCGCAGCCCGATGGCGCCCGAGCGGAGCTCCTCGATCGCGCGCCGTATCGCGTCGGGGCCGCAGGTCTCGTCGCCGTGGACGCCGCCCAGAACGAGAAGGCGCGGGCCGGGCTGGAGCGCGCTGAAGGCCACGGTTTCCAGCGGCGTATCGGTCGCGGCGGGCGGGGTGTTTCGTGCAGGCGCGGTCACGTCATTCTCCTTGGCCGATCTCGCGGGCCCTGATGCAGCGGACGAAATGCCCCTCGTCGATCTCCTCCAGCTCGGGGACGGGGGGCTGCCTGCAGGCATCGGCGGCGTGCGGACAGCGCGGGTGGAAGCTGCAGCCCGTCGGCAGGTCGATCGGGTTGGGCACCTCGCCGCCGATCTTCGTGCCGATCCCCTTGCCGAACGGGTCGGGGATCGCGGAGATCAGCGCGCGCGTATAGGGGTGGCGCGGCTCGGTGAAGATGGCTTTCCAGTCCGCGCTCTCCACGATGCGTCCGAGATACATGACCGCGACACGGTCGCTCATATGCTCGACGACGCCGAGATCGTGGCTGATCATGACATAGGCGAGGCCGAGCGTTTCCTTCATCTCCAGCAGCAGATTGATGATCTGCGCGCGGATCGAGACGTCGAGCGCGGAGACCGGCTCGTCGAGGACCATGATCTTCGGCTCGAGGATCAGCGCACGGGCAATCCCGATGCGCTGACGCTGACCGCCGGAGAATTCGTGCGGATAGCGGTCGGCAAGCTCGGGCCGCAGCCCCACGCGACCCAGAGCCTCCGTCACCCGGTCGCGGATCTCGTCCTTGTCGGTGATGCCGTGCAGGCGCAGCGGTGCCGCGAGCGTTCGCCAGACCGACTGGCGCGGATTGAGCGAGGAATAGGGATCCTGGAAGACGATCTGCGCCATGCGCGCCCGCTTGCGCCGGTCGACGCCGGGGGCCGAAATGTCCTCGCCATCGAGAATGATGCGCCCGCCGGTCGGCAATTGCAGGCCCATGAGCGAGAGCGCGAGCGTCGACTTTCCGCACCCCGATTCGCCGACCAGCCCTAAGCATTCGCCCGAGCGCAGCTCGAGGTCGACGCCATTGACGGCGTGCACGGTCCGCCGGCTGCCGAACAGCGCGCTGCCAAGCGTGAACTTGACGTTGAGGTCCTCGACCCTGAGGACGGCGGGAGAGTGCTGATCATCCATGATGGTGACACCTCACGAAGCCGCCGCTCTCAAGCCGCGTGCGGTCGGGATCGGTCTCGACACACAGCTCCGTGCGCCGTTCGCAGCGCGGGTTGAAGCGGCATCCCTTGGGGAAATCCGCAACCGCCGGCACCACGCCGCGGATCTCGTTCAACGCCTTTCGCCCATGCTTGGCGCGCGCGCCCAGAAGCGGCAGCGACGCGATCAGCCCCTGGGTATAGGGGTGCTGCGGATTGCGGAAGACGAGCCCCGCCTCCTGCTGCTCCACGAGGCGGCCGGCATACATGACGCCGACGCGCGCGCACATATTCGCGATCAGCCCGAGATCGTGGCTGATCATCATCACCGCCGTGCCGCGTGCCGAGGACAGGTCGCGAATCAGTTCCAGGATCTCCGCCTGCACCGTCACGTCGAGCGCGGTCGTCGGCTCGTCGGCGAGCAGGAGATCGGGGTCGCAGGCGAGCGCGATCGCGATCATCACGCGCTGGCGCATCCCGCCCGAAAGCTGGTGGGGGTAATCCTTGACGCGGCGCTCCGGCGCCGGCACGCGCACATTGCCGAGCGCCTTGACCGCCAGCCGATCCGCCTCGTGCCACGTCGCGCCCTTGTGCAGCACGAACATCTCCGCGATCTGCCGGCCGATGGGGGAGAGCGGATTGAGCGCCGTCATCGGTTCCTGGAAGATCATGGCGATACGCGCGCCGCGCAGCGCGCGCATCCGCGAGGCGGACACCGTCGTCAGGTCCTCGCCATCGAGGAGGATGCGGCCGCCGGCACGGATCAGGGGGTGCTTCAGCAGACCGATCACGGCAAGCGACGTCACGCTCTTGCCGCAACCCGACTCACCGACCAGCCCGAAGGTCTCGCCGCGACGGATCGAGAAGGAGACATCGGTGACGGCGGAATGGGGGCGGTCGCCGATCATCAGGTCGATGCACAGACCCTCGACGGAGAGGAGCGTGTCGTCCGTCATGCCTTTCGCGTCCTTGACTGGGGGTCGAGGATGTCGCGCAAGCCGTCGCCGAGGAGGTTGAGGCTGAGCACGGTGACGAAGATCGCAAGGCCCGGGAAGATCGAGATCCACGGCGCCAGCATCATCTGCTCGCGCGCATCCGACAGCATGCTGCCCCAGCTGGGGAAGGGCGGCTTGATGCCGAGCCCCAGGAACGACAGGGCGGCCTCGGCCAGCACCGCACCGCCCATTCCGAGCGTGGCGATGATGACGATGGGCCCGAGGATGTTGGGCAGGATCTGCGTCGCCATGATGCGCAGGTCGCTGTAGCCAAGCACCTTCGCCGCCTGGACATAGCCCTGCGACTTGACCGAAAGGGTCGAGGCCCGCGATAGCCGGCAGGTGAAGGACCAGTTGGTGAGCCCGAGCGCGATCAGGAGGCTGGTCAGCCCCGGGCTCAGGATCGCCATGATGGCGAGTGCGAAGACGAGCGAGGGGATGGCCAGCATCATGTTGGTCAGCCCGTTGATGAAATCGTCCCACCAACCGCCCCAGTAGCCGGCCGACAGGCCGAGCGCGACACCGATGACGGTGTTGATGAGCTGCGAGACGATGCCGACCGTCAGCGACACGCGCGCGCCGTAGAGGACGCGGCTGTAGATGTCGCGGCCCTGGTCGTCCGTGCCGAACCAGAAGTTGTGGCCGGGCGGCAGGCCGGAATTCATCAGGTCGGCGTCCATGACCGGATCGGTATGGGCCAGCCAGGGCGCGAAGACACCCGCAAGCACGATGAGCGCGAACAGGATGCCGCCTATCCACAGATTGGCGTGGTATTGCGAGAGGGTCCTAATCGTACTTAATCCTTGGATCGATGATGGCACACAGGACGTCGATGAGCATGTTGACGACCAGGAAGAAGAGAACGATGACCAGGATGCAGCCCTGGACGACGGGAATGTCGCGCAGGGTGACGCTGTCGACCATGAGCGAGCCGATGCCGGGCCACGAGAAGAGCTGCTCGATGACCACGGCCTCGCCGATGACCGTGCCGAACTGAAGGCCGATCGTCGTCAGGACAATCACGAGCGCGTTGCGTACGAGATGCCAGCGCACGACCCTGATCTCGCTCATGCCCTTGGACCGTGCCGTGCGCACGAAGTCGGCATTGAGGATGTCGAGCACGGCGGCCCGCGTGGTGCGCGCCAGCAGCGCCATCGGCGCCACACCGAGCGCGATGGACGGCAGGATGAGATGCCGCACTCCGCCCGAGCCGTAGCCGAAGCTCGGCAGCCAGCCGAGCGTCAGCGCGAACAGGAACATCATCAAAAGCCCGAGCCAGAATTTCGGGATGGACAGGCCGGAGACCGCGGTGACCATCGACACGCTGTCGAGCAGGGTGCCCGGCTTGAGCGCGGCAAGGAAGCCGAGCGGCAGGCCGATGAGGATGGCAAAGAGCATCGAGCCGGCGATGAGCCTCAGTGTCGGCAAGGCCCGCGAGGCAAGCTCCTCCACAACCGGCCGGCGCGTGCGGAACGAGTCGCCGAGATCGAGCTGCATCAGGTCCAGCACATACTGCCCGAAGCGGACATAGACCGGATCGTTGAGCCCGAACTGCTCGTTCATCCGCTCGATGACCTTGTCGTCCAGCATGCCGCGGCCATCGGCTCCGACGCTCGACGCGAAGGTGCCGGGAATGACGCTGAACACGACGAAGATCAGCAGGGCGACGGCGAGGAGGATCGGGACCATCTGCACGATCCGCCGCACAAGGTATTGCAGCATGGAGAGCTCCTGGAATGGATGCCCGAGAGCCAGCCCGCGGGCATCCACAGGTCCCGGTTATTCCGCGACAGGCGAGCTGTCGTCGACCCAGATATCCTCGTAGTTCTGGAGAGCCAGATCGACGGGGTTGGCCTGCAGGCCATGCAGCCACGGCTGGTAGGCCATGACCGCCTTGTTGCAGTTGTAGAACCAGTAAGGCGCCTCGTCATAGACGATCTTGTTGGCCTTCTGCAGGGTCTCTATGCGCTTGGCCTGGTCCTTCTCGTTGCCGGCCTGCTCCAGCAGCTTGTCGAATTCGGCGTTGTCGAACTTGGTGTAGTTGCAGGCCGATTGCGGCGTCGAGGAATCGAAGCATTTCAGGGCCGCAAGCGGGTCCGGTCCGGTCTCGAGCGACCACATGAACGCCTGGAACTTGCCGGCACGCACGCTCTCCGAAAGCACCGAGCCCTCGACCGGCTTGATCGTCACCTTGATGCCGACCTTGGCCAGCATCGGCACGATCGCCTCGATGATCGGCACGCCCCAGCTTTCGTTCGATGTCGCGATGACCTCGAACTCGAAGCCATCGGCATAGCCGGCCTCCTTGAGCAGCGCCTTCGCCTTGTCCGGATCGTAGGCGTAGGGTTTCATGCTCTTGTCATAAGCGGACGACGACGGCGGCAGCCAGCCGGCGGCCGGATAGGCCTTGCCCTTGGCAAGCTTCTTGATGATCAGGTCCGTATTGATCGCGTAGTTGATCGCCTGGCGCACGCGCTTGTCGGCAAACGGCTCGTAGCCGGGATTGAAGCCCATCACGCGCGTGTAATATTCCGCGACCTCGACCATGTTCTTCGACAGCTCGGGATCGGCGCTGTATGTCTGGTACTGGACCGGACCGAGGATCGAGGCGTCGATCTCCTGGTTGCGGAAGGCCACATTGCGCGCCGAAGCCTCGCCCATCGGCGTGATGACGAGCTTGTCGGCGTGCGGCAGGTCCTTCTTGTAGAACTTGTCGAAGCGCGAGAACGCCATGCGCGAGCCGGGAACGTACTCCTCGAACTTGAAGGGCCCGAGGCCGATCGGGTGGCTGGCGAAGCCCTTCTCCTGCGCCTCCTTGGCCGGATAGATCGCGGTCGTCATCTGGTTGAGGTAATAGCCCGGCTCGACCGGCTCGGTGAGCGTGATCTCCAGCGTATGGTCATCGATCTTCTTCAGGCCGGAAATCGTCTTGGCCTTGCCGCTCTCGACGTCCTCGGCCCCCTCGATCAGGCGAACGTAGCGCGCGCCGGGATAGGCCTTGGACCCGTCCATGATGTCGGTATAGGTCCAGACGATGTCGTCGGCCGTCATCTTGCGGCCATTATGGAAATAGGCGTCGTCGCGCAGCTTGTAGGTATAGACGAGGCCGTCGTCGGACACGTCGACGCTCTCGGCGAGTTCCAGGGTCGGCTTCTTCGCCACCGGATCCCAGCCATACAGGCCGCGATGCATCGCCATCGCCCAGATCGCGTCCTGGGTGCGGTTCGTGGAATGGATGTCGAGGCCGGCGAAGCTCGGGCCGTAGGCCGCGGTGTACCGGATCGTACCGCCGTCGCGCGGCTCCTGTGCGTGGGCACCGGCTGTCAGCGAGAGAGCCAGTGCAGTGGTTGCTGCCATCAGAAATCTGTTGATCATTCACTCCTCCTCCTTTTTCGTTCTGATCTCGTCTGTCGGACCGGTCCTCCCCGTCCTGTCTGTCTTGTCGATCTCCCCCTTTGCCTTTCGGTGCATCCGCAGAGCAGCCGCGCCGCATCCGTCTCAGCGCGCGTGCCTGTCGTAAACGACCTCGCCGTCGAGGATCGTCATGTCGCAAGCGGTGTCCTTGAGGATCTCCTCCGGCGTCGCCGAGAGCAGGTCGCGCGAGAAGATCGCGACATCGGCCAGATAGCCGGGCACCAGCTTGCCCTTGACGTGTTCCATCTTCTGGGAGAACGCACCGAACTCCGTATAGGCCTGCAGCGCCTCCTCGACCGAGACGCATTCGCGCGCGTCCATCACCGTCCCCTTCCAGGTCTCGCGGGTGATCATGGCGTGGAGGTTCGGGAACGGGTTCGGCTCGCATACGGGGGCGTCGCTGCCCGTCGGCGGCTTCAGTCCCAACCTCATCCAGGTGCCCAGCGGATAGCTCGACAAAGAGCGTTCCGGGCCGAGAACCGAGATGTAGGCATCGCCGAAATCGTGGATGAAGGCCTGCTGAGGCGAGGGGTAGATCCCGCCCTCGACCATCCGCCGGTGATGGTCGGCCGTCGAGAAGCCGCAATGTTCTATGCGGTGGCGGCGGTCGGGATCGGGATGGACGGCGAGCGCCTTCTCGTAGGCGGTGATCAACTGCTCGATGGCCGCATCGCCGATGGCGTGACAGGCGAGCTGATAGCCCTTCTCGTGCAGGTCCATGACCTGGGCGTCCAGCTCCGCATCCGGGAACATCTGCACGCCGAGCTCGCCGTCGTCGCCGAGATAGGGGGTCGACATCCACGCCGTCCGCCCCCCGGCGGAGCCGTCGAGGAAGAGCTTCACCGCGCCCACGCGCAGCATGTCGTCGCCGGTGCCGGAAATAAGGCCCGCCTCTAGGCATTGCGGTACGATGGCGCCCTTGCCGTCGCCGAGCAGCGTCAGCCAGGTGCGGACCGGCAGGCGCCCGTCGCGCCTTGCGCGGTTATAGGCGGCGATCTCTGCGAACCCGCCGCGCTGGCCGACGGCGGCGTCCATGCAGCTTGTGATGCCCAAGGACAGGAGATGGCGGCCGGCCCGCTCGATGGCGTCCACGATCATGGCCTCGTCGGGATGCGGCATCGCCGCCCAGACCGGATCGCTGGCATTCTCGGCGAGGAGCCCGGTGAGCCTGCCGTCCCGGTGCTCGATGACGCCGCCCTGCGGTTGCGGCGTCGCCTCGTCGATGCCCGCCAGCTCGAGCGCTCTGGAGTTGCAGATCTGGACGTGCCCGCAGGTCCGGATCAGGAAGACCGGATTGTCGGGCGCCGCCCGGTCCAGTTCCTCGCGCAGCGGGTGGCGCTTCACGTCGAGCTTCGTCTGGTCATAGCCGCGCGCCAGGACCCATTCGCCCGGTGCGCTTTGTGCCGCGCGCCTGGCAATCGCGTCGAGCAGGCCATCCAGCGTGGAGACCGTCGTGGGCCGTGCGTCGACCCAGTCCATGACGAGCCCCAGCGACACCAGATGCAGATGCGCGTCGTTGAGGCCGGGGGTGGCAAGACGCCCGTCGAGATCGATCACGCGCGTCTCAGGGCCGGCGAGCGCGGATATCGCGGCATCGGTGCCGGTGGCGAGCACGCGCCCCTGCCAGATCGCCATGGCCTCCACGACCCCCTCCTCGCGGCCGCACCAGATCGGACCGTTGCGCAGGATGATGTCGGCGGTAACCGTGCCCGACCTACCGCCGTGATCTTGAGCGCTCAATGCTGCTGTCCCCCGTTAGTCTGTCCCGCGCGGATGCGCGCTTGCGTGTCCTCAGGCCCTCAGATGGCGTCGAGTGGCCAGATCGGGCGGCGTATCTTGCGGTAGGGCCGCTCGGCGAAATTGCGTGTCGACAGGGCGCCGGTATCGACCTCGACGACCTCCCGCGCGATGGGCTCGAAGGCCGCGCGGAAATGCTGCATCGACTTGACCACCAGGGTGGCCTTCTTCGTCGGGTCGACGCCGAGCGAGGTGAACTGCGCCAGATCCGTCGCCTGCCCGTTATGCGTGATGATGACGATCTCCACGCCGTCGACCCTGACAAGTGCGCTCAGGCCGTGATTGCGCCAGGCGCCGCCGCCCATCGGGCCATGGGCGATAAAGCGTCCGTCCGTCAGCGAGACCACCCGCCCCGTCACCTCGATCGGCCCGCCGCCCATGGTCGGGTCGATCTTGCCGCCGAGCATCAGCGTCACGCTGTTGCCGACGCCGGCGGCCTGTGCCGCGAGCGCGGCCTCGGGATCGCAGATCGCGTGGAAGCCGACATTCGACAGGCCGGCATCGAGGATGGCCGACAGGAGCCGCGTGGCGTCGCCATAGGCGCCCGAGCCCGGATTGTCGGAGTAGTCCGAAATGACCAGAGGCTTGACTGCATTGCGCTCGCCGGCCTTCGCCCTGGCAAGCGCCTCCTCCAGCGGCGTGAAGCCGATGGTGGAGACCTCCCGCTGCTCCCAGGCGTAGTCCATCAGCGTCTCCGCGACTGCCCTGGCATCCTCGGCGTCCAGGCCGGTCACCGCGGCGGACGGGCCGATATCGTGGACATCGGCGGAGGAAAAGCCCGCCTGCATGCTGACGACCAGCGCGCGCCCGCTTGCCTCGATCTCGTCTCCGCGCCGCAGGAGCTCCCGGAAGGGGGGCGAGGTCGTGCGGCCGCCGTCGAGCGCATAGAGAATGGGGCGGCGCGCGACCGCGACGCGCGGGCGAATGCCCTCGTCGAACATCCGCTTCATCAGGTCGGCGGCCTGCCACATGCGGTCATATTCGTCGATATGCGGATAGGTGCGGTAGGAGATCAGCGCGTTGGCGTTTTCCGCCATCGCTTCCGTCACCGTGGCATGGAGATCGAGGACGACGGCGACCGGGATGTCGGGGCCGACGGCCTCGCGAATCCGCGAGAGCAGCAGGCCCTCGCCATCGTCGCTGCTTTCCGTCGCCATCGCGCCGTGGAGATGCAGGAGGATGCCGTCGACATCGCGGCAGCTATCGACGATCAGCGAGGCGAAATGCTCAAAGGTGCTGTCGGTGACGCGTCCGGAGGGATTGGCGTGGGCGGCAACCGGGTGGACGAGGTGCCAGCCATACTTCTGGGCCGCCTCGAACGCCGCGCCGAGCGCTGTGTGCGTGCCGCCGAAGGCGGTTGCGAGTTCGTCGCCAAGATAGCAGCCGGCATTGCGAAACGCCCGTTCGTCGGTGGGCTGCACGCTGAAGGTGTTCGTCTCGTGCATGAACTCCGCGACGAGTATGCGTGCCGGCATGTTCCGATTTCCTCCCCCCTGACGCCTTGCGGTGATTCTACTTCAGACGATACGACCCCATGGCGCGAGCATATTTCTTGCATACACAATTCGGCATTGAAAGCGGTCATAAATCCGACACGGACATTTTCGTGCGGCCGGCTCCCTCAGGCCGCATGCGCGATGTCCTCGGCGCGCGCATAGACGCGGCCAAAACGGTTGGCGAGAAAGCGTTCCAGAGGCACCTGTTCGGGGCGGACAAAGCCCTTTTGCGGCAATGCGCCCTCGGCCAGCAGGTCGAGAATCGCGCAGACGCCGGCCGACGTCGTCACCTGGATGGCGCTTTGAACCTCGCCGCCGACCGTGCGGCTATAGATCTTGTTGGCGTATGTTTCCTGCACGAACTGGCCCTTCCTCTCGCCTGTCGCAGTGACGAAAACGACGACCACATCCTGCAGCGTTGCAGGCAAGGCCTTCTCGAAGATGTCCTTGAGGACGTCGCGCCGTTCGGCAAGGCGGAGATCGTGAAGCAGCGCACGCATTATCGCTGCGTGGCCGGGATAGCGGATGGTGCGATAGTTGAGGGTCCGCACGCGCCCTTCCAGCGTCTCGCACAGCGAACCGAGCCCGCCCGACGTGTTGAACGCCTCGTAGGTGATGCCGTCGAGCGAGAATTCCTCCCGCTCCTCGAGCGGAGCGACCAGTGTGCGCTTGCCGTTGACGATGGCCTCGCAGGGCTCGCAATACTCGTTGATGACGCCGTCGGTGCTCCAGGTCAGATTGTAGTTGAGCGCATTGGAGGGGAACTGGGGCAGCGCGCCGACCCTGAGGCGCAGGGCATCGAGCGTGTCGAGGCGCCGCGCCAGATCGGCGGCGACGATGGAGACGAAGCCGGGGGCCAGGCCGCATTGCGGAATGAAGGCACGTTCGCTGTCCGCACCCAGGGCCTTCACCGCCTGCGTGCTGGCGACATCTTCCGTCAGGTCGAGATAATGGACCTTGCAGCGTGCGGCCGCTTGCGCGACCGGCACCGTCAGGTCGTAGGGCAGGGCGCTGATCACCGCGAAGTGGCCCTGGAGAAGGCTGTCGAGCGATGCGCCGTCGGCCACGTCGACCTCGCGCGTCTCGATCGAGCCCCGCTCGCCCATCCGTGCAAGCTGCTCCGCAGAGCGGTCGGCGACAGTCACCCGGTAGTCGCCGGTCGCCTCGAGCATGGATGCGATGGCTCTGCCGATCTTGCCCGCACCGATGATCGCGATTTTCGTCATTTACCCCCTCCGCCTTGTCCGTGACACCGGTAAAGTGTCCTGCACGCCATCGTCACTTTGAAGAAGGTCAATTGCCGGATTTGCCGGATAATTCCGTCGAAATGACGGGACTCGCCGTTCTTATGGCGGGGGCGCCATCGATAGATGCCGTGCTTGACGTTTGTGCCCAGCACAAGCGCTGCCGTCGGACAGCCCGTCGCGATGCACCGCGCAGACCCCCGGCGCTGCCCGCAGGATGGATTTCGGGGTGCCGGCGACGGGGCGGCGCGGCATGATCGCAAGGGAGTTCCCACGAGGCTTCGGAAGGAAAGGGAGGTTGTGTCATGACGGCCAGGGTCGGCTTTGTCGGTCTCGGCGCCATGGGAAGTCCCATGGCCGCCAATCTCGTCGCACGGGGGTTCGCCGTGACGGGCTTCGATGTCCGGCCGGAGGCGGTCGAGGCTCTGGTCGCTGCGGGCGGCGCAGGCGCGGCGCGTGCGGCGGAGGCGGCGGCCGGCGCGGACATCCTCGTGCTCATGGTGGTGAATGACCGGCAGGCCGAAGAGGCGCTGTTCGAGGCGGGCGCGCTGGAGGCAATGGCGGAGGACGGCATCGTCGTCCTCATGGCGACCTGCGCGCCGGACGCGGCCGCAAACCTTGCCGCGCGCGTCACGGCGACCGGCCGGCGCTTCCTCGACGCGCCCGTTTCCGGCGGCGCGGCGGGGGCGGAAACGGCGACCCTCACGATCATGGCGGCGGGGCCTGACGAGACGTTCAAGACCGCGAAACCCCTGCTCGACGCGCTCGGCGACAAGGTCTTCCATGTCGGCGAGGAGCCGGGGCAGGGGGCGACGGTGAAGGCCGTCAACCAGCTCCTGTGCGGGGTTCACATCGTGGTCGCGGCGGAAGGACTGGCGCTTGCGGAGCGCATCGGCGTCGACCCGGAGGTGGTCCTGAAGATTCTCGGCGGGTCGGCGGCGTCGAGCTGGATGCTCAACAATCGCGGGCCGCGCATGCTGATGGACGACCCGCCGGTCATGAGCGCCGTCGACATCTTCGTGAAGGATCTCGGCATCGTTCTGGAGGCCGGGCGCGGCGCCGGAATGGACCTGCCCCATGCCGAACTCGCCCATGGCGTCTACGAGGCCCTGTCGCGCGAGGGCAAGGGGCGGCTCGACGACAGCCAGGTGATCCGGCGCTACCGCGAGGCGGATGCCGGCAGGTCGAGCCGATAGAAGCGGGCGGCATTCAGGGTGAAGAGCTTCTCGCGGTCCTCGCGTGGGAAATCGGCGACCATGGAGGAGATCCCCTCCACAATGGTGGCGAAGTCCGCCCGCAGCGCCGAGACCGGCAGGTTGCTGGCGAACATGCACCGGTCGATGCCGAAGATATCGATGGCCTCGAGCACGACGCGGCGGTTGCCGTCGAGCTCCCAGGGCTCGTCGCGCAGACCCAGTTCGGAGATCTTGAGCGAGACATGCGGCGCCTCGGCGATGATGCGCATCGCCTCGCGCCAGGCCTTCAGGCCGCCCTCGCTTCTATCCCAGGGAAAACCGGTATGATTGAGCACCATCGGCGTCTCGGGACAGAGTGCCGCGATCTCGGCAGCCTCGGGCAGGTGCCAGAAGGGCACGCGCAGATCGTAGGTCAGGCCGTATCGGTGCAGCAGGCGGAAGCCGGCGCGCCATCTGGGGTCCTGCATGGTGCCGGCTGCACCTTTCTCGATCCTGTCGGGGCTCGGTGCCGTCACGGGTTTCGACCGGATGCCGCGCATGAGCGGAAAGGCGGCATGGCCGGCGAGCACCTCCTCGCAATTGTCGTCGGCGAGCCAGGCATGGCCGACGACGGCATCCGGCATACCCGTCTCGGCGGCGACCTCATGGAGCCATTCGGTCTCGGCCACCTGGCGCGAGCGGTCCCATTCCGCCTCGACATGCACCGTGGCGACGACGTTGTAGCCCTGCGTCGCGCGGCGGTAATCGGCGGGCAGGAAATCGCGCTTGAGAGCCGAATAGTCGCCGAGAAAGAAGTCCTTCTCCGGCCGGTCGGACAGCCAGGGATAGTAGTTGCGTCCAAGGTCCCAGAGATGGTGGTGGGCGTCGACGATCGGGAAATCGGCATCCATGGGATGGGATCCTTTCGCGGTCAGCCGCCGGCAATGAGGCGCGGCAGGGTCAGCGTTATGGCGGGAACGTAGGAGACGAGCCCGAGCACGACGAGCAGCACGGCGAGGAAGGGCAGGGACTGGCGCACCACCTGCCCGGCCGGCACCTCCGCGATGCCGCCGGTGATGAAGATCAGATAGCCGACCGGCGGGGTGCACATGCCGATCATCAGGTTGAGCACGATCATGACGCCGAACTGGATCGGCGCGAGGGCGAGCTCCGGCAGGAGCGGGATCATGATGGGCACCAGGATGATGAGCGCCGCGATCGGGTCGAGGAACATGCCGATGGCGAGGAACATCAGGTTGAACAGGAGGATGAGCAGCCAGGGCGGCGCGCCGAGCCCGGTGATCGTTGCGGCGAAGTCGCGGCTGATGCCCTGATCGGCGATGATCCAGGCGAAGATCGAGGAGGCCCCGAGCACCACCAGAACCGATGCCGTGCCGTGAGCCGCACGCACCAGGGCGCCGGCCACTTTCGAGAGGTCGAGCCCCCGATAGATGGCCGCGCCGATGGCCAGCACATAGACCGCGGCGATGGCGCCGGCCTCGGTGGGGGTGAAGACGCCGCCGCGAATGCCGCCGACGATGATGAGAGGGGCGAGCAGCGCGAAGAACGCGCTGCCGGTCTCGCGCGCCACCGTGGCGCGGTCGGCGCGAGCGGTCCGCGGCAGGGCGAGCTGGCCGGCACGGCGATGGGCGACCGCGGCGAGCCCCAGCGCGATGAGAATGCCGGGCACGACGCCGGCGAGGAACATGCCGCCCACGGAGACGCCGGCGAGCACGGCATAGATGATCATCGGGATGGAGGGCGGGATGATGGGGCCGAGGATCGACGCGGTGGCCACCACCGCGGCGGAGAAAGCGGCCGGATAGCCCGCCTGCTTCATGGAGCGGATGAGCACGGAGCCGACGGCGGCGGCATCCGCCACGGCCGAGCCCGAAACGCCGGCCATGACGAAGGAGGCGATGATGCCGACCTGGGCGAGGCCGCCGCGCAGATGCCCGACAATGGCCTGCGCGAAGGCGAGGATGCGTCTCGTCACTCCGGAGGACACCATCAGCTCGCCTGCCAGGAAGAACAGGGCGATGGCGAGCAGCGGGAAATTGTCCATGCCCTGGATGAAGAATTGCGGCACGACCTCGAGCGGCAGGCCGGGCCGGGTCACCAGCAGCGTCAGGAGCGAGGCACCGAGCAGGGCGAAGGCGAGAGGCACGCCGAGGAACACGAGGCCGAGCATGGAGCCCAGAAGCAGCGCCAGCGTCATTGCTCGGGCGTCTCCGAATGGTTCGCCGGCCGCCATACGGCGATGACGGTCGTCACGATCCACAGGCCGCCGCCCACCACGAGCGACCAGTAGAGATACTGGAGCGAGAGATCGAGTGCGGTGTAGCGGTCATAGGCGGTGAGCCTGATGAGGCCCAGCCCCTTCCAGATCATGAGGCCGATAAGCCCGACGGAGAGCGCTGCGGTTGCCAGCTCGAGGCCGCGGCGGGCGCGGGGGCCAGCATGCCGGACAGCAGATCGACGCGCAGATGGGCGCACCGCGCCGCGCCGATCAGCACGAGCCAGACGAAGAGGAGGCGCGTCAGCTCCTCGCTCCACGGCAGGGCTTCGCCGATGAGGTATCGGGAGACGACGCGCGCGGCCGTCACCGCGAGGACGCCCACCAGAAGGAGGGCGGCCGCCGCGTCGAGCAGACGCTCAAGCCATCTGATGGCAGTCGAGACCGCCTGGCGCATGATCCGCGCTACCGGCTCATGGACTCGATCTGATCGACGATCTCGGGTCCGAATCTGTCGACATAGGTCTTCTTGACCGGCTCGTAGACCATCGTCTTGAAGGCCTCGCGGTCGACATCCTCCACAACCTCGACGCCGGCCGCCTCGATCGCCTCCAGATCGGAAGACGCCTGCTCACGGTTGAGCTTGCGCTGGTAGACGGCGGCCTCTCCGGCCGCGTCCAGCAGGATCTTCTGCTGGTCCTCCGGCAGGGCGTCGAACTTGGCGAGGTTCATGGAGACGATGGACACGGTATAGGCGTGATCGGTGAAGGAGAGGTGGCTCTGCACCTCCTGGAACTGGTTGGAGCGGATGATGTTGAGCGGGTTCTCCTGGCCGTCGACCGTCCCGGTCTCAAGCGCCAGATAGACCTCGGTGAAGGCCATGGGCGTCGGGGCGGCGCCCAGAAGCTCGAAGGCCTGGACATGCGCCGGGTTCGGCGTGGTGCGGATCTTGAGGCCCTTGATGTCCTCCGGCGTCTTCACCGCGCGCTTGGAGTTGGTGAGCTTGCGGAAGCCGATCTCCCAGAAGGCGAGGCCCTTCATGCCGTGCTTCTCCAGCTCTCCGAGAAGCTCCTGGCCGATCTCGCCGTCGATCGTCTGGTAGACATGCTCGTAATCGGAGAACAGGAAGGGCAGGTCGAGCACGTTCAGCTTCGGCTCGAAGCGGGTGTAGAAGGGATTGCCGGTCTGGCCGATGTCGATCGTGCCAAGGCGGATGCCCTCGAGGATCGCGGGATCGTTGCCGAGCTCGCCGGCGGGATGGATCGAGATGGTGATTTCGCCATCGGTCCGCTCCTCGACCAGTTCGGCGAAACGCTCGGCGGCGAGGTGATGGGTGTCACTTGTGGGCTGGGTGTGGGCGAAGCGCAGCGTCGTCTGCGCCTGGGCGCCGACGCTGGCCGCCATGACGGCAAGCGTGGCCGCCGCCGCAATCAATCCGGCTCTGAACACGGACTTCCTCCCTTATGGATCATTATTCCGGCAACGTTTGCATACCAAAACTGAACCGTCAACGAGCCGGTGATTGCCAGTCAAAACATGATATACCGGCAATGATTGACCGATCTTCTCGCAATCGCATACCATCTTCCGGATTCCACTCCATGCCACGGTCGGAAAGGGCCAGGACTTCCATGAATCCAGAAGGCTTTCTCGGCGCGGGCGATGGCGCGCCGATCCGGGCCGGCCTGGTCGGGGTCGGCGAGTTCGGGCGCAGCTTCCTGTCCCAGGCGCGCCTGGTGCCGGGGCTCGAGGCGCGGGTTGCGTGCGACCGCGATGTCGAGCGGGCCGCCGCGGCGTTCGGCGCCATCGGGGTCGATGCCGCCGACATCGCGATCTGCGAGAGCGCGAAGGCGGCGCTGGCCGCGATGGACGCGGGCAGGGCCGTGGTCGTGCCCGCCGCCGATCTCATGCTGGAACTACCGATCGATATCGTGCTCGAGGCGACGGGGCAGCCGGAGGAGGCGGCGCGGATCGCGGAGGCCGCCATCGGCCACGGCAAGCACGTCGTCATGGTGACCAAGGAGGCGGAGAGCGTGGCGGGCCCGCTGCTGGCGGACAAGGCGCGCCGCGCGGGCGTCGTCTACACACCCGTCGACGGCGACCAGCCGAGCCTTCTGATCGGTCTCGTCGCCTGGGCCCGGCTACTGGGGCTCGAGATCGTCGCGGCGGGCAAGGCCAGCGAGTACGATTTCGTCCACGATCCTGCCGCCGGCACGCTGTCGGCGCAGGGCCGCACGGTCGACGCCGCGGAGCTTGCCGGCCTGTGGCATGGAGAGCCCGCCCGCCTTGCCGGGACGGTCGCTGAACGCGCCGGTCTCCTGTCGGATTTCGCCCATCGCACCGTTCCCGATCTCTGCGAGATGACCATCGTGTGCAACGCGACGGGGCTCAAGCCGGATGTTCCCGCCCTGCATGCGCCGATCGCGCGCACGCTGGAGCTTCCCGACCTGTTCGGACCGTCCGGCGAGGGCGGGCTTCTGGAGGCGACCGGCGTCGTCGACATCTTCAACTGCTTTCGCCGGCCGGACGAGCTGTCCTTCGCCGGCGGGGTGTTCGCCGTCGTGGGCACGCCCGATGGCGAGACGGGCGGGCTGTTCGGCCAGAAGGGCATTCCCGTCAGCGCCTACCGCACGCGGGTGCTGATCCACAATCCGGTCCATCTCCTGGGCGCGGAGGCGCCGATGTCGATCCTGTCGGCCTGCCGTGCCGGGCGCTCGACGGCCGGCAGCGATATCCGGCCCCGTATCGACCTCACTGCTGTCGCGGAGAGGGACATTCGCGCGGGCACGCCGTTCGCCATCGGCCATCGCCACGCCATTGGCGGGGCGGCGCCGGCCATGACGCCGGCACGTCCCCTCGGCGACGGTGACCCTCTGCCCTACTATCTCCTGGCGGGGGCGAGCGCGCGGGTCGATATCGCGGCCGGCGCGCCGATCACGGCGGCGATGGTGGACATCCCGGCGGACTCGACCCTGGCGCGCCTGCGCCGCGAGCAGGACGCGCTGTTCTTTTCGTGAGGCCGGTCCGGTGCCCGGGCAGTCTGGAAATCTGGCAAGAAAGCGCCCTCACCGGTAGAAGATGTCCACCAGGGTCATCGGCACGGCCGGCACATAGGTGACGAGCATCAGGAGCGCGAACAGCGCGGCGATGAAGTAGACATTCACCTTGGTGACCTCCCAGACATCGGCCTTGGCGATGGAGCATGCGGTGATCAGCACGCTTGCAACCGGCGGGGTCTGCTGGCCGATGGCGAGGTTCAGCGTCACGATCAGGCCGAAATGCACGGGGTCGATGCCGACGGCGTGAACGATCGGCAGCACGATCGGAACCACCAGGATGATCGCCGCCGCGCCGTGCAGGAACATGCCGAGCACGAGGAACAGCACGTTCAGCATGGCGAGCACGGCATATTTGTCCTGGGTGATCGAGACGATGGTCTCGGTCAGCATCTGCGGCACGCGGGCCTGGGTGAGATACTGGCCGAGAAGGGCCGAGGTCGCGACCAGCAGCATGACGACGGCGGTCTGGATCGCGCCGTCCTTGAGGCTCGCCACGAGCTGGCGCCAGTCGAGCTCGCGATAGACCACGCCGCCGACGAAGAGCGCGGCGGCGACCGCGAGGCCCGCCCCTTCCGTGGCGGTGACGACGCCCCCGAAGATGCCGCCGAGAATGATGATCGGCAGGAGGAAGGCCCAGGCGGCCTCCTTGAAGGTGACCCAGAGCCGGCGGAGCTGGAAGACCTCCTCCACGGGAAAGGACTGGCGCACGGCGAACCAGTAGGACAGTCCCATCAGGAGCCCCGCGCCGATCACGCCGGGCACGATGCCGGCCACGAAGAGCTGCACCACCGAGCTGTCGGCCATGACCGCGTAGAGGATCATGGGGATCGAGGGCGGAATGATGATGGCGAGCGAGGCCGACGAGGAGGTCACCGCGGCAGTGAACGCCTTCGGGTAGCCGCGCCTCTTCATCGAGGGGATGAGGATGGAGCCGAGCGCGGCCACATCCGCCACGGCGGAGCCGGAAATCTCCGCGAAGAACAGCGAGGTCGCGATATTGACCATCGACAGCCCGCCCTTGATGAAGCCGACAATGGCGGAGGCGAAGGCGATCAGCCGGCGCGAGATGCCGGAGGTGTTCATGATCGCGCCGGCGAGCACGAAGAGCGGTATGGCAAGCAGCGGAAACTTGGTCGCGCCCTCGAACAGCACGACGCCCATATTGAGCAGCGACGCGAAGCCGTAGGAGTACCACAGCGCCGTCATGGCGGTGAGGCCGAGTGCCACCGCGATCGGCACGTTGATGAGGACGAGCGCGATCAGGCCGATCAGCATGGCGAGCGCGATCATTTCTCCACCCCTTCGAGGACCCGGTCGGGATCGGCGGCCGGCGCGCCGTGCCGGGCCTCAGACAGGCGCTCCGGAACGGTGAGGAGTTCCGCCACGATGAACAGGGCCCCGCCGATCGGGATGACCGACTGGGTGAACCGCACCGGCACCCAGGGCAGCGAGGTCAGGGTATCGCCGCGCAGGATTTCCACGACCTGATAGCCGGACCAGGTGACCATGACGAAGAAGAAGATCACCAGCCCCTCCGCCAGCAGGACGAGCGGCAGCCGCAGGCCCGGCGGCAGGGTCGCGACGAGGTTCGGAAAGCCCAGATGGGCGCGCTTCAGGGCCGCGAGCGCCGCGCCGTAATAGGTGATCCAGGCCAGCATCACCGAGGCGACCTCGTCGTACCAGGTGAAGGATGAGCCGAGCTTGCGGGAGATCACCGCGGCGACGACCAGGATGGCGAGGGCGGCCATCAGCCCGATGCTTACGATAGCAAGGACCCGTTCGAGCCCCGTGCGAAAACGGTCCAACATTGGCGGAAGCCCCGGGAATTGGCGGTTGCGGCGGCAGGCGGCGAGCAGGCGGAGCCCGCCGCGACATAAGCGCGGCGGGCCGGTTCTCGTCAGCAGCCGTCGGCGAGCGCCAGGGCCTTGTCGATCAGCTCGCGGCCGCCCTCGACCTCCTCTGCGAAGGTGTCGTAGACGGGCTTGCTGGCCTCCACGAAGGCGTCGCGGTCGGCCTCGTTGAACTCCATGCCCGCGTCGAGCAGCTTCTGCTTGGTCTCGTCGTCGAGCCGGGCGGCCTCCTCATAGGTCCAGTCCTGCACCTCCGCGGCCGTGTCCAGGATCGCCTTCTGGACCTCTTCGGGATAGGCGTTGAACTTCGACAGACTCGCCGTCGGGAAGCTCGGCGTGTAGACGTGGCGCGTCTCGGAGAGATATTTCTGCACCTCGTGGAACTTGCCGGCATAGATGTTGGCGTAAGGGTTCTCCTGGCCGTCGATGACGCCGGTCTGGAGCGCCACGAAGACCTCCGAGAAGGGCATGGGCGTCGGGTTGGCGCCATAGGTCTCGAACATCCTCACGCGCCAGACGCCGCGCGGCGTCCTGAGCTTCACGCCCTCAAGGTCGGACGGCGTGTCGATCGGGCGCACATTGTTGGAGATGTTGCGGAAGCCATTCTCCCACACCCCGATCAGCTTGTAGCCCTTCTCCTCGAGTTTGGGCGCCAGGATCGGCCAGATGATCTCCTGCGCGATGCACTTCATGTGCGCGCGGTCCTTGACCAGATAGGGCATGTCGAACAGCCCGAACTCCGGCACCACCGTCGACATGATGGTGGAGGGCTGCGACATGTCCTGGGTGCCGAGCCGCAGCTTCTGCAGCATCTCCTTGTCGTTGCCGAGCTGGCTGGAGGTGTAGACGTCGACCTTGCCGTAGTCTCCGATGCGCTCGTTCACCCGGCGCGCGAACTCCTCCGCCGAATTGGACTGCATGTTGCCGGGCGGGCTCGTCGTGCCGAACTGCAGCTCGGCATCCTGCGCTGAGGCGGAGCTCAAGCCGAGCCCCGTGGCGAGCAGGCCGGCGGCGAAGGCCGTTGTGAGGGGTTTCAACGCTCTGGTCATGGTTTCCTCCCGGGATTGTGCGGGGCGGTTCATCCACCCTCGCGGCGGTCGTGATTATTCTTGTTCTGATTTGTATACCATTTAACGGCGCGCAGTTCTAACCGTGCCGGTCAGGTTTTCCGTCCAATGCCGCGCGGCGGCTTTCCGCCATGCGGCAGGCGATGGCGAAGGCCCGCCGGGTCGGCTCCAGATTGGCCGTGCCCTTGCCGACGATGTCGTAGGCGGTGCCGTGGGCCGGCGTGGTGACCGGCACAGGCAGGCCGGCGAGCACGGTGACGCCGCGGTCGAAGCCGATGAGCTTGATCGCGATCTGGCCCTGGTCGTGGTACATGCTCAAGACGGCATCGGCCTCGCCGGCGCGGGCGCGCAGATAGACCGTGTCCGAGGGGAAGGGGCCCTCGACCGCCAGTCCCCTGGCGCGCGCCTTGGCCACCGCCGGCTCGACGATGTCGATGTCCTCCCGCCCGAAGGCGCCGCCGTCCCCGGCATGGGGGTTGAGGGCGGCGACGGCGATGCGTGGCTCTTCGATGCCCGCCTCGCGCAAGGCGCGGACGGTGAGGTCGAGGCGGTCGAGGATCCGCTCTTCGGTGATCAGGTCGGCGACGGCGCGCAGCGGCACATGGGACGTCACGCGCGCATTCCAGATGTCGTCGACCACATTGAACTCCGCGCAAGGGGCCTCGTGGCCGAGATAGTCGGTGATGAAGCCGAGCTCGTCCTCGAAGGTGTTGCCGGCCATCCGGAGAGCCTGCTTGTTGAACGGCACGAAGGTGATCGCCTCCACCACGCCGTCGCGCGCGAGATCGAGCGCCGTTGTCAGGTTCTCCAGCACCGAGCGCCCGCCCTCCGCGCAGGCGCGGCCGGGCGCGATGGCCTGCGGGTCGGCATTCGCCGTGTCGTAGAGCACCGGTCCGGCCTCGCCCGGCCTTGCCGCCTGGCGTTCGCGGACCGTCTGCAGGTCGAGGTCGACGTCATTGGCTTGCGCGGCCTGCCGGATGAGCCGCTCGTCGCCGATGACGAGGATGCGTGCCCGGCGCGTGAGGTCCTTCTCCGCCAGCAGGCGGACCGCCAGTTCCGGACCGATGCCGGCGGGGTCTCCCATGACGAGGGCCAGGCTTGTGGTCATGATCGTGTATCCTTCATCCTCGCCCCGCCCGATGGCGGACAGCCCGCAGGGTTCCGGGAGGCGGCGCGTTCGTGGTATGCAATAGGGGGAGATTGCAGATGACGAGCAAAGTAACGACCCTTCTCGGACGCACGTCGCATCCTTCGCCCGTCAAGGTCGGCGGCGCGAAGGGCGCCCAGGTGGCCGACCGCATTCGCGAGATGATCATTCAGGACGAGCTGCCGCCTGGCGCGCCGATCCGCGAGCGCACGCTGTCCGAACGCCTCGACGTGTCGCGGACGCCGCTGCGCGAGGCGATCAAGATCCTGTCGGCGGAAGGCCTTGTCGAGGTTCATCCCAATCGCGGCGCGGTGGTGGCGGCGCCGAGCAGCAAGGATATCCGGGAGCTGCTCCAGCTTCTCGGCGTTCTGGAGGCCTTTGCCGGCGAGCTTGCCTGCGCGCATGGCACCGACGCGGAGATGGCGGAGCTTCGCGCCCTGCATTTCGAGATGCTCGCCGCCTATACGCGCGGCGACAGGCTGGGCTATTTCCACCGTAACCAGGCGATCCATCTGGGGCTCGTCGCGATGTCGCGCAACAGCGCGCTGATCGCCCATCACAGGATGATCAACGCCCGCGTCTACCGGGCCCGCTATATCTGCAACCTGAAGACCGAGCGCTGGGAGAGCGCGATCAAGGAGCACGAGCAGATCCTGGAGGCGCTGGAGGGGCGCGACGCCGGGGCGCTGCAGGCGATCCTGCGCCGTCATGTCATCCAGGCCTGGGACAAGATGCAGGAGATCATGGCCAGGGAAGCGGAGGCCGGCGAGGCTGCGGCGTCCTGAGGTGCCGGCGTGTCGGGTTGGGGCTGTCGCCCAGGCCCCCTCACCCTCCCGGCGCGCGTGCGCCGGGCCCCTCCCTCTCCCGCGAGGGGAGAGGGGAAGCGAGGCGATGCGGTCACTCAATCCTCTCCCCTCGCGGGAGGGGGTGGCGCCGAAGGCGTCGGGTAAGGGGGATCCGGGCAGTCTTTCCGCGTAACCCATCGCTTGCCCTTACTCCTCAGTGACGGCCATGCCGATCGCGCCTTCGTCGGCCAGCGCCTCGATCTCGGCCTGCGAGAAGCCGTGTTCCATGAGGATCTCGCTCGTGTGCTGCCCGTAGACGGGGGCGGCGAAGCGCGGACCGCCGGGCGTGTCGGAGAACTTGATGGGCAGGCCGAGCGTCTTCACCGTGCCGAGCGTGGCGTGCTCGACATCCGTCACCATGTCGCGCTCGCGCACCTGCGGGTCCTCGTGCATCTGCGCGATGTCGTAGACGGGGCCGGCGGGAACGCCCGCGGCCTCCAGCCGCTCCAGCCAATCGGCCGTGGTCGCCTGGCGGAAATGGGCATTGAGTGCCGTCTCGAGCGCCTTCAGGTTCTGCATGCGGTCGGCATTGGTCCTGAAGCGGGGATCGTCTGCCAGTTCCGGCGCGCCGAGCAGGTCGACCAGCCGGCGCCAGTTGGTCTCGTTGGCGCCGCCGACCACGAGCCAGCCATCGGATGTCTCGAACGCCTGATAGGGGGCGTTCAGCGGATGGGCCGACCCCATGGGGCCGGGGGACGTGCCGGTCGCCAGCGTGATCGCGGACTGCCAGTAGGTGTGGATGATGCCGGCCTCCAGGAGCGAGGTCTCAACCATCTGCCCGCGCCCCGTCTGCTCGCGGGCGCGAAGCGCGGCGAGAATGCCGATGACGGCGAGCAGCCCCGCGGTGATGTCGGTCAGCGGCGCGCCGCATTTCACCGGCGGCTCGCCCTTCTTCGTGCCGGTGATCGACATGATGCCGCTCATGGCCTGGGCGACGAGGTCGAAGCCGCCGCGGTCCTTGTAGGGGCCCGTTCGGCCGAAGCCGGAAATGGCGCAATAGATGAGACCCGGATTGTCCTCGCGCAGGCTCTCATAGTCGAAACCGAGCTTGGGCAGGGTCTGGCGGCGGTAGTTCTCCACCACCACGTCGGCCTCCTTGAGGAGCCTGTGCAGCACGCGCTTGCCGCCCTCGCTGCGCAGGTCGAGCGCGATGCCGCGCTTGGAGCGGTTCATCATGAGGAAGGCGGCCGATTCCTCGCCGATTGCCGGCGGGATGCTGCGCCGCGTGTCGTCGCCGCCGGGCAGCTTCTCCACCTTGATGACGTCGGCGCCCATGTCGGCGAGCATCAGCGTGCAGGTCGGCCCCGCCATGATGTGCGTCAGGTCGACGACCTTGAGGCCTTCTAGAGCGGTCATGTCCTTGGCTGTCTCCGCTGTCGTCATGTGCCGGTGAAGTCCGGCTTGCGCTTCTCCAGAAAGGCTCGGTAGCCGATCCGGAAATCCTCCGTGTCGAAGCAGGCGTAGCTCTGCGCGCGCTCCTCGTCGGTGAGTGGCGCGCCGTCCATGAGGCGGTTGGCGAAGGTCTTGTGCCAGCGGGCGACGAGTGGCGCGCCCTCCGCGATCAGCCGGACCCGCTCCATCACGCTGTCCTCGAAGCCTTCCGCCGGGAGGAGGTGGTTGACGAGCCCCATGCGCAGCGCCTCCTCTGCGCCGAAGATGTCGCCCTCCAGCAGGATGCGCAGCGTGTTCGCCTTGCCGACGGTCTCGACCAGCCCCTGCATCTCCTCATAGGCCACGACGAGGCCCAGCCGCTTGACCGGGATGCCGAAGCGTGCGCCTTCCGCGGCGATGCGCAGGTCGGCGCACAGCGCCATCTCCAGGCCGCCGCCGACGCACAGGCCCCGGATGGATGCGACGATCGGGTGGCGGCAATCCTTGATCGCGCGGAGCGTGGCGTGGGTGCGCTCGGCAAAGCGCATCGCCTTCTGCGCGGTGGAGCGGTTCTCCTCGAATTCCGAGATATCGGCGCCGGCGCCGAACGCCTCCTCGCCGGCTCCGGTCACGACGATGCAGCGCAGGCTCTCGTCGGCGTCGAACTCGCGCATGAGGGCGCCCAGCGCGTCCCACATGGCGTTGTTCATCGCGTTTCGCCGCTGCGGGTTGTCGATGACGACACGGACGATGCCGCCGTCCAGTCGCTCATGCAGAATGCGGCCTGTCATCGCGATCCCTTCCGTCGTGTGCCGCAAGGCGGGCACGGGCGGCAACGGCTCCGACGCCGTCGAAGCGGTGGTGGTGGAACCCGGGATCCGGCGATGGCGGCTTGCGGGCAAGCGATCGATGGTCGCAGGCCCGCGCCCGGTCCCGTGGCGTTTCCCTGAAGCTCGTTCTTCGTTGGCCTGATTATTGTATACCATTTTGCGGCAAGTCAACCGGACCGTGACACCGCGCCGGCGCATCGCGCGCCGGATGGCGGTTCAGTCCCGGGGCGCGCTCGCGCCCGGGCCCAGCTCCTCGACCAGGAAGTCGAGGAAGGCGCGGACCTTGGCGACGACGTGGCGCCGCGAGGGGTAGACCGCATAGACGGAGAGATTCACCGCGGACCAGTCGTCGAGGACCGTCTGCAGGCGCCCCTGTTCGATGTCCTCGCGGACATAGGCCAGCGGCATGAGGCTCAGGCCGAAGCCGGCGCGCAGGGCGTCGCGCACGGCGAGGCTCGAGGTTACCCTGTAGCGTCCGTTGACGGGGATGCGCACCGAGCGCCCCGCCTTCTCGAATGTCCATTCGTCGACATGGCCGGACAGTGTGAACTGTATGCAGGTGTGATCCTCGAGGCTCTCCGGCGACGCGGGCGCCCCGGATCGCTCGAAATAGGACGGCGCGCCGCAGACAACGTGCGGCATGGTCATGAGCCTGCGTGCGATCAGGCTGGAATCCTCCAGCCGGTCGCTTGCGCGGATGGCGACATCGAAGCCTTCCTCGACGATATCGACCCGCCGGTCGTCCATCCGGAGATCGAGGCTGAGCTCGGGATGGCGGGCGAGGAATTTCGGCAGGGCGGGAGACAGGCAGACGAGCGTCAGCGTCATCGGCGCGCTGACCCGCAACAGGCCGGTCGGCCTGCGTTGCAGGGGCCCGAGCGAGCTGTCGGCCTCCTCCAGCTCGTCCAGGACGCGCACGATCTGGTCGTAATAGAGCGTGCCGGCCTCCGTCAGGCTCATGCGCCGGGTCGTGCGGTTGAGCAGCCGCACGCCCAGATGGGCCTCCAGCTCGCCGATATTCTTGCTGACGGCCGCCGGCGACAGGCGCATATGCCGCGCGGCGGCGGCGAAGCTCTTCAGCTCCACCACGTGGCGGAAGACGGTCAGCGCGGTCAGGCGATCCATTGCCGTTCACCCAAAGTGAATAGTCCTGCATCCGGTTCGCATATTACAGACCCATGGGCAAACGATCGCCTGTGGAGAATGGCCGCGCGACCTGCCGGTTGCGGCGGGCAGCGGCGGGCAGGTCCAGGGTGGCCGCGCCACTGGCGTTCAGCCCTCACGCTCCAGGCCGGTCTCGGCGACCACGTCCTGGCCGATATGGGCCTGACGCGTGAGGATGTGGACCGGGAGCTGGCCCAGCCGTTCTGGCGGCCGCTGTTTCCCGCCTTCACGCGGCGTTAGTTCACTGACAGTGAATAGTTTCGCCACTGAAAGGCGGATTATAACCTGAAGTGCCGCCAATTAGGTTCGAGGTCACGGTCGCGCCATTCGCGGCGCACGGGCCAGGAGGAGGCGCGGGATGACGATGTCGGAGGCGAGGCAGACTGTGGGAAGCGCCCACACCGGAATGCTGCTGTGGGCGTTGATCGTGGGGCTCTCCTTCCCGGCGGTGGGGCTCATGAGCGAGGGCCTGCCGCCGCTCTTGCTGACCGCGATGCGGTTCACCATCGCGTCGCTGGCGCTCTGGCCGCTGGTGCGCCGGGCGCCCGCCTTCCGGCCGAGCCGGCAGGGGCTGGTACTCTATGTGCTCATGGGGCTGTGCACGGCCGGTTTCTTCGGTGCCATGTTCTGGGCCGCCCACCGGGCCACGGCGCTGTCCATGTCGACGCTCTATGTCAGCGTGCCGCTGCTGGCCTACGGGCTCGGCCGGCTGTTCGGCGTGGAACGGCGTGCGGGCGGGCTGCTTGCCATTCTGGCGTTGGGCGCGGGCGGCGCGCTGGCGCTCGCCTGGGCGGGGAAAGCCGGCCAGGCCGGCGGCCTGCAGCTCGGTGCCGGGGAGACCGCGTTCTTCCTCGGCTGCCTCGGCTCCGCCCTCTACCCCGTACTGACCAAATGGGGGCTGGCGCGTGGCTGGCTGCCGGACGGGGCAGGCGTGCGCACCTTCTGGAGCCTGGTCGTCGGAGCCGTGCTGGTCGGCCTGATGGGGCTGGCCGCGGAGGCGCCGCGGGCGCTGGCCGCCATGACCGTCTCCGATATCCTGCTGGTGGCCTATCTCGGCGTATTTTCCAGCGGTGTCACCTATTGGCTCATGCAGCGGGGCACCGGGGCGCTGACGCCGGGCGCGGTCACGGCCTACACCTATCTGGTGCCCTTCGTCTCGGTGGTTCTGGTGGTCGTCGGCGAGCCTGAGCGCATGGGCTGGCAGTGGGTACCTGGCAGCCTGATGGTCGTGCTGGCGATCGCACTCCTGCTACGCCGGCCCGTGGATCCGCCTGCGACGCCGGCCGCGCCGCGCCGGTGTGCGGCCTCGTCGTGACACCATCCCCAATCCCTTTGCGACAACAGCCTCAAACGGACTCAAGAGGAGGACAAGCCATGCGTATCACTGTCTTCGGTGCAACCGGGAACGTTGGCCGCCGTGTGGTGGCGGAAGCGGTCGAGCGGGGCCACGAGGTGACCGCCGTGGGACGCGATCCCGCGCGGCTTGCCGATCTGCCGGCCGGCGTGGAGACCCGCTCCGGCGATGCGGCGCGCGCCGACGATGTCGCGGAGCTGAGCGCCGGCCGGGATCTGGCGATTGGGGCCACGCGTCCGCCGGCGGGCCAGGAGGGTACGCTCGTGACCATGGCCGAGGCGCTGCTGGCGGGTGCTGCCCGAACGGGTGTCCGCCTGCTTCTGGTTGGCGGTGCGGCCAGCCTGCGCGTGCCCGATACGGGTGGGCTGGCGGTGGACGATCCGCGCTATGTCGGCGCGGCCTGGCGGGATATCGCGCTTGCCTGTTGCGCGCAGTTCGAGGCGTGCCGGAAGGAGACCGGGGCGGATTGGACCTATCTGAGTCCGCCCGCGCTGCTGGAGCCGGGGGACCGCACGGGCCGCTACCGTCTCGGCGGCGACGAGATACTGCTCGATGGCGACGGCCGCTCGCGCATCTCGATGGAGGATTTCGCCGTCGCGCTGCTCGACGAGGCCGAACGGCCGCGCCATCGCGGAGCGCGCTTCACCGTCGCCTATTGACGACCGGCCCGCCGGGGCCGCCCTCCGCGTCCGGGGGGTTGCGCCGGCGGCGAAAATGTCGTGCCAATACCGGTCACGATCACTCGGCACCGGGTCGCTCGATATGGCGGACACATCTCCACATCCGGATCCGGACGCGGGCATCAGCTTCGCGATCCTCGTCTTTCCGGGCTTTCCGATGATGGCGTTCAGCTCCGTCGTCGAACCCCTCAGGGCCGCGAATGTGCTCGCCGGCAAGCCCTGCTATTCCTGGATCACGGTGGGAGTGGGCGATGGCAGGGTCGCCGCGTCGAACGGCGTCGACTTTGCGCCCGACCATTCCGCGCGCACCGCTCCCGCCGTCGACCGCATCGTGGTGTGTTCGGGCGGCGACGCCGACCACCTCGTCGCGGGCGACGCGCTGGTGTGGATCAGGAAGAGCCTCAGGGCCGGCGCCTCCATCGGCGCGGTCGCGGACGCGGCGTTCTTCCTCGCCCGGGCCGGGCTGCTCGACGGCCATGCCTGCACGCTGCACTGGTCGAGCCAGTCGGCCTTCGCGGAAGCCTTCCCCGAGCTCGACATGCGCCGCGACCTCTATGTCATCGACCGGAAGCGGTTCACCTCCGCCGGCGGGGTCGCGAGCCTCGACATGATGCTGGAGATGATTGCCGGCGACTACGGTGCCGCGCTCGCGGCGGGGGTGGCGGAGTGGTATGTGCACAGCCCGCTGAGGGCGAGCGTGGACAGGAAGATGATGCCCCTGCGCCTGCGGACGGGCATCCGCGACGAGCTGGTGCTGTCGGCGGTGGCCATCATGGAGGACGAGGTGGAGGACCGCGTGAGCATGTCCGCGCTCGCCAGGCGGCTCGGCGTGTCGGACGACAAGCTGGAGCGGGCCTTCCGGCAGGAGCTCAGGACCGTGCCCAGCGCCTATTACCGGGCCTTGCGGCTTCGTCGCGCGACCGATCTCCTGATGCATTCCACGCTCCGGATCGCCGAGATCGCCCTGTCCTGCGGCTTCGAGAGCGCATCGAGCTTCTCGCGCGCCTTCAAGGACCGGTTCGGCCACACGCCGAGCGAGGCCAGGAGATCCCGGACGGGGCACCGGCGCGCGGCCCGGGCGCCGGGCAGAATCGCCGGGAGCGAGGGCCCGGATGCGGCATGAGGCGAGCAGGACCATGGGGCCTGCCATGGGCCTGCCGCGCCGGCATGTTGCGTGTTGTGCGGTTTTGCGCATGAAATATGCGGAATCATGAACATTATCGAGTGAGCAAATGGGTCACTCTTCTGCGATATGGAGAGGGCCAGATGAGTATAGTTGTTTTCGATCCCGACAAGGTGGACGACGTCGATTTCTCCGAGCGGATGAGGCATCCCGATCTCGCCGATCCGTCGGGCGGAATGTGGCTGTCGGACACGGAACCGTCCTATATCGACACCGACGCGCTCAGGACGGGCCGCCTGAAGCGGCTGCGCGACTGGATGGGCGAGGCCGGATATGGCGCGGTCGTGCTGTTCGACCCCTATAACCAGCGCTACGCGACCGGCTCGCGCAACATGTTCGGCTATTTCCTGCGCAACTCGACGCGCTATTTCTTCGTCCCCGCTAAGGGGCCGATCATCCTGTTCGAGTATCCCCAGAGCTATCATGTGACGATGGCGCTCGACACGGTGGACGAGGCGCGGCCCTCAAAGCTCGTCTGGTCGTCGGTCTCCGGCCGCGACGACGAGACCGCAGGCCCCTTCGCCGACGAGATCGCGGATCTTCTCAAGACCCATGGCGGCGGCTCGATGAAGATCGGCCTCGACCGCTGCCAGCATCTGCACGCCGTGGCGCTCCAGAAGCGGGGCTGCGAGGTCAGGGACTGCCAGGGCGAGATCCTCGCCGTGCGCGCGGTCAAGACGCCGGAGGAGATCCGGTGCCTGCAGTCCAGCATGGCCGGGGCGGAAGCCGCGGTCGCGGCGGTGCGCGAGGCGATCCGGCCGGGCATCTCGGAGAACGAGCTCTTCGCCATCATGTATCACGAGGTGATCCGCCAGGGCGGCGAGTTCATCGAGACGCGCCTGCTCTCCTCCGGCCAGCGCACGAACCCCTGGTTCAACGAGGCCGGCGGCCGCAAGGTCAGGCCCGGCGAGCTGGTCGCGCTCGATACCGACACGATCGGCTGCTACGGCTATTATTCCGATTTCTCCCGCACATTCCGCTGCGGGCCGGGCAGGGCGAGCGACGAGCAGAAGGCGCTCTATCGGATGGCCTACGACCAGGTCCAGCACAATATCGCCATCGTGAAGCCCGGCATGGAGTTCCGCGAGGTCGCGGAGAAGGCCTGGACGATCCCGAGCGGTTCGTCGAGCAGCGCTACACCTCCGTCATGCACGGCGTCGGCATGCATGGCGAGACGCCGTTCATCGCCCATGCGATCGACTACGAGACCTATGGGCGCGACGGCCGCCTCCTCCCCGGCATGGTGGTGAGCGTGGAGAGCTATATCGGCGAGAAGGGCGGACGTCAGGGCGTCAAGCTCGAGGACGAGATCCTGATCACGGACAAGGGGACGGAGCTGATCTCCCGGTTCCCCTATGAGGACGAGCTCTTGGGCAGCGAGGTGTGAATGCGGCGGACTTTTGCGATTGACCCCGGGTGCGCCGCGTCGCTCTTCGTCGACCTCCAGGAGGAGCATCGGCAGGATCCGAGATATCTCGTGGCGGGGTTCGACCGGCTCCTCGCCAATGTCGCCCGGTTGCAGCGGACGGCGCGGGGGTCGGCATCCCGGTGATCCATTCGGCCTATATCGTCGACGATATCGTGCGGGCGTCGCGGCCGCTGCATCCGGCCATGCCGGACGGCACGTCGGCCTTCAGCGAGAAGGGCAGCCCGCTGTCGGATATCTGCGCGGAAGTGGGGCCTGTCGATGGCGACACCGTCTTCACCAAGTCCGATGCCAGCGCGTTCGACGGGGGCGCGCTGGAGCGCAAGCTGCGCGCCGACGGTATCGAATGGCTGTTCGTTGCGGGCGTGTGGACGGAGGCCTGCATCCAGGCGACGGCCAAGCAGGCCGTCGATCTCGGCTTCAGGGTCGTTCTCGTCAAGGATGCCTGCGGCAGCGGCAGCCACGCCATGCACCAGACGGCGATCCTCAACATGGCCAACCGGCTTTACGGCGGCGCCGTCACCGATACCGAGGGCGCGTGCAGGCTGATGGCCGGCGAGACGGTCGAGGCGTGGAGGCTCGAGGGATCGGTGCCCCTGCGCTTCGACTACGAGACCGCGCCAGGACTCTACGCGGGACTTTAGCGAGGGGGCGGTCGGGTGGCGCCCGTCCACACACGGGTGCCTCCCGAAAGACGGAAGGGATGGAGACCATGTTCAAACCAGTCGCACGGCTTGTCGCCGTCACAATCGCGCTCGCTCTCGGGGCCGGCTCGACCGTTGCCGAAACCATCACGGTCGGCGGCAAGGACTTCACCGAGCAGTTCCTTGTCGCGGAGATGACCAGACAATTGCTGGAGGCGAAGGGATACGACGTCGAGAAGAACGACGGCCTCGGCTCCACCGTGCTGCGCAAGGCGCAGGAGAACGGGCAGATCGATATCTACTGGGAATACACCGGCACCTCGCTCGTCGTCTACAACAAGGTCAAGGAGCAGCTCTCGCCGGAGGAGACCTACGAGACGGTCAAGGAGCTCGACGCGGAGAAGGGGCTCGTCTGGCTCGCTCCCTCCAGGGCGAACAACACCTATGCCCTCGCGATCCGGCAGGACAGTCCCAAGACGGACGGCATGGAGACGATTTCCGACCTCGCGGCCGCCTATCGCGACGGCACGCCGGTGGTCATGGGGGCGACGGCGGAGTTCCCGAGGCGCGAGGACGGGCTGATCGGGCTGGAGAAGGTCTATGACTTCAAGGCGGGCCGCGCGAACATCCGGCCGATGGAGATCGGGCTCGTCTATCCCGCGCTCGCCAATGGCGATGTGGACGTGTCGACCGTGGGCGCCACCGACGGGCGGATCGCGTCGATGAACCTCACCCTGCTTGAGGACGACAAGAATTTCTTCCCGAATTATGCGCTCGTGCCGGTCGTCCGGGAGGAGACGCTCAAGGCCAATCCGGAGCTCAAGGACATCCTCGAGACGCTGTCGGGCAAGTTCGACGACGCCACCATGCAGCGCCTCAACGGCGAGGTGGACGTCCACAAGAAGACCATCGACGCGGTCGCGGAGACCTTCCTGAAGGAGCAGGGTCTCCTCTGAAGCGGCGGCACCCAATGGGAGGCAATGCGCATATGACGGATTACCGTACGCTCCTCGACGCCGAGACACAGGCGTTCGTCGAGCACACGAATGCCTTCTATCCGCCGGATGCGCATCTGCTCCCGATTGCCAGGAGCCGCGCGATCTACGACAAGATGTGCCGCGCCTTCTCCGCCGGCCGTCCGGACGGTGTGACCGTGCGGACGGACGCGATCCCGGCGGACCGACGGTCGATCCCGATCCGTACCTACCGGGCGGATGCGCCCGGGGACGCCGCAGTGCTCTATTTCCACGGCGGCGGCTTTATGCTGGGCGGGCTCGACAGCCATGACGATATCTGCGCGGAAATCTGCGCGGGAACCGGATGCGAGACGGTCTCGGTCGACTATCGACTGGCACCCGAACACAAGGATACCGCCTCGCTGGACGACGCCGTGGCAGCCTTCGAATGGCTGGCCGAGACCGTCCGGGGCCCCATCGTCCTCGTCGGGGAATCCGCCGGCGGAATGCTCGCCGCATGCCTTGCCCACGGGGTGCGGAACCATCGGCGCGCGCCGGCCGGCCAGGTGCTGATCTATCCAAGTCTCGGCGGGGACATGACCGCCGGCTCCTATGTGACCCATGCCGACGCGCCGCTTCTCACCGCACGCGATGTCGCGTTCTACAACGCCGTCAGGACGGATGGCCGGGATGTCTCCGGCGATCCGCGATACACGCCCCTGGCCGAGCCGGACCTCTCCGGCGTGGCGCCCACGGCCGTGTTCACCGCCCAGTGCGACCCGCTCTCGTCGGACGGGGAGGCCTATCGCGACGGGATCCTGGCGGCCGGCGGGCAGGCGGACTGGCACGAGGAGCAGGGGCTCGTGCATGGCTATCTCCGGGCGCGCCACACGGTCGGCCGGGCGCGCGAGAGCTTCGCGCGAATCCTGCGCGAGATCGTGCGCCTCGCCGCCCCGCAGCGCCAGGAGGCCCGGGTCGGTTGAGGATCGGCGATCATGTCCGGTCCGGATGGCGGGCGCGCGCGGCGGGCCGGACCGGTTCACCGCGGCAGGCGTGCGCTCAGGCCGTCGGGCGGGGATGCAAGGAGCCGCCCGAGGATCGGCTCTTGGCCGGGAGTGTCCGTGCCGATGGTCTCGATGGATCGGGCGATCGTTCGTGTCCGTTCGGCACCGAGCACCGGTTCGGCATAGGTCTCGAACTTGTCGCGTATCCGGTTGGCCGTTGCCGGCCGCTCCGGGTCTCCGAAGGCCTCCGTGTCGCCGCTCGAGAGGATGGATCCATTGCGCAGCAGGAACCGCACACGTGCGATGCGCCGCTCCGGGAAGCGGGCGGAGAGCGCCGGATCGGCGGTCAGCGCCATCGTCTCGCTCAGACGCCGGATCCCGGGGTCGCCAAGCGCGTCGCCGGCGACCTCGTCGATCCCCAGACGGCCGCGCACCGCCGCCGCGGCGACGGGGAAGGGCAGCGAATACTGGGCTTCCTCGGTGGTCTGCGGGCGGCGTGTGGCGAGCCGGACGGCTTCGTCGAAGCTCTCCACCTCGATCCGTGCGATGTCGTCCGCCGCGACGCCGTGGCCGGCCTTCAGCGCCAGTGCCGCCTCGATGGCCGGCTGGGCCCATCGGCAGACGGGAAAGGGCTTGTAATATTGTTCGAGTACGCGCCAGCGCTGTCCGAGATCCCGCCACAGATCGGCGGTGTCCGGCGAGTCCACGAGCGTCGCGGGCGCCCCGGTGAAGCCGTCCTGTGCGAGGTAGGCCGCCGACACGCCCGCCATCGCGCCCCAGCCGGACCCGTCCTTGACCATGGTCGGATGGTCGATGCAGCGCATCATCGGGCTGCGCGGTCCGTGATACTCGCCGATGCCGATGGCATGGCGCGCCGCCGGCCCGCCGAGACCCAGCATGCGCACGCCGATGGCCGCCGTGGCGACGGCGATCCAGGCGCCGGAAGTGTGGTAGTCGCGGGCCAGGCGGTGGAGCGCGATCCCGGCGCGCGTGCCGATCTCGTAGCCGAGGATCAGGCCGATCAGGAGTTCGCGCCCGTCCGCGATGTCCTCGGCATCCATATAGGCGAGCACGGCGGGCAGCGCGCCGCAGCCGGCATGGCCCTTGGTCAGCCGGTGCCCGTCATGGGCGTCGAGCGCGTCGATGGTCATGCCGCCGGCCAGCGCGGCGCCGGACGGGCTCACGGTACGCCCGTCGAACAGGATCCGCGCGCCGCGGCCGCCGGCGGCGAAATGGGCGCATGCGTGATCGCGGATCAGGCCGGAGAGCGGCGTCCGGCTGCCGGCGGCGGCGACGCCGACAAGGTCGAGGAACCACAGCCGGGACTGCCGGGTGACGGTCTCGGGAATGTTCCCGAAACCGGTTTCGCGCAGAAAGTCCGTAATGGCCATGACGACCCCGTCGAGATTGTCCGTCCAGGAAACGCTCCGCCGCCGGCGGTACACCGGCCCTCAGTCCTGCAGCGTGTCGGTGCGCTTAAGCCCGTTGCGCTCTTCGCGCTCGTGGATCGGCGCGACGCGGCCGAAGAGCTTGCGGGTGCGCGCGGCGCGGCCGATGAAGCCGGGCTCGCGGGCATAGCCGAAGATCACGGTGTGACGGTCGCGCTCGCCCTCCACCCTGGCGACGCGGTGGAGCGACAGGCGGCCATAGAAGATCTGCAGGTCGCCGGGCTTCAGGTCGAGGGCGCGCACGGGCGCCCGGTCGCCGGCGAGAACGGCGTTCACCGCCTCGATGTTCTCGTTGCCCGCCTCGCGGATCTGCGGGCAGTACTCGAAGGTGCCGCCGGCTTCGGGGGCCCTGGTCATCATGGTCACGATGAAGTCGTTGGAGTCGTAGTGCCAGGGATGCTGGCAGCCGGGCTTGAGGCAGTTGACCACGAGGCCGGCCAGCGGGTCGGCATATTCGTGAAGCTCCGGCTCCTCCATCGCGGCGGCGATGAACGCCTGGAAGGCCCGGTTCTCGTAAAGCGAGCGGATCAGCGTGCCGTCCGGGATCATGTCGCCGGCGACGAAGCCGTTGGTGCGCTCGTTGAAGATGTTGACCGGATGGTCCTCCGGCAGGGAGGGGTCGCCGTCGCTGTTGTAGATGTTGGTGACGGTCGAGTTGTAATGGGCGTGGGGCCCCAGATGCCCCGTCTCCGCCTCGAGCCGCTCCAGCGCGTCGGGCCGGATGAAGCCGTCGAGGACGACACAGCCATCGTCGTTGAGCTGGGCACGGCAGCGCGCGACGAGCGCCATGGCCTCAGGGGTGTCGAGACGGTCGATCGGGTAGCGGTCGAGATCGACGACCTCGCCGAGCGGCAGGGCGGTTTCCGGAAGGGCTTTGGCGGATATGGACATGGGGGTCGCTCCCGATTCAGGTCGCAGGGATCAGTGTGGTTGGGGACAGTCATGATGTCAGTCCGCGCGACCCTACAAGGCGTCCATTGATAAGTGAAACGACGATGTGCCATAGTATCGATGATGTTTCGAAATAGATTAACGATCGAGGCATGACCGGGATGGACTCCGATC
Source organism: Kaustia mangrovi (assembly GCF_015482775.1). Taxonomy (GTDB): domain Bacteria; phylum Pseudomonadota; class Alphaproteobacteria; order Rhizobiales; family Im1; genus Kaustia; species Kaustia mangrovi. The sequence continues at coordinate 1,767,712 of NZ_CP058214.1, read as the reverse complement.
TACTCAGGACATTTCTGGCCGTTGCCGAGCTCGGCGGCTTCAGCGCCGCCGGCAAGCAGCTCAACCTCACCCAGTCTGCGGTCAGCCTGCAGATCAAGAGGCTGGAGGAGCGCATCGGCGTCAGCCTGTTCGACCGTACGAGCCGCTCCGTCGCGCTCACGGAGGCGGGGGCCATCCTCGTCCCCTACGCCCAGCGGATCCTGCGCCTCAATGGCGAGGCGGAGGAGGCGATCGTGAAGTCGGCGGAGATGCAGGAGGTGCGTGTCGGCATGACCGACGAGCAGGCGGTCGTCTATCTGCCGTTCGTGCTGCCGATCTTCACGGCGCGATATCCGGATGCGCGGCTCGCGGTCGTCTGCGACGAGAGCCCAGAACTCGTCGAGCGCGTCCATGACGGGCTTCTCGATATCGCCATCACGATCCGCCATCCCAACAGCAATGGCGGAACGGTGATCGGGCAGGAGGCCCTGTGCTGGGTGGCTGCGAAGGATTTCGCCCCGAGCGACAGCGACGTCATTCCGCTGGCCGTCAATCCGGATGGATGCGTCTATCGCGCGACGGCGATTGCCGCATTGAACCGCGCCGGGCGGCGCTGGCGCATCGCCTTCACCAGCGCCAATCCGACAAGCACGAACATCGCCGTGCAGACCGGGCTTGGCGTCGCCGTGAAGACGGAGCGTGCGCTGCCCGAGGGCTGCCGCGTGCTGGGGCCGGAGGACGGCATGCCCACGCTCGGCGCCGTGGTGGTGGAGATGCATTCGGTCGCGCCGGTGCTGACCGAGCCGGTCCGCATGGTCCGCGATCTCCTGCTGGAGGCGGCCGAGCGGCACGAGGGGTTCGCGGCCGCGGTTTGAGAACTGGAACACCGTTCCGTCGCCACCCGGGGGAGAGGGGCTGGCGGCGGCACGACCGAAGGGGAGGGTGGCCTTGGAAACGATTGCGTTCATTACGAGCAATCTCGGCGTCATCGGCGAGTTGACGATGGAGCACATCTCCATCGTCGCGGTGGCCGTCGGGCTTGCGGTCCTGACCGGCGTGCCCATCGGCATCGCGATCACCCAGAACAGGTCCGCCGCCGATATCGTGCTCTACATTGCGAGCATCATCGTCACGGTGCCCTCGATCGCGCTGTTCGGCATCATGATTCCGGTCCTGTCGCTCATCGGGCACGGCATCGGCTATCTGCCGGCGGTGATCGCGGTGCTGCTCTATTCGCAGCTCCCGATCATCCGCAACACCTATACCGCCATCAACAATGTCGATCCGGCGCTGCGCGAGGCCGCTCGCGGCATGGGCATGAAGCCGGTCCAGCGGCTGTGGCGCGTGGAGATCCCGCTCGCCATCCCGGTGATCATGGCGGGCGTGAGGACGGCGGTGGTGATGAATATCGGGATCACCGCGATTGCCGCCTATATCGGCGCGGGCGGGCTCGGCACGCTGATCAGCCGCGGCATCTCGCAGACCGATCCGCGCCAGCTCATCACCGGCGCGCTCGCGGTCAGCCTGCTCGCCATCGCCGCCGACTATTTCCTTTACTGGGTGCAGCGCCGCCTGACGCCCGCCGGGACCCGCTGAGGGGGATGACACGATGATTACGCTGAAGAACCTCACCAAGATCTTCGACGCCGGCGGCGAGCCGGTCACCGCGGTCGATCACGTCAATCTGGAGGTGCCGGCCGGCGAGACGGCGATCCTGCTCGGCCCCTCCGGCTGCGGCAAGACCACCACGCTCAAGATGATCAACCGGATCATCCCGAAGACGAGCGGCAAGATCCTCATCGACGGCGAGGATACCGACGGCGTCAACGAGATCGAGCTGCGCCGCAATATCGGTTACGTCATCCAGCAGATCGGCCTGTTCCCCAACATGACGGTGGAGGAGAACATCGCCGTCGTGCCGGACCTGCTGGGCTGGGAGAAGAAGAAATCGCGCGCCCGCGCCGCGGAGCTCCTGGAGATGGTCGCGCTCGATCCCTCCATCTTCCTCAAGCGCTACCCGAAGGAACTGTCCGGCGGCCAGCAGCAGCGCGTCGGGGTGGCCCGCGCGCTCGCCGCCGACCCGCCGGTCATGCTGATGGACGAGCCGTTCGGCGCCATCGACCCGATCAACCGGGAGGTCATCCAGGACGAGTTCCTGAAGCTCCAGCAGGAGATGCGCAAGACCATCATGTTCGTCAGCCACGATATCGACGAGGCGGTGAAGATGGGCGACCGCATCGCCATTTTCCGCGCCGGACGGCTGATCCAGTACGACACGCCCGATAACGTCCTCGCCCATCCGATCAACGAGTTCATCGCCGATTTCGTCGGCGGCGACCGCACGCTGAAGCGGCTCAGGCTCGTCAGGGTCTATGAGGCGATGGATGCCGAACCGCCGAAGATCGTGCCCGAGGACGACATCAGGAAGGCGGTCAAGCTCATGGAGGACCACGAGCACCAGAACGCCGTCGTCGTCGGACCGCGCGGGCGTCCGCGCGGCTATGTGCACTATAACGACGTGAAGGACGCCAGCGGCGCCGTGAAGGAGCATTGGGCGGGCTATCCGAAGACGGTCAGTATAGATGCCGACCTGCGCACGGCCGTCTCGGAGATGTTCACCCACAACGTGACCTGGCTCGCCTGCGTGGACGACGATGGCCGGTTCCGCGGCTACATCACCCAGCGCCAGATCACGCATCACCTGGGCGCGACCTATACCGACAGGAGCGAGCTGCCCGATCCGAACGTGCCGCCGCCGGGAACCCCGGTGGCGCAGGCAGAGGAGGCGTCGTGATGGCCGCCGCTGCAAGCGCCCGCGAGAGTGTGGGCAACCGGGTCCTCGGCTGGATCGGGCTCCTGGCCGCCTTCGGATTCGGCATCCTGGTATCGGCGACCGGGCTGATCGACGAGTTCGTGTATTACTGGCCCGATATCGAATATCTGGCCGTGCAGCACATGAGGCTGGTCGCGATTTCGGGCGGCCTTGCCATCGTGGCCGGCATCGCCATCGGCATCTGGCTGTCGCGCCCGTCCATGGCGCGCTTCGCCGAAACCGTCATGCAGGTGTTCAATATCGGTACGACGATCCCGACGCTGGCGATCCTCGCCCTGTCCATGAGCCTGCTCGGCATCGGCGCCGTTCCGGCAATCTTCGGCCTGTTCATCGCCTCGCTTCTGCCCATCGTGCGCAACACCTATGCCGGGCTGAAGGCGGTGCCCGCCCATATGAAGGAGGCGGCGAACGGCATGGGCATGTCGCCGCGCACCATGCTGCTGCGCGTCGAGCTGCCCAATGCGCTCTATGTGATCTTCGCCGGCATCCGCACCGCGCTCACCATCAATGTGGGCACCGTGCCGCTCGCCTTCCTGATCGGTGGCGGGGGCCTGGGCGAGCTGATCTTCACCGGGATCGCCCTCAACGAGTTCGGCATGATGCTGGCCGGCGCCGTGCCGACCGCGGCACTCGCGATCGCGACCGATTTCGCCATCGCCCAGATCCAGTACTGGGCCATCCCGCGCGGCGTCAATCCGCAGCGCTAGATCGACGGGAGACACCTCCCGAAACGGAAAAGAGGAAAGACACCATGTTCAAGTCAATCGCACGCACCGTAACCCTCGTGGCCGCGCTGGCCCTCGGCACGGCGACCGCCGCCACGGCCGAGACCATCACGGTCGGAGGCAAGAACTTCACCGAACAGCTCCTGCTCGCGGAGATGACCGAGCAGCTTCTCGCCGCCAAGGGCTACGACGTCGACAAGCGCGACGGCCTCGGCTCCACCGTGCTGCGCCAGGCCCAGGAAAACGGCCAGGTCGACGTCTACTGGGAATATACCGGCACCTCGCTCGTCGTTTACAACAAGGTCAAGGAGCGCCTCTCGCCGGAGGAGACCTACGAGAAGGTCAAGGAACTCGACGCAGAGAAGGGCCTCGTCTGGCTGAACCCGTCGAAGGCCAACAACACCTACGCGCTCGCGATGAACAGGAGCGAGGCGGAGGAGAAGGGCATCGCCTCGATCAGCGACCTGAAGGCCAAGCTGGAGGCCGGCGAGGAGCTCTCCTTCGCCGTGAACGCGGAATTTCCGCACCGCGAGGATGGCCTGCGCGGCCTGCAGAAGACCTATGACTTCCGCTATCCGCGCAGCCTCCTGAAAGCGATGGAGAGCGGTCTGACCTATCAGGCGCTCAAGGAGAACCAGGTCGATGTCGGGCTGGTCTTCGCCACCGACGGGCGCATCGCCGCCTTCGACTTCGTGACGCTCGAGGACGACCGGGGCTTCTTCCCGGCCTATGCCATCACGCCCGTCATCCGCAAGGAAACGCTCGACGCCAATCCCGAGCTCGCGGAGGTGCTGAACGGCCTGTCGGCCAAGCTGGACGACGACACCATGCGCAAGCTGAACGCGTCGGTGGACGTGGACAAGAAGACCATAGAGGAGGTCGCCGGCAACTTCCTGAGCGAGCAGGGCCTGATCTAGGGGTACCTTTGACCCGCGGCGCGAGGGTGGCCTGTTCCGGAGCGGTGCCCCGGCGGGCCGGTCAGTCGGCGCGGGCGAAGCTGTCGGGGCGGGCGGCGCGCCACATCGCCCTGTAGAAGGGGTGGCGGATGGTCTCGTCCAGCAGCTCGCCGTCTTCCAGATAGGTGAGCAGCTCGGAGAACAGACGGATCTCGCTGGAGCTGACCCGCCGGACGAGGTGATGGGGGCGCAACTCGCCGGGGTGTTCCAGCCCGGCGCAGGCCAGGAGTTCGGCGAGCGCGTTGAGCGTGTTGCGGTGGAAGCTCGCCACGCGCTGGGCCTTGTCGGTCACGTCCAGCGCGCGCTGGCGCAGGGGATCCTGCGTCGCCACCCCGGTCGGGCACTTGTTCGTGTGGCAGCTCTGGGACTGGATGCAGCCGATCGCGAACATGAAGCCGCGTGCGCAATTGACCCAGTCTGCGCCCATGCCGAGCACGCAGGCGATGTCGAAGGCGGAGATGACCTTTCCGCTGACGCCGATCCGGATCTTTCCGCGCAGCCCCGTGCCGACGAGCGTGTTGTGGACGAAGAGCAGCGCCTCGCGCATCGGCACGCCGACATGGTCGGTCAGTTCGAGCGGCGCGGACCCGGTGCCGCCCTCCGAACCGTCCACCACGACGAAGTCCGGCACGATCCCCGTCTCGCGCATGGCCTTGACGATGGCCATGAACTCCCAGGGCTGGCCGAGGGCGAGCTTGAAGCCGACCGGCTTGCCACCGGACAGGCGGCGCAACTCGGCGAGGAAGGCGACCATCTCCAGCGGCGTGCGAAAGCTCCTGTGGAACGGCGGAGACACGCAATCGGCGCCCATGGAAATGCCGCGCGTCGCCGCGATCTCGGGGCTGATCTTGCGCGCGGGCAGGATGCCGCCATGGCCCGGCTTGGCGCCCTGGCTGAGCTTCACCTCGATCATCTTGACCTGCGGGTCGACCGCCTGGGCCGCGAAGCGCTCCGCGGAGAAGGATCCGTCCTCGTTGCGGCATCCGAAATAGCCGCTGGCGATCTGCCAGACGAGGTCGCCGCCATTGCGCCGGTGATAGGGGCTGATGCTGCCTTCGCCGGTGTCCTGGGCGAAGCCGCCCAGCTTCGCACCCTTGTTCAGGGAAAGGATCGCGTTGGCGCTGAGCGCGCCGAAGCTCATTGCGGAGATATTGAGCACCGAGCCCGAATAGGGCTGGGCCGTCTGGTCGTTGCCGATCGTCGTGCGGAAGCCCGCCGGATCCCCCATGGCGATCGGCGCCGTGGAGTGGCAGATGAACTCGTAGCCGTTCTCGTAGGTGTCGGCGAGCGTGCCGAAGGGGCGCTGGTCCGGTTCCGACTTCGCCCGCGCATAGACGAGCGAGCGCTGGATACGCGAGAAGGGCAGCTTCTCGAAGTCGGTCTCGAAGAGATACTGGCGCAGCTCCGGGCGGAACCGTTCGATCAGGAAACGGATGTGCCCGACGACCGGATAGTTCCGGGTGACCGCATGCCGGGTCTGGACGAGGTCGTGGACGCCCAGGACCGACAGGAGGCCGAAGACGGTCGCGAGCGCTGCATAGACGGGATGCTGCCCCCGAGCGGGACGAACATGGCCGCAAGTACGATGCAGAGTCCGAACGAGACATAGCGGCTCAGGATCGAGAGCGTTAGGAAACCTGGCATTTTCCCCCCAAGGGCGTTGCCGCGCCGAGACCGTTATCCGTGGTTTGCCGAATGAGTCCAACCGCGAAAATGTCCGCCACGCAAGTTGCCATCAAGGGCGGATGACGCGGCGGCGCACTATTCGTTCCCGCGCGGCGCCTGGATCGGCATGAGGCTGTAGGTCGCCTCGAAGCCCAGATGGTCGGAGAGCTCGCGTCCCTGGGGCTTCTCGTCGTAATTGCGCATCATGCGGATGGGCGTGATCTTGTAGTTGTTGCCCTCGATGATGAACTGGTGGTCGTTCGTCTTCTTCCAGAGGGACTTTTCGGTGGCGTTCGGCCCCAGCGTGCAGGACTTGGCGGTGTTGAAGCACAGCTCGCCCGCATTGATGCCGCCGAGATGCTCGGAGAAATAGATATAGCGCGGGGCGACCTTGATGTTCAGGTCGCCGGCAAGGATGCCGGAGCGCGGGCGGACCGTCTCGTCGACGAAGGCCACGAGCTTGTCGGTCTGGGCATGATGGGCCTGCAGCCGCTTCTCCTCGGGGGCTTCGGAGCGGATGTTGGAATCCATGTGCGAGGTCACGAGGTCGAAGGGCGTATAGGGCTCGGGCAGCGCGATACGCACATGGATGACGGACTTGTTGGCCAGGCAGTCATTGCCCGAGCAATCGGAGCCGAACAGCTCGCTGTCGCGCGCGACGAACGGGTACCGGCTGAGCACATAGAGGCCGGAATTGACGAATTTCCTCGTATTCATGCCGGTCTGCTCGGTGCGCATCCTGATCGGCTCCTTCGCCTTCGCGCCGACACCCTTGCCGCTGGTGCTGCGCCGGCCGGGGCCCTTGAACACATAAGGATATCCGGCCGCCTCAATCAGCTTGCGGCTGCGCGAGGTGAAGGCCTCCTGCAGGAACACGACGTCCGGTCCGTCGCCGGCGGCGCGGCGCCTGGCGAGGTCCTTGCCGATATAGGCAAGCTGCGGCTCCGAGTTCTTGCGCAGCGGCCAGGGCAGGTCGTTGACGTTGTAGGTGAGGACGGTCAGCGTGAACGGCTTGGTTCCCTGGGCGTCCGCCCGGACCGCGCCGGAGGCCGTCAATGCCGCGAGCGCCGCGACCGCGATGGCTGCGAGGAACAGGTTCCGGTGTGGGCGAAGCCGTCTCATGCTTGCATCCTTCCATTTGGCGGGGCGTTGTCCCGCAACATCCGCGCCGGGGTGGCCGGCGGCTGCTGGCGCGCGATACGCCGCGACCGCCGGCCCCGGTGCCGTCCGTGCGGGTTGCCGGGATCAGACGACCCGGTTCCTCAGCCGCACTTCAGATGGCCATTGTCGTTCATGACCCGGTCATTCTTGCACTTGTTGTACTTGATATCCGTCTTTCTCCAGCTTCCGTCGCGCTTCTGGCAGACCGCATGAAGCTTGTTGCCGTCGAGGCGGGCATTGCGGCAGGTCTCCTTCCAGCTTCCGCCGGGCATCCTCCCGGCACCCTTGCAGCGCAGATGGCCATCGTCATTGTAGATCTCGCTGCGGCACTGGCGATAGTTGATGCTGGTCTTGCGCATGTCGCCGCTGCGCGTCCTGCAGCGCGCGGTGAGGGTGTTGCCGCGAATGTCGGCGTCGCGGCAGGTTTCCTGCCAGCTTCCCCGCGGCAGCGGCTTGCCTCGCTCGTCGCAGCGCAGCTTGCCGTTGTCATTGTAGATGTCGCTCCTGCAGCGCTTGTAGGCGATGCTGGACTTGTTCCATTTGCCGTTGCGCTTGCGGCATTGCGCGATGAGCTGCGCGTCGGAGGATCCGACATTGACGATGCGGATGTCGCGGCAGGTCTGCTGATAGCTGCCGGGAACACGCGCATGGCCGGTCGACGAGAGACCGACGGCCCCCACCACCAATGCGGCGGCGAACACCGCCAGGGTCCGAAACAAGGTCATGATTGTGAACTCCCCGGTTGGTCGATCCGCCAGCCCTGCATGCGCCCGAACGTCCGGTCCGCACGCCATGCCCCTTGGCCGGCAAGGCAAACGCTAACACAGTGCACTGACAATCCAAGTCCGATCTGGTTATCCGGCGCGCTATCCCCCGGCCACGCCGGCCGACGATGCCGCCATGGGCGGCGGGGGCAGGCTTGCCTCGTCACGATCCCTCGCCGAAATACTTGATCCTCAGCGCCTCGATTTCGTCGGCTTCGTGGGCTTTCAGGATCTCGATGGTGAGCGGGCGGCGCAGGCCGTCATTGCGCGTCGTGGCGAAGGCGTATTTGCTCGGCTCGAAGATGCGCCCGACGACCTCGAGCGGCTGGTCCGCATGCGTCTTGGCATAATATTCGAGGACTGCGGTATCGGCGATGACGGCGACGACCGTGCCGTCGAGCAGCGCATCGGCGGCGTTTTCGAGATCCGGGAAGGCCAGGATCCTCAGCCCGGCCTCCTCGGCATAATCCTCGCCGACGCTGCCGTCCAGGACGCCGACCGTCTTGCCGGGCAGGTCGTCGACGCTGTTGATCTGGCTGGTGATGGCGAGCGCGGTCATCACGCTGGTGACGGTCGAGGTGACATAGGCGATCAGGGCCACGCCGGCGAGCAGCCAGATGCCCTGGAAGATGCGGCCGATCCATCCGAACAGGTTCTTGCTCATGGCCATCTTGCCGGATGTCACGACGACCATGACGTTGTAGAAGCTCTCCGCGAGCCCGTCGCGCCATCGGGCCGGGAAGTCGCTGTCGAACCGGCGGTAGAAGATGGTCATGCCCAAGGTGGCGGCGAGAATGACGAAGCCGATCCAGGCATAGGCCCTGAGGTAGCCGCTGTCGCGCAGGCCGGCGATCACGTCCCGGAAACTGCTGCCCTGGTCGGCGCGCGTGAGGATGCGCAGGCCCCCGTCGAACCAGGGCTGGGTGAAGTCGACACGCTGGGCCCGCCTCTCCGTGACCGTCAGATTGGTCACCGCGACATCCACCTCGCCCGCGGCGGTCGCATCGACAAGGGCGCGTGCCGTATCGTAGGTCCTGTAATCCCATTGAAGACCAAGGCGCGAGGCGAGGTCCTCCCAGAGCTCCACGGACAGCCCGGTGAAGCCGTCGCCCTCTGCTATCACGAAGGGTGCGCTGAGCCTCACGCCGACGGTGACGCGTTCCGGCGTCGCTTCCGGCGACGATGGCTGGCTGTCCTGCGCGCCGGCCTGGCAGGTGGCCGCCACGAGCACGAAGAGGGCGACCAGCACAGACGGGACAAGCGCGGATATTCGGGGGCTCGGGTAGCGGATCATCGTTCCAGCATTCGTTTCGCTTTGGAGTTGCTCGCGGTGGGAAGCCTATTCATAGAGGGTAAGACGCAGACCGAGCAATATGGCGTCGGTCATCCATGGCACGAAAGCCGGTTTACCTTGCAAAACGGAGTGGGGCATAGTGGCGGGCGAAAGCGATGAACGCCAGCCGCAGATCAGGGAGCTTGACGGCCCATGTCTACCCTCTCCAGAGTCCTCCTTGCCGCCTGTATCGCGGTCCTGTCGGCGGGCAGTGCGGTTCCGGCGTCGGCCCAGCTCAACAGCCCGTTCGGGCGGGGCAGCAACGCCCTGTCGAAGGACGAGATCGCCCTGATCCGACAGAGCATTCGCCAGGTGCTGGAGACCTACAAGGTGGGTGCGACAAGCAAATGGCAGCTCGACAAGACCGGGCGCAGCGGCGAGGCTGTCCTGAAGAAGACCTTCGAGCGCGACGGCATGCGCTGCGCGGTGATCACCCACGAGTTCCTGACCGGACAGGGCAACCCCTACACCGCACCGCTGTGCAAGTATCCCAACGGCAAGTGGCTCCTCACATTCTAGGGGGCGGCCCGCCCGATCGTCCCGGCAACGGCTCCGTCCGGGCCGCTACGGCCGGACGAACCGGTTATAGAGCCAGGCGGTCAGGAAGCCCGCGATGAAGCAATCGACAAACGCCCAGACCGCTCCGATGATCGCTCCGCCGAGCGACGCGCCGTAGCCGATATAGAAGGAGGCGATGGCCTCCACGATGGGGGTGCCCCATCCGAACATCGCCGTGATGCCGAGAAAGAACATGTAGATGGCGCCCAGAATGCCGAATGCGGCACCGAGCGCCAGGGGCTGCAACTTGTTCATCGTGCCTGCTCCTCATCCCGGCTGCCGGGCCGGATGGGCAGGGCAGAGCCCGCTTCCGGCGTCACGCTCCGCGTGATGGAGCGCCCGGGCAGCTCACGCCCCATCGTGAGCCGCCGCGCTGTCCCGCGGCCATGACATGGATCAATCGGCGCGACCCGTCGAACCATCGTCGTGAACGGGCTTTATTGATCCGGGCGTGCAGTTGGAGTCATACTTTCCCTTTGCCATGGGTGGGCTTGGCCCGCCATTGCCCCGATGCCGACAAGGCTCACCGGAGAAGGGGTGAGGCTGCGACGTCGGGTCCGCGAGACCGTCATGAAGCCGCTTCGACCTGTTCTCCATGAGCTTGCCAACAGCCTCCAGGCCGCAGACTGCTATCTCGAAGTCCTGCGCCACGAGTTGCGCAACAGCGACAATCCGGCGGACCGCGCCTATCTCGAGGCCATTGTCCGGCAGGTCCGGGCGGCCAAGCAGGGCCTGCACAGGCTGCGCGACCGGATCGACCGCGACGACGCCGAGATCGTCGACCGGCCGGACGATGCCGGCGACGACATGGCCTTGCTCCGGCCACGGAAAGGGCATGGCGGGAGCTGAGGCGGCGACCAGCCATCCGGGTCCGGTTGCGCGGCCCGTTTGATCCGTATCAAGGCCGGGTCCGCCCTCCGCGCGGTACAAGACACCAAGCCCTTCAAGGGCCTTCCCGGACAATAACGGAGGATGGATATGGAGACCCCGGTCGAGATCGCCTATCAGGGCATGAGCCCCGGCCTGACGCTGCAGGACTTCATCGAGGAACATGTCGGCGAGCTGGAGACGCGGTTCGGGCGCATCACCGCCTGCCGCGTGGTCCTGAAGGGGCCCGGGGAACATCAGCGCTCGGGCGGTCTCTACGAGGTCAATATCCATCTCTCGCTGCCGGACGGGCGCGAGGTCAATACCAGCCGGACGCCGAAGGTCGACGAACGCCATGCCGATGTGCGCTTCGCCATCAGCGACGCCTTCAGGCGGGCGCGGCGGCAACTCCAGGACCATGTCCGCAAGCTGCAGGGCAAGGTCAAGACCCACGAGCAGTCGCCGGTCGCGACGGTGGCGAGGCTCGCGCCGTCGGGCGATCATGGCTTCCTGGAGACGGCGGATGGCCGCGAGATTTATTTCCACCGCAACAGCCTTCTGAACGCCGACATGGCCGCGCTCGGGCCCGGAACCCGCGTGACCTTCGCGGAGGAAATGGGCGAGAAGGGCCCGCAGGCCAGTACGGTGAAGCTCATGGGCAAGCATGCCATGCGATGACGATGGCCGACCGCAGCCCGAGACCCGGGGTGATGGGCGCGCCGGATGAGGCGGGCGGCGGCAATGCGGCCATCGCCGGCCGGCTGCGCGACTATGCCGACGTGCTCGAGCAGCAGGAGGCCGACGGCTTCCGCGTCGGCGCCTATCGCCGTGCCGCCGACCTGCTCGATCATCTGGAGCACCCGGTGGCCGGCCTCTTCGCGGACGGGGGGCGGGAGGCGCTGATGGCGCTTCCGGGCATCGGCCCCTCCATCGCCGCCGCGATCGCTCAGATGCTGACCACGGGGCGCTGGCCCCAGCTCGACCGCGTGCGCGGGCAGCTCGATCCGGAAAACCTGTTCCGGACCCTGCCGGGCATCGGCCCGGAGCTTGCCCGCCGGCTCCACGAGGAGCTTCATCTGGACAGCCTGGAGGCGCTGGAGACCGCCATTCACGACGGCCGGGCGGCGGGCGTGGCCGGCATGGGCGACCGGCGCCTGAGGATGCTCGATGCCGAGCTCGCCCAGAGGCTCGGGCGGCTGAGGGTTCGAGCGCGCCCTCAGCCCGGCATGCGCCCCTCCGTCGCCCTGATTCTCGATGTCGACGACGAGTACCGGCGGAAGGCGCAAGACGGCCGTCTCCAGCTCATCGCGCCGAAGCGCTTCAACCCGTCGGGCGAGGCCTGGCTGCCGATCCTCCATACGCGGCGCGACGCCTGGGAGTTCACCGCGCTCTACTCCAATACGCGGCTTGCCCACGAGCTCGGCCGGATCAGGGACTGGGTGGTCATCTATTTCCACACCGACACCGAGCCCGAGGGCCAGTGCACCGTCGTCACGGAAACGCGCGGAGACCTCGCCGGCCGCCGCGTCGTGCGCGGCCGCGAGGAGGAATGCCGTGCCGAGGTGTATGGCGACCGCCCGGCCGGCTAGGCCGACGCGGCAGTTTGCGGACAAGTCTCTGGAAAACGGTCCCGAAGCGGCGATGCAGGCATGTTGCGGTCTCGCCCGGGCCGGGGACTCGTGTAATATCTGGGCGCTATGAACGACAGCGAGATCATAAGCCTCATCGAGCAGCGTTTTTCCGGTCTCAGCCCGCAATTGCGCCAGGCCGCCCGCTTCGTGATCGACAATCCGGAGACGATCGCGCTCAACTCCATGCGCTCGGCGGCCGAGAGCGCCAAGGTGCATCCCAGCACCATGCTGAGGCTCGCCCGCCAGCTCGGCTTCGACAGCTACGATCCGTTCCGCGACCGGTTCCGGGACTGGCTCATGGCGCGCGGTTCGTCCTCGTCATGGTCGGGCAGGGCGCAGACGCTGCGCCGGCAGCCGCGCGGCTCGGCCAGCGCGACGCTGGTGGAGAACATGGTCGCGCAGGAACAGGACAATCTGCGCGCCACATTCGACGCCGACGCCCTGGAGCAGCTCAACAAGGCCTGCGCGCTGATCTCGGGCGCGCGCCGGGTCTACATTCTCGGCCTGCGCAGCCTGTTCCCCATCGCGTTCTACTTCCACTATGTCTGCCGGATGTTCATGAACAAGACGGTGCTGCTGACCGGCGTCGGCGGCACCTTCGCCGACGAGCTGCGCAATGTCGACAGCAACGACGTCCTGATCGCCTTCTCCTATCAGCCCTATGCGCGGGACACGGTGAAGGCGGTGAAATTCGCGCGCGGGCGCGGCGCACGGATCGTCGCGGTGAGCGACAGCCGGGTCGCGCCGGTGATCGGGCCGGCGGAGGTCGGCATCGTTGTGTCGAACGCCACGCCGTCGCTGTTTCCGACCATCCTGCCAGGCTTCGCCGTGGCCCAGGCGCTCGTCGCGCTGCTGGTGTCGGAAAGCGGCGACGAGACCATGGCGGAGATTGCCAGGAGCGAGCTGCAGCTCGACAGCTTCGGCGTCTATGTCGACGGGCGGGACTGACCCTCAGGATATGTCGGACAGGACCGAGGCGAGCGAGGCGTCGAGCTTGTCCACGATCTCGTCGACCTGGTTCTCGGTGACGATGAAGGGTGGGGCGAGCAGGGCGTGGTCGCCCCGCTGTCCGTCGAGGACGCCGCCCATCGGATAGCAGATGAGGCCGTGCTCGAGCGCGGCCGCCTTGAGCCGGGCGGCGACCCTGAAGGAGGGGTCGAACGGCTCCTTGCTGGCGCGGTCGGCAACGAGCTCGAGCCCCATGAAGAGCCCGCGCCCGCGAATGTTGCCGACGTGGCGGTGATTGCCGAAGCGCTCGGTGAGCCGCGTGGCGAGATAGTCGCCCTGGCAGCGGACATTCTCCAGAAGGTTCTCCTCGCGGATCGCGCGCTGGACCGCCACGGCGGCGGCGCAGGCGGTGACGTGGCCGCTATAGGTGTGGCCGTGCTGGAAGAAGCCGGAGCCGGAGACGATGCCGTCATAGATCCGCCGGCTCGCCACGACCGCGCCGACCGGTTGGTAGCCGGCGCCGAGGCCCTTGGCGATGCAGACGAGATCGGGTGCCACGCCCTCCTGCTCGCAGGCATAGAGCGTGCCGGTACGCCCCATGCCGGCCATCACCTCGTCTAGGATGAGCAGCACGCCGTAGCGGTCGCAGATCTCGCGGATGCGGCGGAAATAGCCCTCCACGGCCGGCACCGCGCCGAGGGTTGCGCCGGCGACCGTCTCGGCGAGGAAGCACATCACTGTCTCCGGGCCGGCCTGGAGGATGGCTTGCTCGAGCTCGTCGGCCACCCTCTGGCCGTATTCGAACTCGGTCTCGTCGTCGCGGCGGTCGCGATAGGCGTAGCAGGGCGCGATATGGGTGCCCGGTGCGAGCAGGGGTTCGTAGGTGGCGCGCCGCCACGCATTGCCGCCCGCGCCGAGCGCGCCGAGCGTGTTGCCGTGATAGCTCTGCCGCCGCGATATGACCCGGTGGCGCTGCGGCTGGCCGATCTCCACGCAATATTGCCGGGCGAGCTTGAGGGCCGTCTCCACGGCCTCCGACCCGCCGGACACCAGATAGACCCTGTCGAGATCGCCCGGCGCGCCCTCCACGAGGAGGTCGGCGAGCTCCTCCACGGCATCGCTGGTGAAGAAGCTCGTATGGGCGAAGGCAAGGCGTTCCACCTGCTCCTGCACGGCCCGTATCGGGCCGGGATGGCTGTGGCCGAGGCAGCTCACCGCCGCCCCGCCCGAGGCGTCGATATAGCGCTTGCCGCCGTCGTCGACGATGTACACGCCCTCGCCGGAGACGGCCCTCGGCATCGTCACCTTCGGGAAACGGTGAAAGACGTGGGATTCGGCGGATCCGACCGGTGCGGGCCGTGCTGGCTTTGCGTCGTGCATGCGCAGGATCTTCCTCGAGAGAACCGTTCTGGTGCTGTCAACCAACCTAGGCGCGAACGGTAGACGGCTTCGCACCGTTTTGCAACAAACGATTCAAGATTTGACATAGTGATACAATCGGTGCATCGTCGTGTTATAACATTCCGATGTTTCGTGGGAGGGAGGCGAAACGGATGACCGGAAGCTTCGAGGATCAGGTTGCGGCGGTAACAGGCGCGGCGCGGGGGCTGGGGCAGGCCGTGGCAGCGATGCTGGCGGAGCGCGGAGCGCACGTCCTGCTGCTCGATCTGGACGGTGCCGCGGCCGAGGCCAATGCGGAAGGCTTGCGCGGACGCGGCCTGAAGGCCACCGGCATCGGCATCGACCTGGCCGACGAGGACGAGCTTGCCGGACTGCGCGAGACCATAGCCACGGCGCATGGCGGCCGGCTCGACATTCTCGTCAACAATGCCGGGGGCTGGCGCTTCGGGCGCGCCCACGAGATCACACTGACGGACTGGGACTGGACCTTCCGGACCAATGTCACCGTCCCCTTCCTGACATCGCGCGCCCTGATGGGCCTGATGGTGGAGCGCGGCTACGGGCGCATCGTCAACGTCGCCTCGACGGACGCCCACCGCGCCAAGCCGAACCTTCCCCATTACGCGGCTGCCAAGGCGGCGGTGGTCAGCCTCACGAAATCGCTGGCGGCCGAGCTGGCCCCGCAACAGGTCCTGGTCAACGCGGTGAGCCCCGGTGCCATCGCGACGGAGATCGCGCGCCAGCAGGACTGGTTCGCCGAGCGCGCCAAGGCCATTCCGGTCGGCCATGCCGCGGAGCCCCAGGATATCGGCGAGGTCATCCTGTTCCTCGCCTCGCCCGCCAACCGGTATGTCGTCGGCGAGACCGTGATCGCCAATGGCGGCACGGTCATGGTGTGAGGCGGGCCATGGCGGTGCGCGCGTTTGACGGGCAGGTGGCGATGGTGACGGGCGCGGGGCGCGGCATCGGCCGCGAGGTCGCGCTGATGCTCGCGGGCGAGGGCGCAGATCTCGTGCTGCCCGATCTCGACGGCGAGGCGGTGGAGGCCACCGCGCGCCAGGCCCGCAATGCCGGCGTCCGCGCGCAGGCTGTGGCGTGCGACCTCTCCAGGGAGGAGCAGGTGGCGGGCCTTGGCGAGACGGTCGCCGGGCTCGGCGGCCGGCTCGATGTGCTCGTCAACAATGCCGGAACGTGGCGCTATTCCACCTTTCGCGAGGCCGATGTCGGGGAGTGGGATCTCGTCTTCGACGCGAACGCCAAGTCGGTCTGGCTCGCCATGAAACATCTCTGCAGCGCGATGATCGACGGCGGAGGAGGGCGGATCGTCAATGTGGCCTCGAACGCCGCGTTCGTGCCGAGGCCCGGCATGTTCCATTACGCCGCGGCGAAGGCTGCGGTCGTGAGCCTGACCCGCTCGGTGGCCGCGGATCTGGCTTGCCACGGGATATTGGTGAACGGCGTCGCCCCCGGCCCGACGGCCACGGAGCGCATCGTGGAACGCTACGATCTTGCCGAGCGCGGCAAGACCATTCCGCTCGGCCGGGTGGGGGCGCCGGACGATATTGCCGAGGTGATCGTGTTTCTCGCCTCGCCCGGCAATCGCTTCATGACGGGCGAAACCGTCATGGTCAACGGGGGTCTCGGGATGAGATGAGCCCGGGACCGGGGTGATGTGTCAACGCGTTTGAGCCAAGGGAGGTGAGATCATGTCGAAGTTGAAACCAATCGGCAGGCCGGGGTGGACCCGGCGTCAGGCTCTGGGACTGGCTGGCGGGGCGGCGTCGCTTGCGCTTCTGTCCTCAAGGGGCGTCTCGGCCAAGGCCAGCCAGCTCGTCGTCGCCACCGGCGGGGGCAAGCTTGAGAATGCGTACAAGAAATCAATCTTCACGCCGTTCACCGAAAAGACGGATATCGAGATTGTCACCACGTCCAATCCGCTGGCCAAGCTCAAGGCGATGGTCGAGCAGGGGCAGGTGGAATGGGACGTGGTCCAGGCGCCGCCGGAGCAGCTCCTGCTGCTCGGACGCGAGGGCATGCTGGAGCCGATCGACTACTCCGTCGTCGACAAGACGAACCTGATCGCCGGCGCGGCGCGCAAGGACCTCGTGCTCACCGATGTCGCGGCCTATCACGTGGCCTGGAACACGGAGAACGTGACCGCGAACCCGCCGCAGAACTGGGCGGAGATGTGGGCCTATGACGGCCGCATCGGCCTGTGGAAGCGACCCTATCAGACGCTCGAGGCCGCGCTTCTGGCGGATGGCGTCGCCATGGACGAGCTCTATCCGCTCGATGTCGAGCGCGGCCTGAAGAGCCTCGGCAAGATCAGGGACAAGCTGGTCTGGTGGGAGCGCGGGGCGCAGGGCGCCCAGCTCCTTCTGGACGGCGAGGTCGATGTCGGTGCGATCTGGAACGGGCGCGTGCATCAGCCCAAGCTCGACGGGGCGCCTGTCGACTTCACCTTCGACCAGGCGGTCTTCGTCAACGATGCCTGGGCGGTGCCGAAGGGCGCGCCGAATGCGAAGGAGGCCATGGAGCTCATCAATTTCTGCCTGTCTCCCAAGGCCCAGGCCGACTATTCGCGCGAGATCCCCTACGGGCCGGTGAACAAGGAGGCCTTTGCCCTGCTCGACGACAGGACGAAGGAGGCGCTCCCGTCCTCGCCGCAGAACTACGACAAGGGCATCCTGCTCGACCTCGACTATTGGGTCGACAATGGACAGAAGGTCTCCGAGCGCTTCAACGAATGGCTGTTGAGCTGAAGCCGCGGCCCGCGCTGTGCGGGGCACGGCGCGGGCAATGGCGCTCCCCCGGTTCCCCGCCATGCGGGATCCGGGGGCGGGCAGTGAGGCCGGCGGGGCGGAAGGCCTCGCCGGCACGAGGGGAGTGTTGAGCGTTGCTGTCGAGAAACAGAGACAACAGGCCCGGAGCATGGACGGCGACGACCGGCTATCGCTGGCTGATCGTGCCGCCCGCCCTGTTCCTCGCCCTGTTCTTCTTCTGGCCGCTTGTCCTGGTGGTCGCGCGCGGCTTCACGGACCCGGTGCCGGGGTTTCAGAATTATGCGCGCATCACCGAGAGCAGCCTCTATGTCCATGTGCTCTACAACACCGTGGAGACGACGCTGATCGTCACGCTGCTCTGTCTCGTGATCGCCTATCCGGTGGCCTATGTGATGTCGTCGGCACGCGGCACGCGGCTCCAGGTCATGGCGGCCTTCGTCATTATCCCGCTGTGGACCAGTGCGGTGATCCGGTCTTACTCCTGGATGGTCGTCTTCCAGCGAAAGGGCGTACTGAACGACGCCTTCGTGGCGCTTGGCGTGGCCGACGAGCCGTTCCGCTTCATCCCCGGGACGCTCGCGGTCAATGTCGGCATGGTGCATATCATGCTGCCGTTCATGATCCTGCCGCTAGTGGCCAATATGCGCGCCATCGACCGCTCGCTGATCCGTGCCGCGGAGGTGATGGGCGCCAACCCGCTGATCGCCTTCGCGAAAGTGTTCCTGCCGCTCTCCGTGCCCGGCATCAGCGCGGGCTCGGCGGTGGTGTTCATGCTGTCGCTCGGCTTCTTCATCACGCCCGCCCTGCTCGGCGGCCCGAAGCACCTCATGGCGGCGGTGCTGATCGAGCAGCAGGCGAATGTGTTCTTCGACTGGGGGCTCGCCTCGTCGCTGGCGACCCTGCTGCTCGTCATCACGCTGGTGATCTATGCGCTCTATGTGCGCGTCACCGGCGGCGCTGCCGGCGGCTTCGCGAAGGGGGCGTGACCCATGGAAAGCGCAGCATACAGGATCGCGCGGGTGGCGCTTGCCGGCCTTGCAGGCCTGATCCTCCTCTATCTCATCCTGCCGGCCTTCGTGGTCGTGCCGCTCTCGTTCAGCGGGCAGAACTATCTCTCCTTTCCGCCGGAGAGCTGGTCGCTCAAATGGTATCACCGCATGGCGGAGAACTCCGCCTGGCTCGACGCGGTGATCAACAGCCTGCTGATCGGCGTGCCGACCGCGGTCCTCTCCATGGTGCTCGGCACGCTGGCGGCCATCACGGTGACGCGCGGCGGGTTCTCCTGGGCCGGCATGGCCTCCGCCATCGTCGTGGCGCCGATGATGATGCCGCATGTGATCCTCGCCATCGGGCTCTATCCGGTCATGCTGGATCTCGGCCTGCTGCGCAGCCATTTCGCGGCGATCATCGGCCATACCGCGATCGGGTTTCCCCTTGTCTTCATCACTGTCTCGGCCTCGCTGACGGGCTATTCCGGCGCGCTTGAGCTCGCCGCCATGACGCTCGGGGCCAATCTCTGGCAGACCTTCTGGAAGGTGACGTTTCCGATGATACGAATTGGCGTGATCGTGGGCGGCATCCTCGCCTTCGCCACCTCCTTCGATGAGCTGATGCTCTCGCTGTTCCTCACCGGCGCCTCGACGCGGACGCTGCCGCGGCTGATCTGGGAACAGCTCTCCGATTTCCTGACCCCCACCATCGCGGCGGTCGCCACGCTCGTCTTCGCCTTCACGCTGGTGATGCTGGCGGTTGTGGCCCTGCTGCAATGGTCGGCGGCTCGGCGCACGGGAGGCGCCCATGGCTGACCACGGTGCGCGCCTCGTCCTGCGCGACGTCGCCAAGCGCTATGGCGACGTGACGGCGCTCGAACCCACCTCCATCGAGATCGAGCCCGGCGAGTTCTTCTCGCTGATCGGGCCGAGCGGGTCCGGCAAGTCCACGCTGCTCGGTGCGGTGGCGGGCTTCATTCCCCCGACGGGCGGCCATATCGAGATCGATGGCGACGACGTCGTCTCCATGCCGCCCTTCCGGCGCAATATCGGGATGGTGTTCCAGAACTATGCGCTGTTCCCGCACATGTCGGTGTTCGACAATGTCGCCTTCCCCCTGAGGCTGCGCAAGATGGCCGCGCGGGATGTGCGCGAGCGGGTCGAGCGCATGCTGGCGACGGTGCGCCTGCCGGATATGGGCAAGCGCGCCATCGGTCAGCTCTCCGGTGGCCAGCAGCAGCGTGTGGCGCTTGCCCGCGCCGCCGTCTACGACCCCCGGATCCTGCTGATGGACGAGCCGCTGGGCGCGCTCGACAAGAACCTGCGCGAGGAGATGCAGTTCGAGATCAAGGCGTTCCACCGCCAGATCCGCGCCACGATCCTCTATGTCACCCACGATCAGGACGAGGCGGCGACCATGTCCGACCGCATCGCCATCATGAATGGCGGGCGCATCATCCAGCATGGCCGTCCGCGCGAGCTCTACGAGCACCCGCGCAACGCCTTCGTGGCGAGCTTCCTCGGCGATGCCAACCTGTTCGAGGTGGATGCCGCCTCGCCGGCGGGCGACGGGTTGGCGCGCGTCGATATCGGGGGCGACGTGGCGCTCAAGGCGGCCGCACCGCCCGGCGCCGGCGCGGTCGGGGGCGGCAGCCACGTCATCTGCGTGCGCCCGGAATCCATCGCCATCGCGGAGGGGACGCTGACCGGCGAGGTCGCGTGCTCCAACCGGATCGGCGGAACGGTCGCCGACGCCGTCTATACGGCCGGCACGGTGCGCTATCGCGTGAAGCTGGACGAGGCGCGCTCGGTCACGGTCCGGCTGGCCTCCCAGCGCCAGGTGGAACTGTTCGATGTGGGCCGGCCGGTCACCCTGACCTGGCCTGCCGCGGATACGTTGCTGATCCCCAAGGAGTAGGAGCAGATGGGAGTGCTGGATAACAAGATTGCCCTGATCACCGGTTCGGGCGACGGCATGGGACGGGCCCATGCGCTGCTCATGGCCGAGCGTGGCGCCGATATCGTCGTCTCCGATATCCGCGAGGATGCCGCGCACGAGACGGCCGAGCTGGTCCTCGCCAAGGGGCGCCGCGCCCATGTCGGCGTGGTCGACATGGCCGATGTCGCGGCGGTCAGGGCCATGGTCGGCGAGGCGGCGGTCACGCTGGGGGGCATCGACATCCTCGTCAACAATGCGGGCTTCGGACAGCGCGCGCAGACGGAGGAGATCACCGAGGAGGACTTCGGCCGGATGTTCGACGTCCATGTGCGCGGCTCGTTCTTCTGCACACAGGCCGTCCTGCCGGCCATGAAGGAGAGGCGCTACGGCAAGATCGTGAACATCTCCTCCATCTGGGGCATGGCGGGCGCGCCGGTCGCGCCGCATTACTGCGCCGCCAAGGCCGCGCTGCTCGGTTTCACCAAGGCATGGGCCAAGGAGCTCGCGCCCTGGAACATCCACGTCAACGCCGTCGCGCCGGGCGGCGTGCGCTCCGGCGGGCCGGTCAAGCTCGACAATACGGAGATCCTCAAGGCGAAGGAGGAGAAGGTGCCGCTGAAGCGCTATTGCGAGCCCGTCGAAATGTCTTACGCCGTGGCCTATCTGGCGTCGCCCGAGGCCGATTTCGTCACCGGACAGGTGCTCAGCCCCAATGGGGGCGAGACCATTGTCGGCTACTGAGGAGGGAGGGACGATGCCAAGCGATCCGATCGGACTGGACGGCAAGGTGGCCTGGATCACCGGCTCCGGCCGCGGTATGGGGCGGGCCCATGCGCTGCTCATGGCCAGGCGCGGGGCCGACATCGTGGTCCACGACGTCCTTGAGGACGAGGCGGGCGAGACGGCCGACGCCGTGCGCGGGCTGGGCCGGCGGGCCATGGTGTCCCACGCCAGCGTCGACGATCCGCGCGCCATGGCCGACTTGGTCGCCGAGATCGGCACGACCCTCGGCCCGGTCGACATTCTCGTCAACAATGCCGGCATCGGCGAGCACGCCGCGATCGAGGAGATCGACGAGGCGCGCTACCAGCGCATGTTCGATATTCACGTCAAGGGCTCGTTCTTCTGCGGGCAGGCCGTCATTCCCGTCATGAAGGAGCGCCGGTCCGGCAAGATCGTCAACATCTCCTCCATATGGGGCATGAACGGCCACGAGACGGCCTCTCATTACTGCGCGGCCAAGACGGCGCTTCTCGGGCTCACCAAGGCGTGGGCGAAGGAGCTCGCGTCCTGGAACATCCATGTCAACGCGGTCTGCCCCGGCGGCGTCGTCACCGAGATGCCGGTGAAGGTGCAAGGCTGGGACAAGATCCGCGAGAAGGAGAAGCGCGTGCCGCTCGGGCGCTGGGCGCAACCGGAGGAGATCGCCTATGCGGTGGCCTTCCTGGCGTCCGGACAGGCGGACTTCATCACCGGCCAGGCCATCAGCCCCAATGGCGGCGAGACAATCGTCGGATTCTGACGCGAAAGGGAGTTTCCATCATGCATTTCGGTCTGTTTTGCCTCATGACCCAGCGCGATCGCTCCAGGACGCCGCGCGAGATCTATGCGGAGACCGCCGACCAGGTCCGGCTCGTGGAGGAGCTCGGCTTCGAGACCGCCTGGTTCGCCGAGCATCACTTCTCCAATTACTGCCTGTGCCCCTCGCCACTCACCATGGCGACCTACATGGCCGGGCAGACGAGCCGGATCAAGCTCGGCCCGGCGGTGTTCGTCGTGCCGCTCTACGAGCCGATCCGCATGCTGGAGGATATCGGCATGGCCGACCAGCTCTCCGGCGGGCGTATCGTTCTCGGTTTCGGCACGGGGTATCAGGAGTACGAGTTCCACAAGTTCGGCGTCGACCTCAAGCAGGGCCGGGAGATCTTCCTGGAGACGCTGGACTTCGTGGATGCCTATCTCGCCGGCGACCCGCTGACCTTCAGGGGCGAGCATATCGCGATGCCGGAGACCAGCTTCTCCGTGCGCACGCTCCAGAAGCGCCCGGAGATCTACATCGCCGGCATGGCGGGCGATGTCGATACCCAGCGGCGCGCGGTCGAGCGCGGCTATGTGCCGTTCTTCACCACGGGCTGGAACACGGTGGAGGTCATCGGCCAGATCCGCGCCAAGGTGCAGGAGACCTATCGTCTTGCCGGCGGCGACCCGGCCAGCATGCCCTTCGCGCTGCAGCGCTACGTGTTCGTCACCGACGACCGTGACGAGGCGCTCAGGGCGGCCGACGGCGCGCGCTACGTCCGGCGCATCGCCATGGCGATGCGGCAGGGCTATGGCGAGCTCGACGGGGCGTTCCTCAAGGAGACGCCGGCTGCCGACGAGCCGCCGCTGGAGGAGATCGTCGAGCACACGCTGATCGGCGATGCGGAGACGGTCGCGGAGAAGCTGGTGCGCGATATCGAGGCGCTCCAGCCCAGCCATATGAGCTGCTTCATGGCCATTCCCGGCATCTCCCAGGATCGGGTCCTCAAATCCATGGAGCGTTTCGGCAAGGAGGTGCTTCCCATGGTGGAGAAGCGCGTCGGCGATCTCGGCAAGGTCGGCGTGCCCGTTCCGGGAGCGCGCGCGGCATGATGGGTGTCCAACCTGGCATAGGCGATACGGCGTTCGTCATGGAAACGACCTCGCGGCAGCCCTTCATCCTCGGCATAGGCGGGACGAGCCGGCGCGGCTCGGCCACCGAGCGCGTGCTCCAGATCAGCCTGGAGGCGGCGCGCGAGGAGGGGGCGGAAACCGCCCTCGTGGCCGGCGACGATCTCAAGCTGCCCATGTATGCGCCGGGCGTGTCCGACCGGACACCGGAGGCGGCAAGGCTCGTCTCGCTGTTCCGCAAATGCGACGGCGTCATCATCGCCTCGCCGGCCTATCACGGTTCGCTGTCGGGTCTGCTGAAGAACGCGCTCGACTATACGGAGGATCTGCGCGGCGACGAGCGGGTCTATTTCGATGGGTGCGCGGTCGGCTGCATCTGCTGCGCGGGCGGCTGGCAGGCGGGTGGCCAGACGCTCGCGGCCCTGCGCGCCATCGCGCATGCGCTGAGGGGATGGCCGACGCCGCTCGGCGCGGTGGTCAACACCTCCCTGCCGGTGTTCGGCGAGGATGGCAGCCTGGCCGACGGCCAGGCGGTCTCCCAGCTCAGGACGGTGGGCTGGCAGGTCACGCACTTTGCGCGCATGGCCAGGCACTATCGCGAGGCCGGCCGGTAGTTCAGATCCCTGCACCTGCCCGCTTGCCCGGCCGTCGCCGCCAAGGTTTCCGCCCGCCTCAGAGGTCGGCGAGGATCAGCTCGAAGGTGACGCAGACCGGGGCGCCGCCCGGGGCGATATGGCCGCGGAACAGATTGCCCTGCGGATCGACGCAGAGCATCGGCAGGTCGGGCCGGCCATCGCTCCCGACGCCCGCGCCGTCCAGAAGCAGCACTTCCGAAATGGGCGACGGCATGGACGGCGCGTCCGTGAAATCGGCCCCGATCAGGCTGCCGATGCCGAGGAGGGTCGGTGCGACAAGGCCGAGCTCGCGGGAGAGCTCGCCAATGGCGGCCGAGAGATCCTCGTGCGGGGCGAGCGTGACGATGGCGGCATTCGTTTCCTCCGTCGGTCCGGTCCGGCGCGGACGGAAGAAGGAGAAATTGGTCTCCGCATCCGGGGTGACGTCGAAACAGCCGCCGTCGAAGGCAAGCCCCGAGATGCGGGCCGGGGCGGCGAGCGTCACCCGGTCGGGCAGGAGATGGCCGGCTTTCGGCTGTGGTGTATCCACATCCCACAGGGCGTGGCAGTGCAGGAACCAGTCGCCGTCGCGGCGGCCGACCATGGCGGTCGCGCAGTCGAGACGCGCCGCGGTGCCGGAATGGACGGCGCTGTACCATGCGGCGTGCTCCTCGTCGGGCGAGGCCGCAGGCATCACATAGTCGTAGGGACCCATTTCGAGACCGTCGAGGCGCAGCACGGCGCAGTCGGAGCCGATGTCCTCCATGGCGGCGGCGACCGCATCCATGAGGATGGCGCCGGCGGGCAGCTCCGCGGAGACCTCGCGGGCGACGCCCCGGATCACATGGCGGCGCGGCGTGGTCGGCGGGCCGGGATGCCTGATGAGATGCGAACGGCTCATGGCGCGGTCTCCCCTGTCGGCAGCAGGCCGCGGGCTGCAAGCTCCTCGCGCACCAGCTTCTTGGTGATCTTGCCGTAACCGGTCTTCGGCATCTCGTCGAGGAAGACATAGTGGTGCGGCTGCTTGTAGCGCGCGAGCCTGCTCTCCAGCATCGCGGCGAGCTCGGCCTGCGTGACCGTCTCGCCGGGATGGGTCACGCAGACCGCGAGGCCGACCTCGCCCCATTTGCCGTGGGGGACGCCGATGATTGCGACCTCGCGCAGCGCGGGATGGGTGAGCATCACCTCCTCGATCTCGCGCGGATAGACGTTGGAGCCGCCGGAGATGAACATGTCGGAGGCCCGGCCGGTGATGTAGAGATAGCCCTCCCGGTCCATGTGGCCGAGATCGCCCGTGCGGAACCAGCCGTCGCGGAACGCCTTGGCGTTGGCCTCGTCGTCCTTGTAGTAGCCGGCGCACACGGCGGGGCCCGTGACGCAGATCTCGCCCGTCTCGAAGGGGGCAAGGTGGCGGCCGTCCTCGTCCTGGATCGTGACATGGAGGCCCGTGCGCTCGATGCCGCAGGTGCCGATGCGGGCCTTGGGACCGTCCTCGACATGGTGGTCGCCGGGCGGCAGGACGGTGATCGCGCCGGTCACCTCGCCGAGGCCGAAATACTGGACGAGGACGTGGCCGAGCTTGCCGAGCGCATATTTCTGGTCCTCCCGGTACATGGGCGCGCCGGCATAGACCACATAGCGCAGGCTCGAATGGTCGAACGCGTCGACGGCCGGGTGCTCCACCAGCATCTTCACGATGGTGGGCACGGTGAACATGTTGGTCACCCCGTGGCGCGCGACGAGCTCCCAGGCCACCTCCGGGTCGAACCGGCCGGGGGGCAGGAGCACGCTTGCCGCGCCCGCCGCGATCTGTGTGAGCTGGTGCATGCCGGCCCCGTGAGAGAGCGGGGCGACGACGAGGCTGACATCGTCTGCCCCCGTGCCCGGCATGAGGTCGTTGAGATGGTTGACGATGGTGAAGGTGAGCTGGCCGTGGGTCAGCACCACCGCCTTGGGGCGCCCGGTGGAGCCGGAGGTGAAGAACAGCCAGCAGGGATCGTCGCGGTCGACATCGGCATTGGGCATGTCCGTTCCGGCATGATCGGCGATGAGCGCCTCGTAGGACGTGCCGAAATCGCCTTCGCCGATGCACACCGTGCCGGCGAGGTCCGGGACGGCCCTGGCGCAGGCCTCCGCATGGCCGGGGAAGCCCGCCTCGCAGAAGACGAGCGAGACGTCCGCCTTCTCGCCCAGATAGGCGACCTCCTCGGGCCCCTGGCGGAAGTTCGACGGAACCCAGACCGCCCCCAGCCGGAAGCAGGCGAGCATGATCTCGGTGATCTGGTTGTTGTTGGGCGACTGGACCAGGACCCGGTCGCCGTGCTTCAGTCCGAACCGGGCGCGCATGGCGGCGGCGAGCGCGGAGACGCGGGCGTCGAGCTCCTGCCAGCTCCAGCGCCGGTCGCCCCACACGATGGCGGGCCGGTCGGCGAGGCGGCGCGCATTGCGCGTGAGGAAATGCGCTATGTTGGACGACCGCGTCGACCAGGGCAGGGCGGTATCGCGGTTTTCTGTCGCCGGGCTCATTTCACGCGCTCCATGATCGAGACATAGTTGGCGACGGCGGCGCCGCCCATGTTGAAGACGGCGGCGAGCTCCGCGTCGTCGATCTGCATGTCGCCGGCATCGCCCGCGAGCTGCATCGCGGCCATGACGTGCTGGGACACGCCGGTGGCGCCGAGGGGATGGCCGCGCGACTTCAGCCCGCCCGACGGGTTCACGGGCAGGCGGCCCTCGCGCGTCGTGACCCCGTCGCGGATGATATCGCCGGCCTTGCCGCGCTCGGCGAGTCCCATCGCCTCGTATTCGATCAGCTCGGCGATGGTGAAGCAGTCATGGGTCTCCACGAGGTCGAGATCGTCCAGCGTCACGCCGGCCTCCTCCAGCGACGCCCTCCAGGCGCCGCGGGCGCCGGCGAACTCGGTCGGGTCGCGGCGCGACAGGGCGAGCACGTCGTTGACCTGGTTGCGCGCCCGGAAGCCGATGGCGCGCGCCATGCTGGCGGCCGCCTCGGGGGAGGCGACGACGAGGGCGGCGGCGCCGTCGGAGATGAGCGAGCAGTCCGTGCGCCGCAAGGGACCCGCCACCAGCGGGTTCCTGTCGCTGACGGTGTTGCAGAACGCGGTGCCGAGATCCTTGTGCAGATGGGCATAGGGGTTGAGCATGCCGTGGCGGTGGTTCTTGGCCGCGATCATGGCGAGCTCTTCGGACCGGTCGCCATGGGCCTGGAAGTAGCTGTCCGCGATTCGCCCGAAAATGCCGGCGAAGCCGCCATCCACATCGCCTTCCTCGGCGCGGTAGGACCCGCTCAGCATGATGTCGCCGGCCCGCTCCGTCGGCACGGCGGTCATCTTCTCCGCGCCGACCACCAGCGCGATCTCGCCGCGGCCCGCGGCGATGAAGTCCATCGCGGCATAGAGGGCGGCGGAACCCGTAGCGCAGGCATTCTCCATCCGCACCGCAGGGGTGGCGGCGAGCTCGTCGAGCGCCATGCCCGCAAGCGCGCCCTCGAAGGCCTGCGCGGAGAAGCCGTTGTTGAAGACGCCGACGAACACGCCGTCTATGTCGACGGCGGCGATATCGGCATGGTCCAGGGCCTCCGGGATCACGCCCGCCATGAGCGCCTCGAGGCCGGGGGCTTCCGACTTTCCGAACTTGCCGTGGGCCCAGCCCACGATCTGTGCATGCTGCATCCTGTCCTCCCGGGGAACCGTCTCTTTATGGTGTGCAGGGGTTCTCGAAATTCAGCCGGCGGCTGAGCTTGTGCTCCACCGCGCGGGCCTCGCGTGTCATGAGCGCGGCCAGCTCGCGCTGGCGCTCGGGCTGCATTCGGCTGTCGAGCGCGGCGATGGACAGGGCGCCGATGACCTGCCCGTCGGGCGCATGGAGCGCCATGCCCACCGCCCATGAATTGGCCAGGTAGAGGCCCGGATTGAGCGCCCAGCCGCGCGCGCGCGTCTCGCCTATGTGCCGGTGCAGCAGGTCCGGCGAATAGTTGGGATAGTCGCGGGCGAGGATGGCCGCGTTCTCCGCGATGATCTCGCCGGCCTCCGCGTCGGGGAGGCAGGCGAGGATCGCCATCCCGCCGGCGCCGACGCCGAGCGGGTGTCGCTCGCCGGCCTGCAGCGCCTGGGTCCGGATCGGAAAGGCGCCGTCCTCGCGGTGCAGGCAGACCGACTGGTTGCCCCGGCGCACCGACAGGAAGCTCGTGTCGCCGCTTTCCGCCGACAGGGCCATGAGACTGTCCATCGACACGTCCAGCAGGTTGAACCGGCGGCTTGCCATGAGGCCGATCACATAGCTTTCCGGCCCGAGCGCGTAGCTGCGCGTGACGTCGTCCTGCTCGACGAGGCCGGCTCGCATGAGCGCCAGCAGCATGCGCCGCACGGTCGGGCGGCTCAGCCCGCTTTGTTCGACCAGGGCGCCGATCGGGACCGGCTTTCCGCCGGCGCGTGCGACCAGCGACAACAGCCCAAGGGCCCGGTCGACGCTCTGCGCCCCGCCGCTCTCGGCGTCCCTATGTTGCGTCGCAGTATCCATATTATGGATGGTTTTCTCCCGATCTGCCGTCTGGCGACAGATAATTTCCAACGTCACGCAAAAAAATTCAACTTATCTCTTACATGTTCCGTTTTTCGTCGCTAATCTTCCATCGGCGTTCTATCCATTATATGGACAATGGGTGTTGCGGGCGGTAGCCCTGAACGACAAGAACCGATTGGGAGGAACATGATGAAACGGATCTGCACGGCCCTCGCGGCCGTTCTGGCGCTGACCTGCGCCGCCGAGGCGAAGACGCTGGTGATGCAGAGCGTCTATCCCTCGTCCCTGCCGCTTCTGGGCGAGAGCGGCGTCGGCCTCACGGAGAAGGTCGACGAGCTGACCGGCGGCGAACTCAAGATCGAGTTCAACGAGCCCGGCGCCATTGTCGGCGGCAACGAGATGTGGGACGCGATCTCCACCGGCGCGGTGGATGCCGGCTGGTACAGCCCCGGCTTCGCGCAGGGCATCATCCCGTCCGCGGCGATCTTCACCGCCGTCCCCTTCGGGCCCGACATCCGCGAATATACGGCGTGGTGGTACTATGGCGGCGGCAAGGAGATCTGGGCCGACATCACCAAGCCCTACAACATCCACACCGAGCTCTGCGCCATCCTGGTGCCGGAGGCCTCCGGCTGGTTCGCCAAGGAGATCAACAAGCCGGAAGACCTCCAGGGTATCAAGATGCGCATCTTCGGCCTCGGCGCGGCGGTCATGGCCAAGCTCGGCGTGCAGGCGCAGTCCATGCCGGTGGCCGATACGATGACCGGCCTGCGGCTCGGCACGATCGACGCCGCGGAGGTCTCCTTCCCGCTGATCGACGAATCGGTGGGCATGAACGAATACGCCTCCCACTACTATTTCCCGGGCTGGCACCAGCAGACCTCGCTCATCACCTTCATCGTCAACCAGGATGTCTGGGACGGGCTGAGCGAGCAGCAGCGTGCGGTGATCAAGACGGCCTGCGCGGCCAATGTCGCCATGACGTCCGCGGAGGGAGAGGCCAAGCAGATCGAGCCGCTGGAGACGCTGAAGAAGGAAGGCGTGAAGGTTCACATGTGGAACGACGAGATGATGGCCGCGTTCCGCAAGGCGTGGGACGAGGTGGTCGCCGAGCAGACCGCCGCCGATCCCGACTTCAAGCGCGCCTGGGAGAGCCTCTCCAAGTTCCGCGAGAACTTCAAGACGTGGTCCGACATCGGCTATCTGCAGTAACCATGGCGACCGGCCCCGTCGACTGATCCGATGAAGACCCTGTTGCGATTGTCCGACCTCATGGCCGCGCCGTGCCGCATCGTGGCGCGCGGCTGCGGCTGGCTGCTCGTCGTGCTGATGGCGGTCATCCTCTACGACGTGATCGGCCGGCGCTTCTTCGCGACAGGGTCCTTCAAGCTGCAGGAGCTGGAATGGCATCTCCACGGTGCCATTGCGGTCCTGTGCTTCGGCTGGGCCTATATCGAGAACGCGCATGTGCGCATCGACCTGTTCTCCAGCAACATGCGGCCCGCGACCCGGTTCCGGATCGAGATCTTCGCCATCGTGGCATTCCTGATCCCGTTCATGGCGCTTCTGGTGTGGTTCGGCACGGACTTCACCTGGCGGGCCTTCGTGCGTGGCGAGGGCAGCCCCGGCGGCGTCGGGCTGCCGGACCGCTGGATCATCAAGTCGGCGATCCCCATCGGCGCGGTGCTGACCATTCTCGGCGGGCTCTCCGTCCTCATGCGGACCGTCGTGGCGCTCAGGCGCCCCGATCTCCTGCGCGACCCCTGGGAGCGCTGAGCGATGGCGGAGATCGTCTCCTCAGCCCTGCCGGGCGCGATGTTCGTATCGCTGATCGTCGCGCTGTTCTCCGGCGCGCCCGTGGCGATCATGCTGATGGGCGTGTCGCTGGTCTTCGGCCTGCTCGCCGTGTGGACCGGCGACATGCGCCTCATTCACGCGACCCTCATCCCCAACCGGATCTTCTCCGGCACCATCGACAATGCCGTGCTGGTCGCAGCGCCCATGTTCATCTTCATGGGGCTGATCATGGAGAAGACCCGGATCGCGGAAGACCTGCTCCTGACATTGCAGCGGCTCATGCGCGCGATCCCCGGCGGGCTGGCGCTGGCGGTGGTCCTCATGGGCACGATCCTGGCGGCGGCCACCGGCATCATCGGCGCCTCGGTGGTCATGCTCACCATGCTCGCCGTCCCCACAATGCTCGAGCGCGGCTACGACAAGGGGCTCTCGGCGGGCACCGTCGCCTCCGCCGGCACGCTCGGCATCCTCATCCCGCCGTCGGTGATGCTAGTCTTCATGGGCGACCTCCTGTCGGTCTCGCTCGGCCACCTGTTCATCGCCGCGCTCCTGCCGGGGCTTTTGCTGTCGGTGTGCTATGTGGCCTATATCGTCGTGCGCTCCTTCCTGCAGCCGCAGCTTGCGCCGAAGGCGCCGCCGCTCGGCGCGGAGGAGGCGAGGGGCCTGTGGCTGGAGACGCTGAAATCGGTGCTCGCGCCGCTGGTGATGATCGTTGCCGTTCTGGGCTCGATCCTCGGCGGCATCGCGACGCCGACGGAGGCCTCCGGCGTGGGCGTGGCCGCCGCGCTCCTGCTCGGCCTGCTGCGCGGCAGGCTCGACCGGGACACGCTGCAGGCCTCGATGAACGGCTCGATCCGCTCGCTCGGCATGCTCTTCTTCATCTTCGTGGGTGCGACCGCCTTCTCCTACATCTTCCGCAAGGTCGGCGGCGAGCATTTCATCGTGGAGCTGGCGCGTGCGCTGCCCTTCGGCGAATGGGGGCTGCTGTTCGCCATCATGGCGATGATCTTCGCCATGGGTTTCTTCTTCGACTGGATCGAGATCACGCTGATCATGCTGCCGATCTTCGCCCCCATCGTGGAGGTGATGGATCTGGGCGACCATGTCGCCAAGGCGGAGATGATCTACTGGTTCGCGATCCTCGTCTCGCTCAACCTCCAGACGAGCTTCCTGACGCCGCCATTCGGCTTCGCGCTCTTCTATCTGAAGGGGGCGGCGGGCGACAGCCTGCCCATGCGCGACATCTATCGCGGCGTGCTGCCCTTCGTGCTGGTCCAGCTCCTGGTCCTCGGTCTTGTGATCGCCTTCCCGGAGATCGCGCTCAGGCTTCCGCAGATGGTGATGCAATGACCGGACGCGTCCAGGGCAAGCGGGTCGCCGTGATCGGCGCCGGAGCGGTCGGGCCGGGCTGGGGCAACGGCAAGGCCTCCGCCGTTCTCTATGCGCGCGAGGGCGCGCGGGTGCTCGCCGTCGACCGCGACGAGGCGGCCGTCATGGAGACCGTCGGGCTGATCCGCGGCGAGGGGCACGAGGCGGAGCCCTTTGTCGGCGACATGGTCGTGCCAGCCGAGGCGAAGGCCGCGATCGAGGCGGCGGAGGTGGCGTTCGGCGGCCTCGATATCCTGCATTTCAATATCGGCATCTCCACGAGAGGCGGGGTGGAGGACACGCCGTTCGCGGACTGGCAGCGCGTCTTCTCCGTCAATCTCGATGCGGCTTTCCACCTGACGCAGGCCGCCCTGCCGGTGCTCGAGCGCGACGGCGGCGGGGCCATCGTCTATATTTCCACGCTTGCCGCAGAGCTCAGCGGGCCCTATCCCTATGCCGGCTACGAGGCGTCCAAGGCAGCCCTCGGGCGGCTTGCGCGCAGCGTGGCGGCGGAATATGCCGCGCGTGGCGTGCGTGCCAACACGGTGCTTCCGGGCATGATCGACACGCCCCATGTGCTCGCCCATGTGGCGACCTCCTCCGATGCGGAGGCGGTGCGCGCGGGCCGTGCCGCCCAGGTGCCGATGAAGCGGCAGGGCGCGGCGTGGGACGTGGCGGAGGCCGCGCTGTTCCTGGCCTCCGACGCGGCCGGCTTCATCACCGGCGTCGATCTCAGGGTCGATGGCGGGATGGGATTGCTGATGGGAAATGCTGCGCCCTGACGGGCGCCCCGGGCCCGCGGTCGCGGACCATTTCAACAGAGGACGGACGGATGACGCTCAGAACAGCCCTGGTGACCGGCGCGGCGCGCGGAATCGGCCTTGCGACCACGAAGCTGTTCCTGCGCGAGGGCTGGAAGGTCGCGATGATCGACCGGGACGCGCCGGCTCTTGAGGAGGCAGCGGCCGGGCTGGAGAATGCCCTGCCCATCGTCTGCGATGTCTCCAAGCCCGACGAGGTGGACGCCGCTATCGGCGAGGTCGCCGGGACCCATGGCGGGCTCGACGCGCTGGTGAACAATGCCGGTGTGGCCGATTTCGGGCCCATCGAGGAGACGGACTTCGCGCGCTGGCGCCGGGTCATGGAGACCAATCTCGACGGTGTGTTCCTCATGTCCCAGGCGGCGACGCCCGCCCTGAAGGCCTCCCGGGGCTCCATCGTCAACATCGCGTCGATCTCGGGGCTTCGCGCCTCCACGCTCCGTGTCGCCTACGGCACCTCAAAGGCGGCGGTGATCCAGCTCACTCGGCAGCAGGCGGCAGAGCTCGGCGAATACGGGATCAGGGCCAATTGCGTCTGTCCGGGCCCGGTGCGCACCAAGCTCGCCATGGCCGTCCACACGCCGGAGATTATCGCGGCCTATCACGATGCGATCCCGCTCAACCGTTACGGATCGGAGGACGAGATCGCGGAGGTCATCGTGTTCCTGTGCTCGCCCAAGGCGAGCTATGTGACGGGCCAGATCGTCGCGTCCGACGGCGGGTTCGAGAGCACCGGCGTCGGCCTGCCGGCCCTGCGCGGCCAGGCCTGACCCGGCGGCGGGGCGCCCCGCCATCGTCTTCCCGGAAGCATTATCGCCGAGTGTGACCCGCGCTGTTCGGTACGGGACCGCGCGACCTTCGGATGGTGCGTCTCCAAAAGAAAACCGGCCCGGGCATGTTGCCCGGACCGGCCGATTTCAGGCTGTCTGTCTGAGCGGTTCTCAGAAGAAGAACCACGCACCGAACTGGGCGCGCCAGGCGTCGCCGTGCTCGTTGGAGCCGTCGAGCACCGTGTCGGTGGCCGCATCGTAGCCGCCGCCGTCGCGATACTTGCGGTCGGCCCAGATGACTTCCCAGCCCAGGCGCATCTCGCGGACCGGCTGCCACATGACGTTGGCATGCACGCTCATGATCTCGCGGTTCATCTCTTCGCCGTAGAGATCGGCCGCCTTGCGCGTGTCGCCGGAGTTCATCTTGGCCCAGCCCCAGCCGACATTGAACGTCGTCGCCTCGGTGACGTCGAAGGACAGGCCGGCGAAGACGCCGAGACCCTCGATGGTCTTGATGTCGCCGTTGAGGTCGACATAGGCACCGTAGCTCGCACCGTAGAGGTAGTTGCCGATGCCGTCGCCATACATGACCGAGGTGGTCAGCGTGGCGATGTCGCCGAGATTGAAGTTCACCGCACCCTGGACGGCCCAGCCGAGAGCGCTGTCGCCATCGAAGCCGAGATCGCCATCGGTGTGGAAGTTACGCAGCATGCCGGAGACCAGGAACTCCCAGCCGCCCGGAGCGGAGTACTGGAAGCGGGCATTGAGGTCCGGCAGGTTGTCCGACGCGCCGCCGGTCTCAACCGAAATGGTCGTGGTGGGCGAGCCGGTCGTGAAGGTGCCGAGCACGCCGGTCAGCAGGTCGTTGCCGTTGCCCTGGCTCGAATCGCCGGTCGGGTCCTCGATCGAGACCGCGAACTCCATCGGGCCGTCATGATAGGTCAGGCGAACCTGGTTGTTGCGCGACGTGCCGATCAGGCCGATCGGGCCGTTGAAGTCGACCGTCGAGACGCCGGTGATCAGCGACATGAAGTTGCGCCAGTACCGACCGACACCGAGGGTCAGGTTCGGCGTCATGTCCCACTCGCCCCAGGCGTGGCGCAGGCGGAAGTCGCCGCCCCAGAAATCGCCCTCGATCAGGGTGCGGATCTGGCCGATGGAGGTGTCGGACCGCGACTTGATGCGGAAGCGCGACTGCTCGGCATGCAGACGGATATGCTCGGCGCTGTCCGGGTCGTCGGTGATGCCGGTGAAGCTGAAGGCGTTGCCGAGATCCTGGTTGAAGTCGTAGATCACGTCGCCCTTGACGTAACCGGAGACCGTCACCTCGTGGACCGGCGCCGGCAGGTCGGCGGTCGGCGTGATGGCGATGGTGAAGCCGCGGTCGTTCGGAACCGCGTCGCCGACGCGCGCCGTGTTCCAGTCGGCGGTCGCCTCGGTGCCGCGCTTGAAGGTGATGAAGCTCGCACCCTCCGGCAGCTGCGAGGACGCAGCCGGCTGGGCTTCGAGCTGGTTCACACGGGACTGCAGAGCCTGGAGCTGCGCCTTCAGGGCGGTCAGCTCATCGGCCTGTGCGCCGGTCGACATGACGGTAACCGCCACACCGCCCAGCAGCGCCCGACGGAGCCACTTGGAGTTCGTCATAATGTCTGTTCTCCCACTCTCTCTTCTGGAGTTGGCGGCACCCCGAATTCCTGCCTCTTTCCCCGATGTTCGAAGAGCTTTGCGCAGGGCGGTACGAGATGACACGTACACAGCCTTTTGTCCCAGCCGGGTGCGTCCGGTCAATGTCCACGGCGGGATTAGCGGCAGTGTCGGGAGACAATTGTGCCGGTGTGTGTCTTTCGAGTCACAGAGGCGTCCGGCGGACCTCAGCCGGTCTGGGACAGGCCGGGAATGCGCGTGCGGATCTCCAGCCAGTAGAGGAGCTGGGCGACCGTGCCGGTCAGCACGAAATAGATGACCGCAACGATCATGAAGACCTCGAAGAACCGGAAGGTGGTGAACCCCACCGTCTCCGCGCGTGCGGTGATCTCCGAGACGCCGATGGCAAACGCGATGGAGGTGAATTTGAGCTCCAGGATCGCCTCGTTCGACCATTGCGGGATGACCCGGCGCAGGGCCTGGGGCAGCACGATATAGCGCAGGCCTTCCAGGTCGCTCATGCCCATGGCGCGCGCCGCCGCCATCTGGCCTCTCGGGATGGAGCGGATCGCGCCGCGGAAATATTCGGCCTGGTAGGCGGAGGTGTTGAGCCCGATGGCGACCACCGCCGCGGTGAACGGGTCGAGCACGATGCCGATCTCCGGCAGGCCCAGATAGATGAACAGCATCTGCACCAGCATGGGCGTGCCGCGGAACACCTCCACATAGACCGTCGCCGCGCCATAGGCGAGGCGCCCGCCATAGATGCGCGCCCAGGCCAGCACCAGCCCGAAGCAGAAGCCGATGGCCATGGCGATCACCCACAGGCCGAGCGTGATCGGCAGGCCCTCGAGGATGTAGGGCAGGTGCTCCAGGGCGAAGTCGACGAACTCGCTCATGCGGTCCCTCCATCGCCCTGATGGTCATGGGCGGCGATGACCTGCAGGAAGCTGCGCGTGCGCTCGTGTTCGGGCGCGGTGAACAGGCGATCCGGCGGGCCCTGCTCGACGATGTGGCCGCCGTCCATGAACACGATCTCGTCGGCTGCGGAGCGCGCGAAGCCGAGCTCGTGGCTGACCACCAGCATGGTCATGCCGTCGGCGGCGAGCTGCTTCATGACCGAGACGACCTCGCCGGTGAGTTCCGGGTCGAGCGCGGAGGTTGGCTCGTCGAACAGGATGACCTTGGGCTGCATGGCGAGCGCGCGGGCGATGGAGACGCGCTGCTGCTGGCCGCCGGAGAGCTCCGCCGGGTAGCTGTCGGCCTTGTCGGCGAGGCCGACGCGGTCGAGCTCCGTCATGGCGAGCTCCGTCGCCGCCTTGCGGTCCGTCCCCAGGATCTTCATCGGCCCGATGCGCACATTGTCGAGCGCGCGCAAATGGGTGAACAGGTTGAAGTCCTGGAACACGAAGCCGATCTGCTGGCGCATGGCGTTCAGGTTGCGCGCGGTGAGCTCCTCGCCGTCGAGGAGGACCGTGCCCGCATCCGGCGGATTGAGGTGGTTGATGCAGCGCAGGAGCGTCGATTTGCCCGTTCCCGACGGTCCCATGACCACCTTGGACTGGCCGCGCTCCAGCGCGAGCGAGACGCCTTTCAGCACCTCCGTCTCGCCATAGCGCTTGTGAAGGTCGCGAACCTCCAGAAGACTCGTCATGCCGCGTCCCTCCGCTCGAAGCCCGGGACCGCGAGCCTGTCCTCCAGGCGGTAGAGAACGCGGTTTCCGGCCCAGTTCACGATGAAATAGAGAAGCCCGACCACAGCGAAGATCAGCAAGATATTCCCCTGTGTGTTCGAGATGATGTATTTGGCCTGCCGCGTGAGCTCGACCACGCCGATGACATAGGCGAGCGAGGTCGCCTTGAGCTCGCTGGAGAATTCGTTCGTCCAGGGCCCGATGGCATGGCGCAATGCCTGCGGCAGGACGATCTCGCCAATGGCGCGCGGCATGCTCATGCCCATTGCGCGGGCCGCGACGAGCTGGCCCTGCGGGACCGCCTGGATGGCGCCGCGGAAGATCTGCGACTGGTAGGCGGTGGAGCGCAGGCCGAGTGCGAGCACGGCGGCGGCGAAGGAGGACAGCTCCACGTACCCGCCCACTCCATAGTAGAATAGGAGCAGCAGCACGATGGCCGGAATGCCCCTGAACACGCGCTCGAACAGGATGCCGAGCGCCTTCAGGCTCCAGTGGCCGTAGACCTCCATCAGCGCGATGACGAGGCCCAGCACGAGCCCGAGCGCCAGAAGGGCGGCCAGAAGCTTGATGCCGATCCACAGGCCCGTGAGCAGATAGGGCATCTGGGAGACGATCACGGACCAGATGGCGCCGTCGTCCATGGGGTGAACCTCTGCTTGACGCGGGGTGCCGTCGCGACCGGCCGCCGGCCGTTCGCCCGGCTGGGCCTGCCTCTCCCCGTCATGCCCGGCAAGGATGCGGAGACGGGGGAGGCGTTATCGCGAAGACACCATGCTCGGTATGGGGCCCGCCCCGGGGCCGCTTGCGGCCCCGGGGCGGTGCGGCTCCTGTGTCAGCCGTCGTAGCCGGGAATCGGCTTCTTGTAGGAATCCACGAAGTCCGGCATGGAGGTCGGGATCGGGCGGATCGTCGACTGCGGCGCGTATTCGTGGACGATCTCCTCCCACTTGCCCGACTTGTAGAGGTTCACGATCCCCTTGTTGAGCTTGGCGAGAAGCTCGTTCGGGTCGCCCTCCTTGACGGCCAGCGCCTGGGGCTGGTTCTGCTGGATCGTGCCGATGATCTTGATCGGCCGTCCCTTGGCGATGAAGTCCTCCGCGGTGTCGGTGGAGGTGACGACGGAATCGATGCGCCCGGTCAGCATGTCCTCCACGGCGGTGACATAGTCCTCGTAGCCGCGCACCGTGACGTCGACGCCGTCGGCCTTGGCGAGGTTCTCGTCGAGCCATTTGTACTGGGTGGAACCGCCCTGCGCGCCGATCGTGGCGCCGCAGCACAGCGCGGTCGCGACATTGAGTTCGCTGTCGTCGGCGACCAGCACTTCGTCGTCGTTCTCCCACCAGGGAATGGAGAAGTCGAGCACCTTCGCGCGCTCCGGCGTCACGTTGAGGCCGGTGACGAGAAGGTCGATCTTGCCCTGCGCCAGCGCGGGGATGAGAGAGGGCCACGGCAGGTCCTTGAACTCGACGTCGAGCCCCTGGTCCTCGGCGATGGCGCGCATGGCGTCGATGGCGATGCCCTTGTACTCGCCATCCTCCACATAGGCCCAGGGCGGGAACGCGGCCTCGACGCCGGCGACCAGCTTCTCCTGCGCGGATGCCGCGCCCGCGGCAGCCACCATCAGTGCGGCGCCGGTCAGGCATGCGAGCTTCTGCCAGACGGTTTTCATGAACGGGTCTCCCCTTGTTTCTCGGATTGGCGTTGCGCGCGGTCCGCCCGGCGCTGCGGGTCTGGTTGCGATGGAATATGCAGCGGTCGGAACGCAGCGGATCGGCGCGCCGGAACAGGTGTCGGACACGGATGTGCGTCCTTGCCCGCCGGGGATTTAGCAAGGTTCTCTGTCGAAATGCAACAATTGGCGGAATTTTTTCAGTATGTGCCACGAATTTTCAGGTTTCTCGAAAAATAGTATCAGTACAATTCAGGAAAATAACGCGCGAAAGACGATTGAAAACGGCCCTGCAACCTCGGCACAACTGTGGTCCTCGACAGGGGCGCGCTGGAAGACCGCGCGGATGCAGGGCAAGTGAGGGACGTGGGCGGAGAGAGCGCGCGCTATGCGGCGTTCCGCCACTCTGCCCGTATTCGAGCGGGCCTCGCATTTCGCCGTCCGCCCTGCGCGACACCGGCGATATCCGGTGATCCGCGGCGGTTCCCACTGGCATCGATTTCCGTTTGCGGCGATTTTTGTACTTTGCATCGGCATGAATGCGTGAAATGAGATTGCTGCAGTGCACATGCGCAACGGATCGATCCGGGCTATAGTCTGGCGCTGCGGCGTCGAATCCGGATGTCACAGTCTTGCAAAGCATGGGCGACGAGGAGCCTCTTGAGTGAGAATTCGGCGATAACCGGTCCGATGGACGGCGCGGATGGCCATGACCGTGTGGCCGACGCCATTACCGACTATGCGATCGTCGTCGTGGACACCGGCGGCATCGTCAAGGGCTGGAATACCGGTGCCGAACGGATCGCCGGCTGGTCCCGGGAAGAGGCGGTCGGACAGCACATCTCCATGGCGTTCCTGCCGGAGGACCGGGCGGCGGACAAGGTCGCCCAGCAGCTCGCGCTCGCCGAGCGGACCGGCCGCTGCGAGGACCAGGGGGTGCGGCGGCGCAAGGATGGGTCGACCTACGTCGCCAATGCCGTCACCACGCCGCTCCTCGATGCGGAGGGCCGGACGGCGGGCTTCGTCAAGGTCGTGCGCGACATGGGCGAGCAGGAGGCGACCGTCAGCGCGCTGCGGGCGCGCGAGGCGCATCTGACTTCCATTCTGGAGACGGTTCCGGACTCCGTGGTGGTGATCGACCCGCAGGGTATTGTCCAGTTCTTCTCGCCCGCGGCGGAAAAGCAGTTCGGCTATGCCGCCGAGGAGGTGGTCGGGCGGAATGTGTCCATGCTCATGCCGTCGCCCTATCGCGAGGCGCACGACGTCTATATCTCGCGTTATCTGGAGACGGGCGAGCGGCGGATCATCGGCATCGGCCGCGTCGTGGTCGGCGAGCGCAAGGACGGATCGACCTTCCCGCTGGAGCTCAATGTCGGGGAGATGAACAACGGCGAGCATCGCTATTTCACGGGGTTCATCCGGGACCTGACGGAACGCCAGGAGACCGAAGCGCGCCTCCAGGAGCTGCAGACGGAGCTCGTCCATATTTCCCGCCTGACGGCCATGGGCGAGATGGCCTCCAACCTCGCCCATGAGCTCAATCAGCCGCTGAGTGCGATCTCCAACTATCTCAAGGGCTGCCAGCGGCTCCTGGAGAGCGGCGAGACACCGCCCAGGGAGACGCTGGTGGGCGCGCTGGACCGTGCGGCGGCCCAGGCGCTGCGGGCCGGCCAGATCATCACCCGTCTTCGCGAGTTCATGTCGCGCGGTGAGAGCGAGCGCTCGGTCGAGAGTCTTGCCAAGATCATCGAGGAAGCCGGGGCGCTTGCCCTTGTGGGGGCGAAGGAACACGCCGTCAGGGTCCGTTTCCAGCTCGATTCTGCAGTCGATACGGTGTTCGCCGACAAGGTCCAGGTCCAGCAGGTGCTGCTCAATCTGATGCGCAATGCCGTGGAGGCGGTGGAGGGATGCCCGCGCCGCAATGTCACCATCGCGACCGGCGAGGCCGGGGACGGCTATGCGAGAATCAGCGTCATCGATACCGGGATCGGGCTCGACGAGGATGTGGCGGCCAAGCTGTTCCAGCCCTTCGTGACGTCGAAGCCGCACGGCATGGGGGTCGGCCTGTCGATCTGCCGCACCATCGTGGAGGCCCATGGCGGACGCATATGGGTTGAGCCGAATCCGCAGGGCGGTACCATATTCACTTTCACCCTGCCGCGGATCGATGGAGAGAATACCGATGAGTAGCGCGGGACTCGTCCACGTCATCGACGACGACGAGGCGATGAGGGATTCGCTTGCCTTCCTGCTGGCGGCGGAGCGATTCGAGGTCGTCGGCCACGACTCTGCGGACTCTTTCCTGGAGACCCTCCCTTCCCTCGGTTTCGCCTGCATCGTGACCGATGTGCGCATGCCCGGAATGACGGGCATCGAGCTCTTGCACCATATGCGCGAGGTCGACAAGTTCCTGCCCGTGATCGTGATCACCGGCCATTCCGACGTGCCGCTCGCGGTGGAGGCCCTGAAGGCGGGGGCCTTCGACTTCATCGAGAAGCCGTTCGACGACGAGCGCATGATCGCCGCGATCCGCTCCGCGCTCGAATTCCGCTCCAGGGCGCAGCACCAGGAGGACAGCCGGGCGGAGATCCGCACCCGGCTCGACACGCTGACGGAGCGCGAGCGCCAGGTCTTCGACGGGCTGGTCGCCGGCCACCCCAACAAGATCATCGCCCACGATCTCGGAATCAGCCCGCGAACGGTCGAGATCTACCGGGCGAACGTCATGCACAAGCTGGAGGCCTCGAGCCTCTCTCAGGTGGTGCGCATGGCCTTCATCGTCCAGGGGGGCATCGACGGGGAGGTGGGGTGACCGGAGGCGGGGTCCCGCTCACTGCTCGAGAGCGGAGATCGTGCCGAGAAGGCGGTCGATATCCACCGGCTTGCTGAACAGGGCCAGCGCGTGAAGGCGCCGGGCGTCGTTCTGCATCCGGTCGGTCGCGCGCGCCGACACCAGGATGGCGTTGAACGGCCCGCTGTGCGCGCGCAGCCTCTCCAGGGTCTCGATCCCGCTCGCTCCGGGCAGATGGATGTCGAGAATGATGCAGGCGCCGTCGACCGGCTCGGCGCGTTCGATGAGATCCTCGCCGGTGGCGAACTCCTCCACCGTGTAGCCATAGACCTCCAGAACCATCCGCAGGGATTCGCGGACGGCCTTGTCGTCTTCGACAATGAGGATGGTCGGCTTCACTGTTGTCCTCGTTCGACTCAAGGCCGGTGCTGCGGACCCTGCCGCCTCGGCGTCTGTTCGCACATTACGGCCTGAGGGGACCGGAGGCCCTTGACCAAGATCAATGAATGGCCGGGGAATGCGCCGCAGGATAATCGAGACTGGCCCACCCCTCGGCAATTACGGGATTCCCCTTAAGGGCAATATCCGAATTTTGCCCGTGCCCCGTCTGTCCTATCCCTTGAGCATCACTTCAGCGAACAGGGGATTACGGCCATGTTGAACAGTCATCTTTACGAAGCAGCGGACGGCGTCTCCCCGTATGTCGCGGGCAATGCGGCGGCTCCGGAGATGTCCGGCGACGTTCTCGGCGACACGCTCGCCATGATGGGCAGCGCCATGTCGTTCGAGCGCAACGAGGAGCTCTTCGCCGAGGAGGAGCCCGCCGACTATGTCTACAAGGTCGTCTCCGGCGTCGTGCGCACCTGCAAGTTCCTCGAGGATGGCCGCCGCCAGATCGGCGAGTTCCACTTCCCCGGCGACGTCTTCGGCTTCGAGCCCTGCGCCAATCACACCTTCTCCGCGGAGGCGGTGACGCCGTGCCGGGTCGTGATCGTCAAGCGCGCGGCGCTGATGGCGGCGGCCGGCCGCGACGCCGAGCTCGGCAGCGCCCTGTGGATCGCGGCGACCCGCGAGCTCGGCCGGCTGCACGAGCACATGGTGCTGCTCGGGCGCAAGAGTGCGCGCGAGCGTGTCATGGCCTTTCTCGCCAGCGCGGCGGAGCGCCAGTGCGATGCGGCGGTCATCGACATTCCGATGTCGCGCCAGGACATCGCCGACCATCTCGGCCTCACCATCGAGACCGTGTCGCGCACGATGACCCAGCTCCAGGAGACGGGCGCGATTTCTCTGGAGGGCTCGCGCAGGGTTCGCGTCGGTCCGGTCCGGCTCGCCGCCTGACCTCTCGCGACCCGCTCTCCCCATTGACGCAGGTCAATGCCGGACACATCTCAATCGATGTCTTCTTTGATCGATGTGGGATGAATGCTTCAGAGAGAAGGAGGCTTCCCGATGAAACTCAGGTCCCTGACTCCAAGCCACCGCGGCCGGACGGATCTTCTGGGCCGCCAGAGCAACCCGTTCGGCAGCTTGCAGCGCGAGATCGACAGCCTGTTCGACGATTTCAGGTCGGGGCTGCCCAGCTTCGGCTCCGCCGGCCTGACGCCGAGCATGGACGTGTCGGAGACCGATGGCGAGATCGAGCTGACCGCGGAGCTGCCGGGTCTTGAGGAGAAGGATGTCGATGTGACGCTCGTCGACAACGTCCTCACCATCAAGGGCGAGAAGAAGGCGGAAACCGAGAAGACGGACAAGGACTTCCACCTTGTCGAGCGCAGCTACGGCGCCTTCTCGCGGTCCCTTGAGCTGCCGTCGGGCATCGACCCGGCCAATGTCGAGGCAACCATGTCGAAGGGCGTTCTCACCGTGAAGATCAAGAAACCTGCTGCTGCCGAAAGCAGGAAAATCGAGGTGAAGCCGACCTCGTGACCGCAGGCGGGCCGCCCCGGCCCCCTCTCCGGGGGCGGCCCGACCGGCGAACGGATCGGCTCGTGCGGCAGGCCGGGACCGGCGAAGCCGGTGGACACCCCTCGGTCTTTCGGGCACTTGTGCGCTCATGGAGCTCCCACCCATACGCGAGCACCCGGAAGAGCCCGGCGGCAGTCGCGTCCCGGACGAAGCGCCGCACAGCGCCTGGCATGCGCTGGACGCCGCGGAGGCCGCGCGGCGGCTCGATACGGATCGCGGAGGGCTGTCGAGCGAGGAGGCCGCCGAGCGCCTCGCGCGGTATGGTGGCAACGCGTTGCCGGCCGCGCCCGAGCGCACGCTGGCCGACGTCATCGTCGCCCAGTTCGCCAACCCTCTCATCTACCTCCTCCTGATCGCGGGCTCGGTCGCTCTGGTTCTCAACGAGCTCGCCGACGCCGTCTTCATCTTCATCGTTCTCGTCATCAACGCTGCGGTGGGCACGGTCCAGGAGTGGCGCGCGCAGGCCAATCTCTCCGCTCTGCGCTCCGTGATCCAGGTGGCAAGCCGCGTGCGCCGCGACGGGCGCGTCCGGCGGATGGACGCCGCCGCGCTCGTGCCGGGCGATGTCGTCCTGATCGATGCCGGCGACAGGGTTCCCGCCGATATCCGCCTGCTGTCATCCGCCGACCTGTCGGCCGACGAGGCCTCGCTGACCGGCGAATCCGTGCCGGTCGCCAAGACGGCGGAGGCCCGTCTCTACGAGGCCACGCTGCTGGCCGAGCGCCGGACCATGCTGTTTGCGGGCTCGACCGTGCAGAGGGGGCGCGCCGAGGGCCTCGTGGTGGCGACCGGCGGGGCAACCGAGCTCGGCCGTATCGCGAAGGCCCTGCACGGGCCGGCCGTCGTACCGCCCCTGACGCGGCGCCTGCAGCGTTTCTCCAACGTTATCGGGGCAATCGCGATCGCGATCGTCGCCGGGCTCATCCTTCAGCAGCTCTCCGTGGGCGCGCCGTTTCGCGACACCTTCTTCATCGCCATCGCTCTTGCTGTCTCGATCATTCCGGAGGGCGTGCCGGTCGCGGTGACGGTTGCGTTGTCCATCGCGACGGCTCGCATGGCGCGCCGCAATGTGATCGTGCGCCACCTGCCCGCCGTGGAGGGGCTCGGCGCGTGCACCG
Organism: Kaustia mangrovi; assembly: GCF_015482775.1. GTDB lineage: Bacteria > Pseudomonadota > Alphaproteobacteria > Rhizobiales > Im1 > Kaustia > Kaustia mangrovi. Next base: position 1,723,739 of record NZ_CP058214.1, on the reverse strand, counting down.
TCGTGGCGACCGACAAGACGGGCACGCTGACCGTCAACCGGCTGACCGCCTCCAGGCTCTGGCTTCCGCGCCTCGGGACCGTGGAGGTCGGCGGCGGGGGCTACGATGTCAGCAGCGTCTTCCACTGGAAGGGCGCGCCCCTGCCGTCCCATGACGCCAAGGACGTCGTGGCGCTCGCCCGCGCCGGCGCGACGGTGAACGATGCCGAGCGCGATCCGGACGACGGGGTGGATGGCGGTTCGGGCGACACGCTCGACCTGGCGCTCCTGGTGCTGGCGGAGAAGGCGGGCCTGGAGATCGCGGCGCTGCGCGCGGCCGCGCCGCGCCATGCGGAGATCCCCTTCTCCGCGGAACGGCGCTTCGCGGCGACGGTCAATGCCGGCGAGGACGGTTGCCGGCTGCAGATGAAAGGTGCGCCGGAGGTGATCGTCCCGCTGTGCGAGGAGGCCGGGCGGGCGGAGGCCTATCGTGCCGCGGAGGAGCTGGCGGCGGCCGGATACCGCGTGATCGCCATTGCCGGGCGGACGCTCCGTGCCGCGCCGGGCGAGCCCGGATGGCGGGGCATGGAGCCGGAGCTTCGCGAGCTCACCCTCATCGGGCTTGTCGGCTTCATCGACCCGCTGCGGCCGGAGGCGGCCCAGGCGGTCGCCCACTGTCTCCGGGCCGGCGTCAAGGTGAAGATGATCACCGGCGACCATGCCGCGACGGCCCTGTCCATCGCGCGCGAACTGGGTATCGCCCGCGACCGCGACGACGTGGTGACCGGGCACGACATCCTCCGTCTCGCCGACCGCCCCGGCGAGTTGAAGGCGCTGCTCGCCGGCGCGTCCGTCTTCGCGCGCGTGGAGCCGTCGCAGAAGGTCGATATCGTCAATGCGCTGAAGGCGGCCGGCGAGATCGTCGCGATGACCGGCGACGGGGTGAACGACGCCCCGGCGCTCCGGCGCGCCGATCTCGGCGTCGCCATGGGCCGCGGCGGGACCGATGTCGCCCGGGACGCCGCCGACCTCGTCCTGACGGACGACAATTTCGCCTCCATCGTCGCCGGCATCGAGGAAGGGCGCGCGGCCTACGCCAATATCCGCAAGGTCGTCTATCTGATGATCTCCACGGGCGCGGCGGAGGTTGTGATGTTCATGGCGGCGATCTTCACCGGCCTGCCGATACCGCTGACCGCGGTCCAGCTTCTCTGGCTCAATGTGGTGACCAATGGCGGGCAGGATGTGGCTCTGGCCTTCGAGCGGCGCGAGCCGGGGCTCCTGAACCGTCCGCCGCGGCCGCCGCGCGAACCGATCTTCGACCGCCTGATGATCGGGGAGAGCGCGGTCTCCGGCATCTATATGGGGCTCGTCTCCTACGGGGTCTTCGCCTGGGCGCTCTCCATGGGGTGGAGCGAGTTCGAGGCGCGCAACGTGCTGCTCTTCCTGATGGTGGCCTTCGAGAACGCCCATGTCTTCAACTGCCGCTCGGAGACGCGGTCCACCTTCCGCATCCCCTTCAGCCACAACTGGCCGGTGGTCATCGCCGCCATCGGCGCCCAGGCGGTGCATATCTCTGCCGCCTTCATTCCCGGGCTGAGCGATGTCCTGGATGTCGCGCCCATCGCGGTCGACACATGGCTGATGCTGGTGCCGGCCGCCCTGTCGCTGATCCTGATCATGGAGATCGCCAAGGCGGTCTGGCGGAGGCTGGAAACGGCGCCTTCAAGTGTGCCGGGATAGCACCGAAGTTCCCCGGTCTTCGGATCGCACTCCTGCCTGAGACCCGACGGCATACGGTCGCCGGGCCCGCCTTACACCGCCAGGGAATGGCGTGCCGTCCGGCGCGCGAGATAGGCGTCGAAGCGGGCTGCGACCGCGCGCACGAAGAACCGGCCGGTCCTGGTCACGAGGAAGCCGTCCGGCGTCGGCGCGATGAGGCCGTCGCGCTCGAAATCCTCCATGCGGGTGGCCTCGGAGATCACCGCCCGCGCGGCGCTGCCGAAATGGCGCTCCAGCTCGGAGCGGGAGAAGACGAAGCCCGACATCAGCCGCTGGATGACATGGCGGCGGATGCGGTCGTCCTCGCTGAGCGCGATGCCGCGCGCGACCGGCAGCTCGCCCGCCTCGACGCTGCGCATATAGTCGTGGATCGGCACGAGGTTCTGGATGTAGCCCTCGTTCAGGGAGCCGATGGCGGACGCGCCGAGCCCGATCAGGCTGGCCGCCGAATCGGTGGTGTAGCCCTGGAAGTTCCGGTTGAGGGTGCCGGCCTGCGCGGCGATGGCGAGGGGGTCGTCGGCCTTGGCGAAATGGTCGAGGCCGACGCGCATGTAGCCGGCCGCCTCCAGCACGTCGCAGGCCATGGCGAACTGGTTCAGGCGCGCAAGCGGCGAGGGCAGGGCGTCCTCCGGGATGAGCCGCTGGTGGGTCTTGAGCCAGGGCACATGGGCATAGCCGAACATCGCGATGCGGTCGGGATCCATCGCGATGGCGTGCCTCAGGGTTTCCGCAAGGCTGTCCTCCGTCTGGAAGGGCAGGCCGTAGAGCAGATCCATGTTGATGCTCGCGATGCCGGCCCCGCGCAGCTTCCCCACGCATGCCGCGGTGAGCTCCAGGCTCTGGATGCGGTTGATCGCGCGCTGGACCTCGGGATCGAAGTCCTGGACGCCGATGCTCGCGCGGTTCACGCCGGCCTCCGCCAGCGCCGCGATGCGCTCGTCGTCGAGGTCGCGCGGGTCGATCTCGACGGCGAATTCCGCATCGTCCGTGCAGGGCAGGATGTTCTTGCACGATTGTGCAACAGAGGCGATCTCGTCGGCCTCGAGCAATGTCGGCGACCCGCCGCCCCAATGGATGTGGGAGAGGCGTGCGCCCTCCGGCAGATGGGCGGAGACGAGGGCGGCTTCCTCGCGCACCCGTTCGAGATAGGCCAGCACCGGCTCGTAGCGGCGCACGATCTTGGTGTGGCAGCCGCAGAACCAGCATAGCGTGTCGCAGAAGGGGATATGCACATAGAGCGACACATCGCCGCTCTCGGGGATGGCGCGCAGCCATTCCGCATAGCGTTCGGGGCCGACATCGCCGTGAAAATGCGGGGCGGTCGGGTAGCTCGTATACCGCGGAACGGGTGCGGAATACTTGCGAATGAGGTCGGCAAGGGGGAGCTGTCTGGTCATGGCATACCCCATTGCACGGCGCGCGAGGGCCGACATTGACCTGCGTCAACGCGTCCGGTGCTCCTTAGGTTTGATCCAAATCAAAGCTGAGCTACACGGCCTGCGAGACAAGCTGCTGAATGCCCCGGCAAGTATCGAGGCGGGGGCGGCGGGTGCGCGACGGGGTCGAAAGCGCACCGCCACGACATGCGAGAGGACTTGGAATGGCAGTCACAGGGCAGATCACCTCTATCGCCGTGATGGGGCTCGCCGCGGTCATTGCGCTCATCTTTGCCGCCAAGGCGCACGATGTGCTGTTTGCCGCGCATGCCTGGATCGTGTTCGCGGCTCTGGCCGGCATGATCATCTACACGCTGCGCAAGGTGGACTTCTCCGCCGAGGCCCGCCCGGCGGCGAAGGAAGACGTCGAATCGCGCTATCTGGACGGCGTCATCCGCGCCGGCGTCATCGCCACGGTGTTCTGGGGCATCGTCGGCTTCCTGATGGGCGTCCTGATCGCGTTCCAGCTCGCCTATCCGCTGCTCAATCTGGATCTGCCATGGACGACCTTCGGCAGGCTCCGGCCGGTCCACACCTCCGCGGTCATCTTCGCCTTCGGCGGCAATGCGCTGATGGCGACCAGCTTCTACGTGGTCCAGCGGACCTGCCGGGCGCGGCTCGCCTTCGGCAATCTCGCCTGGTTCGTGTTCTGGGGCTACCAGCTCTTCATCGTGCTGGCGGCCTCCGGCTATGTGCTGGGTGTGACGCAGAGCCGGGAATATGCCGAGCCGGAATGGTATGTCGACCTGTGGCTGACCCTCGTCTGGGTCGCCTATCTCGCAGTCTTCTTCGGCACGATCCTGAAGCGCCGGGAGCCGCATATCTACGTGGCGAACTGGTTCTACCTCTCCTTCATCGTGACCATCGCGATGCTGCACGTCATCAACAATCTCGCCGTGCCAGTCTCGCTGATGGGGTCGAAGAGCTATTCGCTGTTCTCCGGCGTGCAGGACGCGCTGACCCAGTGGTGGTACGGCCACAACGCGGTGGGCTTCTTCCTGACCGCCGGCTTCCTCGGCATGATGTATTATTTCGTGCCCAAGCGCGCGGAGCGGCCGGTCTATTCCTACCGGCTGTCCATCATCCACTTCTGGGCGCTGATCTTCCTCTATATCTGGGCCGGTCCGCACCATCTCCACTACACCGCGCTGCCCGACTGGGCGCAGACGCTCGGCATGGTGTTCTCGATCATGCTGTGGATGCCCTCCTGGGGCGGCATGATCAACGGCCTCATGACGCTGTCGGGCGCCTGGGACAAGCTCCGGACCGACCCGGTGATGCGTCTGCTGGTCATCTCGGTCGCCTTCTACGGCATGTCGACCTTCGAGGGTCCGATGATGTCCATCAAGGCGGTGAACTCGCTGTCGCACTACACCGACTGGACCATCGGCCACGTCCATTCCGGCGCGCTCGGTTGGGTCGGCATGGTGTCCTTCGGCGCCGTCTACTACCTCGTGCCGAAGCTGTGGGGGCGTCAGGAGCTCTATTCGCTGAGGCTGGTGAACTGGCACTTCTGGCTGGCGACGCTGGGCATCGTGCTCTACGCCGCGGCGATGTGGGTGTCCGGCATCATGCAGGGGCTCATGTGGCGCGAATATGATGGCCTCGGCTTCCTCGTCTACTCCTTCGCGGAGACCGTGGCGGCCATGCATCCCTTCTATGTCATCCGCGCGTTCGGCGGCGTTCTCTACCTCACCGGCGCGTTGATCATGGCCTACAACATCTACCGCACGGTGCGGGGCGACGTCCGCGAGGAGGCGCCCATGGGGGCCCCGCGCGTCTCCGCAGTGCCGGCCGAGTGAGGGGCAGGACCGGAACGATGATCAAGAGATTTACCCACGCAACGATCGAGAAGAACGCGACCCTGCTTCTGGTCCTGTCGTTCTTCGTCGTGACCATCGGCGGCATCGTGGAGATCGCCCCGCTCTTCTACCTGCAGAACACCATCGAGAAGGTGGAGGGCATGCGTCCCTACACGCCGCTCGAGCTCGCCGGACGCAATGTCTATGTGCGCGAGGGCTGCTATCTCTGCCATAGCCAGATGATCCGCCCGTTCCGCGACGAGGTGGAACGCTACGGCCATTACAGCCTGGCCGCGGAGAGCATGTACGACCATCCCTTCCAGTGGGGCTCCAAGCGCACGGGGCCGGATCTCGCCCGGGTCGGGGGGCGCTATTCGGATGCCTGGCACGTCCAGCACCTGAAGAGCCCGCGCTCGCTGGTGCCGGAATCGGTCATGCCGCCTTACGCCTTCCTCGCGGAGACGCCGCTCAGGCTGGACGACCTGGCCGATCACCTGAAGACCAACCGGGCCGTGGGCGTGCCCTATACCGACGAGATGATCGCCGAGGCCCGCCAGGACGCCCTGGCCCAGGCGAACCCCGATTCCGACGGTGTCGGCGGCCTCGTGGAGCGCTACGGCAATGTCCAGGTCCGCGACTATGACGGCGATCCCGGCCGGATCACGGAGATGGACGCGCTGGTCGCCTATCTGCAGATGCTCGGCACGCTGGTGGACTTCTCCTCCTTCCAGGCCGACGCCAATCTGAGGTGAGCCCATGGATTACGACGCACTGCGCCATTTTGCAGACACCTGGGGGCTGGTCTTCCTGTTCGTGATCTTCGTCGGGGTGATCGCATTCGTGTTCCGCCCCGGCTCGAAGAAGAAGTACGAGCGCGACGCGCAGATCCCGCTGAAGGACAATGACGAGGATCCGAAGAATGGCCAAGCCCGAGACTGACGAGATCACCGGGACGGAGACGACCGGCCATGAGTGGGACGGCATCAAGGAACTGAACACGCCGCTCCCGCGCTGGTGGCTGTGGACGTTCTACGCGACCATCATCTGGGCCATCGGCTATACCGTGCTCTATCCCGCCTGGCCGCTGGTCGACGGGGCCACGAGGGGCGTGCTCGGCTGGTCGAGCCGGGCCGACCTGACCACCACGCTCGCCGGGGTGGAGCAGGAGCAGAGCCAGTATCTCACGAAGATCAACGAGCTGTCGCTCGGCGAGATCGCCCAGGATCCGGAGCTCTACCAGTTCGCCGTGGCCGGCGGCCGTTCCGCCTTCGCGGTCAACTGCGTGCAGTGCCACGGCTCGGGTGCGCAGGGCTTCGAAGGCTATCCGAACCTCAACGACGATTCCTGGCTGTGGGGCGGGACGCTCGACGACATCTACACCACGGTGCGCCACGGCATTCGCTACGAGGCGGACGAGGACACGCGGCTCTCCCAGATGCCGGCCTTCGGGCGCGACGGCATGCTCGACCGCACGCAGGTCAACGACGTGGCGGAGTACGTCCTGTCCCTGTCCGGCCAGGATCACGATGCCGCAGCGGCACAGGCCGGCGCGGCGGTGTATACTGACAATTGCGCCGTCTGCCACGGTGACAAGGGGCAGGGCAGCCAGGAGCTCGGTGCGCCGCGCCTCAACGATGCCATCTGGCTCTATGGCGGCGACAAGGCCTCGATCGTGGCGCAGGTGAACGCGCCGCGCCATGGCGTCATGCCGGCCTGGAGCGGACGGCTCGATCCGGTGACCATCAAGCAGCTCGTGCTGTTCGTCCACTCACTTGGCGGCGGGGAATGAGAGTCCGCGAATGACCGAGATCATCAATCGCCTGGAGCCGGGCGCCGTCGACACGGTGGATGTCGAGGCGGTCAACTCCAAGGAACGGCGCAAGCTCTATCAGGCACGGGTCAAGGTCTTCCCGAAGCGCACGCACGGGACGTTCCGCAGCCTGAAGTGGTGGATCATGGCCATCACGCTCGGCATCTACTACCTGACGCCGTGGCTGCGCTGGGACCGGGGACCCTATGCCCCCGATCAGGCGGTTCTCGTGGATCTCGCCAATCGCCGGTTCTACTTCTTCTTCGTCGAGATCTGGCCGCAGGAATTCTATTATATCGCCGGGCTGCTGATCATGGCGGGCGTCGGGCTGTTCCTGATCACCTCAACGGTCGGGCGCGCCTGGTGCGGCTATACCTGCCCGCAGACCGTGTGGGTGGATCTCTTCCTGGTGGTCGAGCGCTGGGTGGAGGGCGACCGCAACCAGCGCATCAAGCTCGACAAGGCGTCATGGAGCTTCGACAAGGCGCGCAAGTTCGTCACCAAGCATGCCATCTGGCTTCTCATCGCCATGGCGACCGGCGGCGCGTGGATCTTCTATTTCGCCGACGCGCCGACGCTGGCGCTGAACTTCGTCGAGGGGGAGGCGCCCTTCGTCGCCTATTCGACGGTCGCCGTCCTGACCGCGACGACCTATGTGCTCGCGGGCTTCATGCGCGAGCAGGTCTGCACCTATATGTGCCCGTGGCCTCGTATCCAGGCGGCGATGCTCGACGAGGACTCGCTGACCGTCACCTACAATGACTGGCGTGGCGAGCCGCGCGGCAAGCTGTCCAAGAAGGCGAATGCGGACGAACGCGCCGTGGGCGACTGCATCGACTGCAACCAGTGCGTGGCGGTTTGCCCCATGGGCATCGACATCCGCGAGGGCCAGCAGCTCGAATGCATCACCTGCGCGCTGTGCATCGACGCCTGCAACGGGGTGATGGACAAGATCGGCCGGGCGCGCGGGCTTATCTCGTACTCGACCTTCAGCGAATACAGCCGCCGGGCGGCGGGCGAGACGGTGAAGACCACATGGCGGTCCTTCGTGCGCCCGCGCACCATGGTCTATCTGGCGCTGTGGTCGCTTGCCGGCATCGCCATGCTGATCCATTTAGGCATGCGCGACCGGCTCGACGTGAATGTCCTCCACGACCGCAACCCGCTCCATGTGACGCTGTCGGACGGCTCGATCCGCAATGGCTACACGGTCAAGATCCTCAACATGCAGGCGCGCCCGCGCGTCTTCACCGTCAGCCTGGACGGGCTCGACGGCGCCTTCATGCAGGTCGAGGCGGCCGGCGCGGAGACCCTGACGCAGGAGGTTGCGCGCATCGAGGTCGAGCCCGACAAGCTGCGCCAGCTCAGGATCTACGTGCACCAGCCGAAGGACGCCGTGACCGGCGAGCGGGAGGATTTCCGCTTCATCGTGCGCGACACCGACAGCGACGAGCAGAGCACCTACAGCGCCATCTTCTACGCGCCCGAACGATAGGGCACGACGGCGAGACGGATCGGGACGAGGCCCATGGGACGCGCAATTGAGAGACGGTTCACCGGTTGGCACATGCTGGGCATCGTCTGTGTCTTCTTTGGCGTCATCATCTCGGTGAACCTGGCGCTCGCGGTCTTCGCGAACCGGAGCTGGACGGGCCTGGTGGTGAAGAACAGCTATGTGGCGAGCCAGCATTTCAACGATGCGCTGAAGGCGGCGCGTGCGCAGAGGGCGCTGGGCTGGACGAGCGCCGTCGGCTACGAGGACGGCGCGCTCGTGCTCGACATGACGGGCAAGTCCGGCCAGCCGATTGCGGGCCTTGCCGTCGAGGCGCAGGTGAGCCGCCCGACCCATGAGGACGGGGCGCGCAGCGTGACGCTGGCCGAGGCCGGCGGGCGCTACCGCTCCGCGCTCGCGCTGGAACCCGGGCAATGGGGCGTGGAGGTGACGGCGCGCGACGCCGGCGGGCGGACCTATCGCAAGATCTTCCGCATCCTCGTCGAGGAGTGACCCGATGACCTGCTGCGGCAGCCCGCTTGCCGGCGATGTCGCCACCGCGGCCCTTCAGGGGCCGGACGCGCTCGACCAGTGGGTGCGCGACGCGGGCGACGGGGTGCGGCATCTGGATCTGCTCGTGCCGGGCATTCACTGCGCGGGCTGCATCGGCCGCATCGAGAAGGCGCTCGCCGCGCTGCCGGGGGTCACGCTTGGCCGGGTCAACCTGTCGACGCGGCGCGTCGCGGTCGAATGGCGCGCGGACGAGACGGATGCCGAGACGATCGTCGAGTGCATCGCCGCGCTCGGCTATCAGGTCCAGCCCTTCGATCCCGACATGCTGGGGGCGGCGAACGAGGACGCCCAGAAGACGGAGCTCCTGCGCGCGCTCGCCGTGGCGGGGTTCGCGGCGGGCAACATCATGCTGCTGTCGGTCTCCGTCTGGTCGGGGGCGGAGGACGCGACGCGCGATCTCTTCCACTGGATCTCCGCGCTGATCGCCCTGCCGACGGTCATCTTCGCGGGCCGGCCCTTCTACCGCTCCGCAGTTGCGGCCCTGCGCCACGGCCGGCTCAACATGGACGTGCCGATCTCGCTGGCGGTGATCCTGGCTGCCGGCATGAGCCTGCACGAGACCATCGTGCGTGGCGAGGAGGCCTATTTCGACGCCTCCGTCACGCTGCTCTTCTTCCTGCTCGTCGGGCGCTATCTCGACCACATGATGCGCGCGCGGGCGCGCTCCGCGGTTGCCCAGCTCATGGCGCTCAACGCGACCGGCGCCACCGTCGTGGCGGCGGACGGTTCCCAGAGCTTCATGCCCGCCTCCAGGCTCCAGCCCGGCATGACGGTCGCGGTCGCGGCCGGCCAGCGCGTGCCGGCCGACGGCGAGATCGTGGAGGGGGCGACCAGCCTCGACCGATCGCTCGTCACGGGCGAGACCATGCCGGAGGAGGTCGCCGCCGGCGACACGGTGCATGCGGGCGTCCTCAACCTCACGGGGCCTGTGCTCATCCGCGTCTCCGCCGCCGGCGAGAGCACCTTCCTTGCGGAGGTCATCCGGCTCATGGAGGCCGCGGAGACCGGCAAGACGCGCTATGTGCGCATCGCCGACCGCGCGGCGGCCCTCTATGCCCCGCTCGTGCACATCGTCGCCGGGCTCACCTTCCTCGGCTGGCTCGCGGCCACGGGTGGCGACTGGCATACTGCGCTCTTCGTGGCGATCTCGGTGCTCATCATCACCTGTCCGTGCGCGCTGGGGCTCGCGGTGCCTGTCGTGCAGGTGGTCGCCTCCGGCGTGCTGTTCCGTAATGGCGTGATGGTGAAGGACGGCGCGGCGCTGGAGCGGCTCGCCGCCGTCGACACGGTGGTGTTCGACAAGACCGGAACGCTGACGCTCGGCCAGCCGGAGCTCGTCGGGCCGGCCGCCGTCGACGCGAGCGGCCTGGCGGTGGCGGCGGGGCTCGCCCGCATGAGCCGGCATCCCCTGTCGGTCGCGCTGTTCGAGGCCGCACAGTCGCGCGGCATCCGGCCCGCCGACGTCGCGGGCGTGGAGGAACATGCCGGCGCCGGGCTGACCGCGCAGTGGCACGGCGAGACGGTGCGCCTCGGCAGCCGGCTGTGGTGCGGGCTGGAGGATGGCGACGGGGACAGGGATGACGGCGAGGACGGCCGGCTGGAGCTCTGCCTGAGGATCGGCGGGCACCCGGCGACGGTCTTCACCTTCGAGGACGCCATGCGCCCGGATGCCGGCCCCGTCGTCGAGGCGCTGAAGGCGGAAGGCCACCGGATCGAGATCCTGTCCGGCGACCGTCCCTCCGCCGTCAGGGCCGTCGCCCGGCGGCTCGGTGTCGCACAGTACAAGGCGCGCTGGACGCCGCAGGACAAGGTCGCCTATGTGCAGTCGCTCGCGGCGGCGGGCCGCAAGGTGCTGATGGTCGGCGACGGCATCAACGACGCGCCGGCGCTCGCGGCGGGCCATGCCTCCATGGCGCCGGCCTCGGCTTCCGATATCGGGCGCACTGCCGCCGATCTCGTCTTTACCGGCCTGTCGCTTGCCCCGGTGCTTGCCGCACGCGATATGGCGCGGCGGGCGCTGCGCGTGGTGCACGAGAATTTCGCGCTGGCGGTGCTCTACAATCTGATCGCGGTGCCGATCGCGGTTCTGGGCCATGCCTCGCCGCTGGTGGCGGCGGTGGCCATGTCGTCGTCCTCGCTCGTGGTGACCGCGAATGCGCTCAGGCTGCGGTTCGGCGCGGGCGGGCTCGCCGGGCAGGGCGCCGGCAGCCGGGCCGGCCGGCCCGCGGTCGACGAGGCCTCGCAAAGGCGCGCGGCATGAACATGCTCCTGGTGCTCATACCCGTCGCGCTGTTCCTCGGCGCAATCGGGCTTGCCGCCTTCATCTGGGCGCTGCGGTCCGGCCAGTTCGACGACCTGGAGGGCTCCGCCGCCCGGATCCTCGACGACGAGGAGGACAAGCCGGCCCCGAAGGGCAAGGACGCCCGGGAGGGTAAGGACGCTCGGGAGGCCCGGGAAACTCAGCAAGTCAGGCGCGGTCGCCGGGAATGACCTGATAGCGGACATAGCCGGTGTGCCGCCCGTAGCGGTCATAGAGCGAGCGGGCCCGGTAGTTGTCCTCCATCGTGTGCCAGTAGACGCGCGCCCAGCCCTCTCGGCAACCGGTCTCGATCACCGTGTCGATGAGCAGGGCGGCGAGCCCGCTGCCGCGCGCGGCGGGCGCCACATAGAGGTCTTCCAGATAGCAGACCGGGCGGTCGCTGAAGGTGTTGGGATGGAGCACGCAGTTGACGAAGCCTTCCGCCGGGCCGTCTGCGCGCCCGCCGATCCAGCCGACAATGGCGCTGTCGGGATCGTTCAGGCGGCGCCATGTCGCCTCCGTCGCCACCGCGCCGGGGTCTGAGTCGACGGCGGAGACGTAGTCCGCCCACATCGGCTCCCAGACCGCGCGATCCGCCGGCCGGACGCGGCGCACGAACAGGCCGGCTGTCTCGCGGCTGTCTGCCATCCCGGTCTTCCTCCTGAAACGGTGTCAGGCGGCGACTTCAGCCGGCTGGCCGGGCTGTGTCAACTCTTCCAGCATGAGTTCGGTGAGGATGGCGAGCGGGGTGCCGGCCTCCGGCTCCGGGCCGGTGAGCACGAAGTCGTTCTCCGGCAGGCGCGGCAGCGGGCCGTCCTGCGCAATGGCCTCGATGCTCGAATCGAGATGGCGCCCGGCGAGGACGCCGAGTCCGATGCCGGCGGCGATGGCGGTGCGGACGCCGGCTATGGAGAAGCATTCGAGCACGGGGAACCAGGACAGGCCCGCCCGTGCCAGTGCAGCGCTGGCCGCCGCCCGATAGATGCAGGCCGACCCGAAGGTGACCAGCGGCAGGGGCGCCGACATGTCGATGGCCGTTCCGGGGCCGCGCACCCAGAGCGCCTGCTCGCTCCAGAGATGGCGCCCGCAGGTCTCGCCAGAGGGCTGCTGGATGATGGCCGTGTCGAGGTCCCTCGCCTCCACGCGGTCCTTTAGGGTGGCGCTCGCATCGACCACCACCTCAAGGCGCACGCCTGGATGAAGCCGGCGGAACCGGCTGAGAACGGCAGCGAGCCGTTCCGCGATGAGGTCCTCCGCGCAGCCGAAGCGCACGCGGCCCTCCAGGTCGGAGCGGCGCAGCTTGTCGACCGCCCGGTCGTGGGTTGCGAGAATATGTTCGGCATCGCCCAGGAGGTCGCGCCCGTGCGCGGTGGGGCGGATACCGTCATGGGCGCGGTCGAGCAGGAGGTGGCCGACGCGCTCCTCCAGCCGCCTGACCTGCCAGCTGATCGCCGACTGGGTGAGATTGAGCCGTTCGGCGGCGCGCGTGAAGCTGCCAAGCCGCGCCACCGTGACGAAGGCCCGCAAATGGGGGATTTCGAGGCGCATGGAATTACTCATGACAAATCTTTCTGGTGAGGGCGAGGATAACTCGTTTTCTTTCTGTGTCCAGCCCCGCCATGGTTCCGGCCGAACCATGTGAGGAGCGAAGCCATGCCAACCCTTCTGAACGACAACCGGATCATCGGCGGCCATCGCATCGCCTGCGGCGTGCACGGTGCGGGCGAGCCGGTGGTGCTGATCCACGGGACACCGTCCCACAGTGTCATCTGGCGCGAGATCGTGCCGCGACTCGTCGCCTCGGGCCGCAGCGTCCACCTCTTCGATCTCTTGGGCTACGGCGCCTCGGAACGCCCGCTCGACGCGGATACGTCGGTCGCCGCGCAGGAGACGCTCCTTGTCCGGCTGCTGGATAGCTGGGGGCTGGAGGAGGCCGACATCGTCGGCCACGACCTCGGCGGCTCCATCGGCCTGCGCCTCGCGGTCCACGAGCCACGGCGCGTGCGCAGCCTGACCGTCATCGACGCACCGTGCTACGATTCCTGGCCCTCGCCGACCTGGCGGAAGATCATCGAGACCTATCCCAATGGCGGGGCGTCGATCCCTCAGGACGAGTTCGAGGCGCTGCTGACGCGCCAGCTCCGCATGACGGTTCACGACAAGGCGCGCATGAGCGGCAATGTGCTCGAGGCCTATCTCCGGCCCCTCCGCGGGGATCTCGGGCAGACCTCGTTCTTCCGCCACCAGGTCGCCCATTACGACAGCCGCTATACGCAAGAGATCACGCCGGAGCTCGGCCGGCTGGCCATGCCTGTGCGCATCGTCTGGGGCGCGCAGGACGACTGGCAGCCGCTGGACTGGGCGCGGCGGCTGTCCGCCGACACTGGCGCCGGGCTGACAGCCATCCCCGATGCCGGCCATTTCGTCATGGAGGACGCGCCGGACGCCGTCGCGGCGGAGATCGACGGTTTTCTCAAGACACGGCAGGGAGAGAAGGCATGAGCCATCCCGACACCATGCAGGCGGTCCTGCTCACGGGCCATGGCGGGCTCGACAGGCTCAAGGTCCGCACCGACGTGGCGGTTCCCGAGCCGCGCGCGGGCGAGGTGCTGGTCCGCGTCGGCGCGTCGGCGATCAACAATACCGACATCAATACGCGCATCGCCTGGTACTCCAAGGCCGTGACGGAGGGAACCACCGGGGAGGGCGGCGCGGCCGGCTTCTCCGGCGCGGATGACGGGGATGCGAGCTGGGCGGGCTCCGCCTTGAGCTTTCCGCGCATCCAGGGCATCGATGTGTGCGGCCGGATCGAGGCGGTCGGCGAGGGCGTCGCGCGGGAGCGCATCGGCGAGCGCGTGCTGGTGGAGCCGTGCCTTCGCGAGCCGGTCGGCTGGGCGCCCTATCGCTGCTGGTTCCTGGGGTCTGAATGCGATGGCGGGTTCGCCGACTACGTGGCCGTGCCGGCCGTCCATGCCTACAGGATCGACAGCCCCTTGAGCGATGTCGAGCTCGCCTCCTTCCCCTGCGCCTGGTCGACGGCGGAGAACATGCTCACGCGTGCCGGTCTCCAGGCGGGCGAGCGCGTGCTCGTGACGGGCGCGTCCGGCGGCGTGGGGTCCGCCGCGGTCCAGCTCGCCGCACGGCGCGGCGCGGAGGTTCTGGCCGTGACCGGGCGGGCGAAGGCGGATGCCGTCCGCGCGCTCGGGGCGGCCCGGCTGTTCGAGCGCGATGCCGATCTCGCGGGCGTGCTCGGGCCGGAGAGCGTCGACGTGGTCGTCGATCTCGTCGGTGGCCCTGTCTGGCCGCATGTGCCCACGATCCTCAGGCGCGGCGGGCGCTATGCCGTTGCCGGCGCGATCGGCGGGCCGCTGGTGGAGATGGATATCCGAACGCTCTATCTGAAGGACCTCTCGCTCCATGGCTGCGCGGTGCTGGAGCGCGAGGTCTTCGCCAATCTCGTCGGCTATATCGAGCGCGGCGAGGTCCGCCCGCTGGTTGCGGAAACCTATCCGCTGAGCGAGATCGTGACGGCGCAGGAGGTGTTTCTCGCAAAGGGATATGTCGGCAAGATCGTGCTCGTTCCGGACGCCCTTTACGCTTGAGGGCGCTTGCGTGAGGATGGCCGGGTTGCACGCCTCAATTGACCTGTCTCAAGGCCCGTTCGCATGTCTCCGATAGGGTCGGGTCGCCAACCTGGAGCAACCTGCGTCCGGCCGGACGCAGATGAGTTGCTCTGACACTTTGAGAACGATCGACCTTTCTGCACTCAGGTGGACCCATCCGGGTGCAGGTCGATCCGGGGAACGAGCCGCCCATGTCCATCCGCAATTTCGACGCCCTGTTCAAGCCGAAGACCATTGCCTTGATCGGGGCCAGCAACCGCGCCAGGTCGGTCGGGTCGGTGCTCGCTCGCAACCTCTTCGAGGGCGGGTTCGAGGGGGCGGTGCTCCCGGTCAACCCGAAGGAGGAGGCGATCCACTCGGTGCGCAACTTCCGCTCCATCGCGGAGCTGCCGGAGACGCCCGACCTCGCCATTATCGCCACGCCGCCGGCGACGGTGCCGGGCGTGGTGAAGGAGCTCGGCGAGCGCGGCTGCCGCGCGGCGGTGGTTATCACAGCGGGCTTCGGCGAGGGCGAGCGCGCGGAGGGCCGGGCGCTCAGGCAGGAGATGCTCAACGCCGCGCGCCCGCATCTCATGCGCATCCTCGGGCCGAACTGCCTCGGCATCATGTCGCCGCACAAAGGCATCAACGCGACCTTCGCCCATGTCGGCGCGAAGCCGGGGGACATCGCCTTTCTGAGCCAGTCCGGCGCCGTCGCCATCGCGGTGCTGGACTGGGCCCGCTCGCGCGGCATCGGCTTCTCCCACCTCGTCTCCCTCGGCGACAAGTCGGATGTCGATTTCGGCGACCTGCTCGACTATCTGGCGCTCGACCCGCAGACGCGCTCCATCGTGCTCTATGTCGAATCCATTGCCCATGCGCGCAAGTTCATGAGCGCGGCGCGCATGGCCTCGCGCACCAAGCCGGTGGTCGTCGTCAAGGTCGGCCGTTCGGCGGCCGGCGCCAAGGCGGCGCTGTCTCATACGGGGGCGCTGGCCGGGGCCGATGCAGTCTACGATGCGGCGTTCGCCCGCGCGGGGCTTCTGCGCGTGAAGGAGCTCGGCGAGCTGTTCGAGGCCATCGCGATCCTCGGTGCGGGGCTCAAGCCCCGGGGCGAGGACCTCACCATCGTGACCAATGGCGGCGGCGTCGGCGTGCTGGCGGCCGACATGGCGGCCGAGCAGGGGATCGATCTCCCCGCGCTGACGGAGGAGGAGGTCGAGCGGCTGAACGCCGTCCTTCCCGACGCCTGGTCGCGGGGCAACCCGGTCGACATTCTCGGCGACGCGCCCGGCGCACGCTATACCGCAGCCCTGGAGGGGCTCGTCGGCAGCCACCGCAAGGGCGCGCTTCTGGTGCTCAACTGCCCGACGGCGGTGGCCGACAGCCGCGAGGCCGGCCAGGCCGTCGTGGAGACCCTCAAGGAGCATCCCGACGTGGCGGCGATCACCGCCTGGCTCGGAGACGGCGCCGCCGCGGATGCGCGCCGGACATTCGCCGCCCACAACATCCCGACCTTCGAGACGCCGGAGGAGGCGGTGCGCGCCTATTCCCATCTCGTCCATTACCGGCGCAACCAGGCCCTCCTCATGGAGACGCCGGACGAGCGGGCGTCGACGAGGCCGGATCTGGAGGCGGCGCGCAAGATCGTCTCCGACGTGCTCGGCGAGGGGCGCGACACGCTCAACGAGCCGGAGGCCAAGGCGCTCCTGCGCGCCTACGGCATCTCCACGGTGGCAACCCATATCGTCGCCAGCCCGCAGGAGGCGGAGGAGGCCGCGCGCGCCATTGGGGCGCCGGTCGCGCTGAAGATCCTGTCGCCCGACATCACCCACAAGTCCGATGTCGGCGGCGTGGCGCTCGACCTGGAGACGCCGGAGGCGGTCGGCGAGCAGGCACGGCACATGCTCAAGGTCGTGGCCGGCAACAGCCCGCAGGCGAGGCTGACCGGTTTCACCGTGCAGGAAATGGTGCGCCGGCCGGGCGCGGTCGAGCTGATCGCCGGGCTCGCCAGCGACCCGGTCTTCGGGCCCATCGTGCTCTTCGGCCAGGGCGGCACGGCGGTGGAGGTCATCGGCGACCGCGCCATCGGCTTTCCGCCGCTCAACTCCGTGCTGGCCAGCGACATGATCGCCCGCACGCGGATCTCACGCCTCCTGGCGGGGTACCGCGACAGGCCAGCGGCCGACCGGGCGGCCATCGAGCATACCCTCATCCGCCTCGCAGACCTTGCCGCCGACCTGCCGGAGGTCGTCGAACTCGACATCAATCCGCTGCTCGCCGACGAGAAGGGCGTCGTCGCGCTCGACGCGCGCGTCGTGGTGAAGGCGCCGGAGCGCGAGGGGACGCGGCGCTTTGCCATCGCGCCCTATCCGCACGATCTCGCCCGCACGATCGCGACGCGCGGCGGGACGGACTATCTGCTGAGACCCGTGCGCCCCGAGGACGAGGCCCGGGCGGTGGAGATGCTGAAGCGCTGTTCGCTGGAGGATATCAGGATGCGCTTCTTCGCCTCCATCGGGGTCTTCACCCATGCCTTCGCCGCGCGCATGACGCAGATCGACTATGACCGCGAGATGGTCTTCGTCGCCCAGCCCGTCGGCGCCGACGGCGAACCGGCCGACGAGATCTGCGGCATCGCCCGCCTTGCCGCCGACCCCGACAACGAGGCCGCCGAATACGCCATCATCGTGCGCTCCGACCTCAAGGGGCAGGGGCTTGGCTATGCGATGATGTCGGAGCTTCTGGCCTATGCCCGGAAGAAGGGCATCGCGAGCGTGTTCGGCGATATCCTGAAGAGCAACAGGGCCATGCTGCAGATGACCCACGAGCTGGGCTTCACGCGCACGGCGGAAAGCGCCGAGGACGGTATCGTGACCATGTCGGTGACGGTGTAGGGCGGGGCGTTCCATGGGGGCGAGGCCTCGCGGGCCGCACCCCTTGGCCCGACACTCTGGATCCCCGCTTTCGCGGGGATGACGGGGAGGGAAACGGAGCAAGGGGAAGGGCCAGCGCCAGCGCTCCCCCGCTCGCTCCCGCGAAGGCGGGAGCCCAGGGGGTGTTGCCTTGCGCTCGGCAGTCTCGGGAGCGGTCCAGGTCTCTCTTCCCGTCATGCCCGGGTTCGTTCCGGGCATCCATGCGGAGCCTGCCATGTGCGGCAAGCATCCGATGGAGTGCCGGGGCTAGTAGGTCGCCCGGCCGCCCGATATGTCGAAGACGGAGCCGGTGGAGAAGGAGCATTCCTCGCTGGCCAGCCAGCAGATCAGGGCGGCGTTCTCCTCCACCGTGCCGAACCGGTTCATGGGGATCTTGGAGAGCATGTAGTCGATATGCTGCTGGGTCATCTGGGAGAACATCGCCGTCTTCACCGCGGCCGGGGTGATGGCGTTGACGGTGACGCCGGTGCGCGCGAGCTCCTTGCCGAGCGATTTCGTCAGCGCGATCACGGCCGCCTTGGAGGCCGAATAGGCCGGGGCGTTGGGATTGCCCTCCTTGCCGGCGATCGAGGCGATATTGACGATCCGGCCGTATTTCCGGTGCATCATGTGCGGGGCGACCGCGCGGTTGCAGTAGAACAGCCCGTGGACATTGACGTCGAAGACTTGCGCCCAGTCCTCCACCGGATAGTCCCATGTGGTGAGGTTGGGCCCGGTGATGCCGGCCGAGCAGACGAGGATGTCGATCTGCCCGAACATGTCGATGGCGCGCCGCGTGGCCGCCTCCACCGCCTCGTGGTCGGTGATGTCGATGGCGACGCCGTCCGTCCTGCCGCCGATGGCGCCGGCGGCGTCCGCCACCTTCGCGTCGTCGAGATCCCAGATGGCGACATTGGCGCCCTCCTCGGTGAGGCGCCGGGCGGTCTCGTAGCCGATGCCCGAGGCTCCTCCGGTCACAATGGCGGCGCGGCCTTCGAATCGTGGCGTCATGTTTCCTCCGTCTGTCTGCCGTCATGGGGCGGGTGTGCCTGCCGGCATCGCGGGATGCCATGCCCCTCGGGAGATCGTGTCGGGCAAGGAGAATAATGGGACACGGCCATTTCGCAAACATCGCCGCATCCGCAAGGGGCAGACCGTGCCGTTGACGGGCCGTGCGTGCTGTGGCCTAACTCTGCCCCGGCTTGCGGGGTTCGAGGGGGAGTTTAAGCGAATGTCGGACAGTGACAGGGCGAGCACGGCTTGGCGACTGGCGCCCGCCGACTATGTGGCGCGGCGCGAGGTCGCCTGCCGGCTTCCCGAGGCGCCGTCGTCGCGCTACGTGACCATGTCGGACGGATGCCGACTCGCGGTCGATGTCTACCTTCCCGAAGCCGCCGATGGCCGGAACGGGCCGCGGCCCGTTCCGGCCATCGTGCTGTTCACCCCCTATTACCGGCGGTTCAGGCTGAAGCCCGGCGCGGAGGGCACGGAGCCGAGCCCCAATGCGGGCAAGTACCGCGATTTCTTCGTTCCGCGCGGCTATGCGCTTGTCGTCGTCGATGTGCGCGGCACGGGCGCGAGCTTCGGCACGCGCGACAGCTTCCGTTCGCCGCGCGAACGGGAGGACTACCGCGAGATCGCGGACTGGATCGTCGCCCAGGACTGGTCGGACGGCGCCATCGGGGCGACGGGGGTGTCCTATCTCGGCGCGGCCTGCGATTTCCTGGCGAGCACGGGCCATCCCGCGGTGAAGGCCATCGCGCCGCTCTTCGCCGTCTGGGACACCTATTCCGATCACTATTATCCGGGCGGCCTGCTGCTCAACCAGCTCGCGAAGACCTATGACGAGCTGATGGTCGCGCTCGATCACGACCGGCGGGACCTCCTTGCCCAGTTCGCCTATTTCCGCGATCCGGGGCTCGATGGCCCCCAGCCGGTGGACGAGGACGCGGACGGCTCGCTCGCCCGTGCCGCCGTCGCCGAGCATCTCGCCAATTTCCGCATGCCGAGCTTCATCACCGAGTTCCGGTTCAAGGACGATGCCCTGCCATACGATCCGGACTTCACCTCCGCGGCCTTCAGCCCCTATCGCTACCGCGACGGGATCGCGCCGGATGTCGCCGTGCTCTCCGTCTCCGGCTGGATGGACGGCGCGGGCTACGCGAACGGCTCGATCTCGCGCTTCCTGACGCTCGACGGCAATCCGGGCGAGCTGTTGCTCGGGCCCTGGGACCACGGCGCGCGCGTCAATGTCTCTCCGCGCAGGGAAACCGCGGACTCGCAGTTCGCGCTTCTGGGCGCGGTGCTGCGCTTCTTCGACGAGCACCTGATGGGGCGCGACACGGGGGCCGGGGCAGAGAACCGCGTCCACTATTTCACGATGAACGACGAGCGCTGGCGCTCCGCGAAGCAGTGGCCGCCCTTCGAGGAGACGGCCATCTTCCATCTCGGCGACGGCGTCCTGGCGGAGACGGAGCAGGAGGATGGCGTCGACGCCTACCAGACCGATTTCAGCCTCGGGACCGGGCATCGCACGCGCTATGAACGCATCGCCGGGCTCGACACCCGCGACTACTATACCGACTGGCAGGGGCGCGACGCGGCCATGCTGAACTACACCTCGCAGCCGCTTGCCGGCGATGCCGAGCTCACCGGCCATGCGGTCGTGAAGCTGTGGCTGTCATCGAGCGAGCCGGATGCCGCGCTGCATGTCTATCTGTCCGACGTCGAGGAAGACGGGACGGTGCGCTACGTCACCGAGGGCGTGCTGCGTGCACTGCATCGCCGGGAACGGCCGGCGCCGGCCCATCATCGCACGAGCTGGCCCTATCGCTCCTTCACCCGCGAGGATGCCCGACCGCTCGAGCCCGGCCGGATGGAGCTCTTCCGCTTCGCCTTCCTTCCCACATCGTGGATGTTCCACGCGGGCAGCCGGATCCGCCTGTCGATCGCCGGGGCGGACGCCGATCACTTCGAGCACACCCCGCATGGCCGCCCGCCGCTCCTGT
Source organism: Kaustia mangrovi (assembly GCF_015482775.1). Classification (GTDB taxonomy): domain Bacteria; phylum Pseudomonadota; class Alphaproteobacteria; order Rhizobiales; family Im1; genus Kaustia; species Kaustia mangrovi. The sequence continues at coordinate 1,703,042 of NZ_CP058214.1, read as the reverse complement.
CGGTCGGGCGCGGGAAAACGCACCCGTCGCGGCTCGTTCTGCCGCTGAGACCGGCGCCGGCCGACGCCTGACGGGACAGCACCGCGACGCGTGCGCCCGGGCCTCCCGGTCCGCATTCCGGACGGGCGGTGCGGCGCGATTCTGTCCTGTTGCGATAACGAACAGGAATTGATTGGCCGTCAAATGTTATTGGACGCTTATCGGAAGCGTTCATAATCTCGTTTGCAACAAGCCTTGCCACAAGAGTCGTCGAGACCGGGCAGCGGAGCGGACGGGCCCGCCCAGAAGGGTCCGCCATCAAACGGGAGGAGACTGCATGAAGCCGCAGCCGTGCTGCAGGTGTGTCCTGCAATCGTCGCTATCGATCCGTCATACCAGTCTTTCAGGGCGCCTTGTGCGCCGGTCGGCGTGATCGGAGTACGGGCATAATGGCATCGGTCGACATTGCAGGCGTCATCAAGCGCTTCGGCGTGCACGAGGTTCTCCACGGCATAGACATCGGCATCGGCGATGGCGAGTTCGTCGTGCTGGTGGGGCCGTCCGGCTGCGGCAAGTCCACATTGCTGAGAATGGTCGCCGGGCTGGAGGAGATCACCAGCGGCGACATCTCCATCGGCGGGCGCATCGTCAATCGCGTGCCGCCCAAGCAGCGCGACATCGCGATGGTGTTCCAGAATTACGCGCTCTATCCGCACATGACGGTCTACGACAACATGTCGTTCTCGCTGAAGCTCGCGGGCGTCGACAAGGCGAAGATCGACGAGCGCGTCAACGGCGCGGCCGACATTCTCGGGCTCCAGGACTATCTCGCCCGCTATCCCCGCCAGCTTTCCGGCGGCCAGCGCCAGCGCGTGGCCATGGGGCGCGCCATCGTGCGCGACCCGCAGGTGTTCCTGTTCGACGAGCCGCTCTCCAATCTCGACGCCAAGCTGCGCGTGCAGATGCGCACCGAGATCAAGGCGCTGCACCAGCGGCTGAAGACGACCTCGGTCTATGTAACCCACGACCAGGTGGAGGCCATGACCATGGCCGACCGGATCGTGGTCATGCAGGACGGCTATGTGGAGCAGATCGGGGCGCCGCTGGAACTCTACGATCGGCCGGCCAACATGTTCGTGGCGGGCTTCATCGGCTCGCCGGCGATGAACTTCATCGAGGGCCGGCTCGAGCGCGACGGCGACGCGGTGTTCGTGGTCGCCGGCGACGACACGCGCATTCCCGCGCCGAAGGACGTGACGGGGGAGACCGGGCAGGCCGTGGTCTATGGCATGCGCCCGGAGCATCTCGACATCGCCGCCGATGGCCAGGGGATCGCCGCGGAGGTCGTCGTCATCGAGCCGACGGGGGCGGACACGCTCGTCTTCTGCCGGATGGCGGGCACCGATATCTGCGCCATGTTCGACGAACGCCACACTTTCGCGCCGGGCGAGGAGATCCGGCTCGAGCCGCGGCTGGCGACCGCGCATGTCTTCGACGCCCGAACGGGCGGGCGCCTGTAGCCGGGCGCGCAGCAATATCGCCCGCAAAAGGGCGAGAACCGCCGGACAACCGGCGCTATAAACCTGGGAGGAAACAATGGGCTTTACGAGACGCGATCTTCTGAAATCGGGTGCGGCGGTCACCGCCGGCCTTGCGGGATCCCGGCTGATCGGCATGGGCTCCGCGCAGGCGCAGAACACGCTGAGCTTCGAGCCCGAGGAGGGGGCGGAGCTCCGGGTTCTGAGATGGCGGCGCTTCGTTGAGGGCGACGAGCGCCTGTGGATGGAGAACACCAAGAAGTTCACCGAGATGACCGGCGTTCCCGTCCGCGTCGACAGCGAGTCGTGGGAGGATGTCAGGCCGAAGGCGGCCGTGGCGGCCAATGTCGGCTCCGGGCCCGACATCATCGTCGGCTGGTTCGACGACCCGCATCAGTATCCCGACAAGCTGGTGCCCGTGACCGATCTGGCGGAATATCTCGGCGGCAAGTATGGCGGCTGGTACGACGCGGCCCAGCGCTACGGCATGCGCGGCGGCGAGTGGATCGGCCTGCCGCTCGGCGCCTCGGGCGCCTGCACGGTCTACCGCCAGAGCTGGGTGCAGGAGGCCGGCTACGAGACCTTCCCGACCGACTATCAGGAAGTGCTCGACTGCGCGAAGAAGCTCAAGGCCAACGGCCATCCCATGGGGCTCGCGCTCGGCAATGCGGTCGGCGACGGCAATGGCTGGACCCACACCATTCTGTGGGGCTTCGGCGGCAAGATGGTCGACGAGGACAACAATGTGGTGCTCAACAGCCAGGAGACGGTCAACGCGCTGGAATATGTGAAGGAGCTCTATGAGAACTTCATCCCCGGCACGCTGTCCTGGCTCGACCCCAACAACAACAAGGCGTTCCTCGCGGGCGATGTGGGCGCGACCATCAACGGGATCTCCGTCTACTACGCGGCCAGCCACTCCGACGACCCGGCCATGAAGGAGATCGCCAAGGACATCAACCACGTGAACATGCCGATCGGGCCCGTGGGCCATCCCACCGAGCTCCATCTGTTCACCCAGGCCATGGTGTTCGGTTACACGAAATATCCCAATGCGGCGAAGGAATATCTCCGCTTCATGTGGGAGAAGGAGCAGTATGAGCCCTGGCAGCAGGCCGCCCAGGGCTACATCTCCCATCCGCTGGACGCCTATGCGTCGAACCCGGTGTGGACCGACGATCCCAAGAACACGCCCTATCGCGACTGCGTGAAGAACATGCTGTGGAACGGCTATTCGGGCGATCTCGGCTATGCCTCGGCGGCCGCGATGGCGGATTACATCGTGGTCAACATGTTCGCCGAGGCCGCCTCGGGCGACCGCACGCCGAAGGAGGCGGCCGAACGCGCCGCCAAGCGGGCGGAACGCTACTACAGGGTCTGAGCCCGGACCGGGGACAAACGCCGGCGCGGCCCGCCCAATCCGGGGCGCGCCGGCAAGACGAGGATGGACGATGGCGCTTCAGACGGCGACACAGGGGACCGGGGCTCAGGCAGACAGCGTCGGGCTTGCGGCGCGGCTCGGCCAGAACCGGACCTTTCTCGGCGTGCTCTTCATGCTGCCCGCGGCGACGGTGCTGATCCTGCTGCTCGCCTATCCGCTGGGGCTCGGCGTGTGGCTCGGCCTGACCGACACGCGCATCGGCCGCGCCGGCGTCTTCATCGGGCTGGAGAACTACGAGTTCCTGTTCGACGACAGCGTGTTCTGGCTGTCGGTCTTCAACACCTTCCTCTACACGGTGGTGGCGAGCATCGTGAAATTCGGGCTGGGGCTGTGGCTGGCGCTCCTGCTCAACAACCACCTGCCGTTCAAGGCGTTTCTCAGGGCCATCGTCCTGCTTCCCTGGATCGTGCCGACGGTGCTGTCGGCCATCGCCTTCTGGTGGATCTATGACAGCCAGTTCTCGATCATCTCCTGGACGCTGATCCAGCTCGGCGTGATCGACCACTACATCAATTTCCTCGGCGACCCGGACATGGCGCGCGCCAGCGTCATCGCGGCCAATGTCTGGCGCGGCATACCGTTCGTCGCGATCACGCTGCTCGCCGGCCTGCAGACGATCCCGCAATCGCTCTACGAGGCGGCGGTGATCGACGGGGCGAGCCCGTGGCAGCGCTTCCGGTTCATCACCTTCCCGATGCTCACCCCGATCATCGCGGTGGTGATGACCTTCTCCGTGCTGTTCACCTTCACCGATTTCCAGCTCATCTACGTCCTGACCCGCGGCGGGCCGCTCAACGCCACCCACCTCATGGCGACCCTGAGCTTCCAGCGGGCGATCCCGGGCGGGCAGCTCGGCGAGGGCGCGGCCATCGCGGTGGCGATGATCCCCTTCCTGCTCGCGGCGATCATGTTCAGCTATTTCGGCCTCCAGCGCCGGCGCTGGCAGCAGGGCGGAGGAGACTGAGACCCATGGCGGACAACCAGATGACAGACCGGACCGAACAGTCCCGCGACACCGGCGCGGACGTCACCAAGGGCTGGCTCGCCAGGCGCCGGCAGGCCCGCGAGGAGGAACGCAGCGCCCGGGGCGGCATGGACTATCTCGCCTCCATCCCGCGCAAGGTGGTGACCGTCTACATTCCCCTGGCGATCTTCCTCTTCATCCTGCTCTTCCCGTTCTACTGGATGACGATCACCACGTTCAAATCGAACGAGGAGCTCTACAATTACGAGGATTTCAGCCCCTTCTGGGTCTCCAATCCGACGCTTGCCAATGTCTACAAGCTGTTCTTCGAGACGAGCTATCCGACCTGGCTGTGGAACACCATGGTGGTGTCGGTCGCGGCGACCTTCCTGTCGCTGTTCTGCGCGGTCTGCGCGGCCTATGCGATCGAGCGGCTGCGCTTCAAGGGCGCGCGCACGGCGGGGCTGACCATCTTCCTCGCCTATCTGGTGCCGCCCTCCATCCTGTTCATTCCGCTGGCCACGCTCGTCTATGCCTACGGGGTGTTCGATTCCAACTGGGCGCTGATCCTCACCTATCCGACCTTCCTCATTCCGTTCTGCACCTGGCTGCTCATGGGCTACTTCCGGTCCATCCCCTACGAGCTGGAGGAATGCGCGCTGATCGACGGGGCGACGCGCCTGCAGATCCTCATCAAGATCATGCTGCCGCTCGCGGTGCCGGGGCTGATCTCGGCGGGCATCTTCGCCTTTACCCTGTCCTGGAACGAGTTCATCTACGCGCTGACCTTCATCTCCTCGTCGGAGCACAAGACCGTCCCGGTCGGGGTGGTGACGGAGCTCGTGGAGGGCGACGTCTATCACTGGGGCTCGCTCATGGCGGGTGCGCTTATGGGGTCGCTTCCGGTCGCGATACTGTACTCGTTCTTCGTCGAGCATTACGTTTCGAGCATGACGGGGGCCGTGAAGGAGTGACCCTCGCGGGATCCCGCATGCTCTCCTTTTGACCAGATCGCAAACGTTGGAGTACGTCGTCCTATGGCTCAGAACGGCAAACCGAGGCTGCGCTCGCAGGCCTGGTGGGACAATCCCGACAATCCGGGCATGACCGCGCTCTATCTGGAGCGCTACCTCAATTACGGTCTCACGCGCGAGGAGCTCCAGTCCGGCAAGCCGATCATCGGCATCGCGCAGACGGGCAGCGACCTCTCGCCGTGCAACCGCCATCACATCGAGCTGGCCGAGCGGGTCCGCGCCGGCATCCGCGACGCCGGCGGCATTCCCTTCGAGTTCCCGGTCCATCCCATCCAGGAGACCGGCAAGCGCCCGACCGCCGCGCTCGACCGCAATCTCGCCTATCTGGGGCTCGTGGAGGTGCTCTACGGCTACCCGATCGACGGGGTGGTGCTGACCACGGGCTGCGACAAGACCACGCCCGCCATGCTGATGGGGGCGGCCACCGTCAACATCCCGGCCATCGTGCTCTCCGGCGGGCCGATGCTCGACGGCTATTTCGAGGGCGAGCTCGTGGGCTCGGGCACCGTGGTCTGGGAGGCCCGCCGCCGCCATGCCGCCGGCGAGATCACCTACGACCAGTTCATCGATCTCGTGTCGGAGTCCGCGCCGAGCGTCGGCCACTGCAACACCATGGGCACGGCGAGCTCCATGAACGCCATGGCCGAGGCGCTCGGCATGTCGCTGCCCGGCTGCGCGGCGATCCCCGCGCCCTATCGCGAACGCGGCCAGATGGCCCATGCCACGGGCCGGCGCATCGTGGAGATGGTGCACGAGGATCTGAGGCCGTCGGGGATCATGACGCGCGAGGCCTTCGAGAACGCCATCGTCTGCGCGTCGGCCATCGGCGCCTCGACCAACTGCCCGATCCACCTCAATGCGATCGCGCGCCATATGGGGGTCGAGCTCACCAATGACGACTGGGACGCCATAGGCTACCAGATCCCGCTGATCGTCGACATGATGCCCGCCGGGCGCTTCCTCGGGGAGGGCTACTACCGGGCCGGCGGCCTGCCGGCGGTGATCGCGGAGCTCATGCGCCACGGCAAGGTCCGCGAGGACGCCATGACGGTGACCGGCCGGACGGTCGCGGAGAACAACCGCGATGCCCGCATCGTCGATCCGGAGGTCATCCGCTCCTATGACAAGCCGCTCATGACGCAGGCCGGATTCGCCGTGCTCAAGGGCACGCTGTTCGACAGCGCGATCATGAAGACCTCGGTCATCTCGGAGGATTTCCGCAAGCGCTATCTGTGCCGTCCGGGCGACGAGAACGCCTTCGAGGCGCGCGCCATCGTGTTCGACGGGCCGGAGGATTACCACCACCGCATCAACGATCCCGAGCTCGGGATCGACGAGACCTGCGTGCTCGTCATTCGCTATTGCGGGCCGGTGGGCTATCCGGGCTCGGCGGAGGTGGTGAACATGCTGCCGCCGGACGCGCTGGTCCGCGAGGGCGTCTCCGAGCTGCCCTGCATCGGCGACGGGCGCCAGAGCGGGACCTCGGGCAGCCCGTCGATCCTGAATGCCTCGCCGGAGGCGGCGGTCGGCGGCGGGCTCGCCATCCTGGAGACCGGCGACCGGATCCGCATCGACCTGAACAGGCGCAGCGCCGATATCCTGCTCCCCGAAGAGGAGCTCGAGGCGCGGCGCAAGGCGCTCAAGCTGCCGGACTTCGTCAACCAGACGCCGTGGCAGGAGATCTATCGCAACCATGTCGGCCAGCTCGCCGAAGGCGGCGTCCTGGAGAATGCGGTGAAGTATCAGCGCATCGACGAACGGTTTGGGATCGCGCGGGACAACCATTGAGGCCTCGCTCCACGGCACGGGGGCGGCATCGGTCTTGCGCCGCCGACCCCGACCGTGGAGGGCCGGAGACAATCAGGGAGACGCTCAGATGCGCGTTGTGATTACCGGAGGCGCCGGCTTCGTCGGCCGCAAGCTGGTCGACAGGCTGTTGAGGGACGGGGAGGCCGCAGGCCCCGACGGGGCGATGCGCGAGATCTCCGAGATCGTGGTGTTCGACCAGACAGACCCCGTTCCGCCGCTGCCCGACGACCGCCGCGTGCGCGCGGTCGCCGGCGACATCTCCGACCGCGCCACCGTCGAGGGCGTGATCGCGGAGGGCACGGGCAGCGTGTTCCATCTCGCCGCGGTGGTGAGCGCGGCGGCGGAGGCCGATCTCGATCTGGGCCTGCGTGTCAATCTCGACGGGACGCGCGCCGTGATCGACGCCTGCCGCAAGCTCTCCGCTCCGCCGCGGCTCGTCTTCGCCTCGTCCTGCGCGGTCTATGGCGGCGAGCCGCCGGTGCTGGTCGACGACCTGACACCGCCCGACCCGCGCACCTCCTACGGGGCGCAGAAGGCCTGCGGCGAGCTTCTGGTGAACGATTACAGCCGCAGGGGCATCGTCGACGGGCGCGCCGTTCGCCTGCCGACCATCGTCGTGCGCCCGGGCAAGCCGAACAAGGCGGCCTCGACCTTCGCCTCCTCCATCCTGCGCGAGCCGCTGTCGGGCGTGGAGACGATCTGTCCCGTGGAGCCGCGCAGCCGCATGGCGATCCTTTCGCCGCGCCGACTCATCGATTGCCTGATGACGCTGCACAACATGAACTCCGCACGCCTCGGCGCGGAGCGGCGCATCCTCCTGCCGTCGATCAGCGTCACCATCGGCGAGATGGTGGAGGGGCTGGAGCGCGCCGGCGGACGCGAGGCCGTCGACCGCATCAAGTGGCAGCGCGACGATCACATCCAGAGCATCGTCGACCACTGGCCCGCGCGCATGGAGGCGAGCCGGGCGGCCAAGCTCGGCCTTGTCGGCGACCGCAGCATCGACGAGATGATCGCCGCCTTCGTGGAGGACGACCTGCCCGCCCAGAAGGCCCTCGCTCAAGGGTAAGGCCGGTCGCGATAATCGATTTCGCTAAGCGGATCTGGTATTAATTCCATTCTGTTATTGCGGGATGGAGACGGTCCATGAGCACCGCATTGTCGGCGGGAAACCTCGCCAAGCGGCTGAAGTTCAAGCATCTCGTCCTGCTCGATACGCTCGCGCGCACCCACAACATGCACCAGGCCGCCGACCTGATGAGCATGACGCAGCCCGCGGCGAGCAAGATCCTGCAGGATGTCGAGCAGATCTTCGGCTTCGCGATCTTCGAGCGCCTGCCGCGCGACATGCGCCCGACCGAGCTCGGCGGGGTCGTCATCCGCTATGCCCAGCAGACGCTCAACGCCACGGAGCGCTTCGTCGACGAGCTCGCCAACATCCAGCATGGCGGCTACGGCAACCTGCTGATCGGCGCCATCGTCGACCCCGCGCCCGACATGCTGTCGCTCGCCATCCTCAGGCTGAAGGAGCGCCGGCCCCGGCTGACCGTCAAGATCGTCGCGCAGACGAGCGACCGGCTGCTCGCGGCGCTCGAGGAGAGGCGGCTCGACCTGGTGATCGGCCGGTTCACGAGCGCCCACCAGCACAATATCTTCAGCTTCACGCCGCTGACGACGGAGCCCCTTCATCTGGTGGTGAGCCCGAGGCATCCGCTCCTGTCGCGGGCCCACCTCACCCTCGCGGACCTCGCCGACTGGCCGTGGATCATGCATCCGCTGACCAGCCCCACGCGGCAATATATCGAGGAGATCTTCGGGCGCTACGACATCGCCACGCCCGGCAATGTCATCGAGACGACCTCCGTCTTCGCGACCATGAAGCTCTTGCAGGCGAGCGACATGATCGCCGTGCTCGCCCATTCGGTGGTGCGCGAATATGTCGAGCACGGCCTTCTGGCCCTGCTGCCCGTCCCGCTCGACAGGCGGCTTGAGGATTACGGCATCATCACCCGCAAGGGCGACGAGCTCACCGGACCGGCGGGCGAGTTCATAGAGCTCGTCTGCGCGCTGTCGGGCGCGCATATGGCGGCCTGAACGGCAGCAGCCGGTGCGGCACCGGACAGGCGGGATCACGAATTGCCCTGGTGCGCGATGGGCTGGATTCGGAACTATGCCCCGGTCGTCATTGCCGGTCTTGTCCCGGCAATCCATGGCGGCCGTTCGTTGCAAATGGACGCGCCGCCGGATGGATGCCCGCCTGCGCGGGCATGAGCGGTAAGGGGCGAGCGCGGATGAGCGGTAAGGGGCAAGCGCGGATGAGAGCTATGGGACGGGACTGACTTGCGTCCTGCCGCTCGCTCCCGCAAAGGCGGGAGCCTGGAATTCGGCTGGCCGCCAATAGATCGCCTCGGGAGATCGTCCGCCATCGGGCGCGTTCACCCGATGGCAGCCCGATCCGGGGCCGCAGACCGCCATGCGCCCAAGGCGGCAACCGGATATGACAGCGCCCTAATAGACGGGCGGCGTCACGATCCACAGGACGCGGGTGGTGGAGCGGGCCGCATTGCGGAACATGTGGGGCAGGGTGCTCTCGAAGCGGAAGGCGTCGCCCTCGCCAAGGCGGTAGGTGGTGCCGTCGACATAGAGCTCCATGCGCCCGCGCAGCACGACGCCGGCTTCCTCGCCCTCGTGGCTGTAGGGCTCCTCGCCCGATCCGCCGCCGGGCCCGAGGATCACCTCCATGACCTGCAGCGCGCCCTCCTCGTCGGGCGTCAGAAGCTCCTTGACCATCGCCTTGGCGCCGAAGTCGAGGCTGCGGCGGTCGCCGGCCCGCACGATGCGCCGGCTGTCCTCCTCGATCACCGCGGCCGGGCTCTCGAAGAGGGCGTGAACGGGAACGTCCAGCACCGCGCAGACCGCGCGCAGGGCGCGGATCGACGGCGAGGACAGGCCGCGCTCGATCTGGCTCAGCAGGCCGACGGACACGCCGGCGCCGTCTGCGACGTCCTTCAGCGACAGTCCGCGTGCCTGGCGGATGTCCCGGATGGCGCGGCCGAGGGCGCGGTCCTCGTCCTGGGAGGCCTCCGGCCGGGCCGTTGCGATGGGGGAGGGGGGCGTCAGTCTCATGGTTGACGGCGGTTCCCGAATTTCACTATTATGAAACAGTATAGCACAACGCTTTCATATAAGCGAAGTTGGCTTTCATTTGGGCGACGCTGGCGATGACGCAAATCCGTGAACTCCAGGCTCCAACCCTGCCCCGGTCGCTCTGGGCCGCGACTGCTGTCGCGCCGAAGCGTTTCGACGCCCTCGAGGACGATATCGCGACCGAGGTCGCGGTGGTCGGTGGCGGGTTTACGGGACTGTCCACGGCCCTTCACCTCAGTGAACGCGGTATCGATGTGGCCGTCATCGAGGCGGCCGAACCCGGCTGGGGCGCCTCGGGCCGCAATGGCGGACAGGTCATTCCGGGGCTCAAATACGATCCGGACGAACTGGAGGCCATGTTCGGCGCCGATCTCGGCGGGCGCATGGCCAAGGCGGCGGGCGAGGCGCCCGATGTCGTGTTCGACATCGTCGCACGTTACGGGCTCGACTGCGAGGCCGACCGCCGGGGCTGGATCCAGGCGGCCTTCGGGCGCAAGAGCCTCGAGACGCTGACGCGGCGTGCCCGGCAATGGCAGGCGCGCGGCGTCGCCGCCCGCGCGCTCGACGGGGCGGAGGCCACGCGGCTCATCGGCGGCAAGGGCTATGTCGGCGGCTGGGCCGATCCGCGAGGCGGCGGCCTGCAACCGCTGAGCTATGCCCGCGAGCTGGCGCGCGTGGCCGCCGGCAACGGCGCGCGCATCTTCGCCGCGACGCCCGCGACCAAGCTTTCCCGGTCCGCCAAGGGCTGGCGCGTGGAGACCCCCGGGGGATCGGTCACGGCGGCGACCGTCATCCTCGCCACCAATGGTTATACGGACGCCCTCTGGCCGGGGCTCGAGCGCTCGGTCATTCCCGTCTACAGCTTCCAGATCGCCACCGTGCCGCTGTCGGAAAACCTGCGCCGGACGGTCCTGCCGGAAGGGCATGTGGTTTCCGACTCGCGCCGGCTCCTGCGCTATTTCCGCCTCGATTCCCACGGCCGCCTGCTGATGGGCGGGCGCTCGCCCTTCACCGACCGGCCAACCTTCGAGGACGGCCGGACCCTCAAGGGCTGGATCGAGGAAATGTTCCCCCAGCTTGGCGATGTCGAGATGGAGTATGTCTGGTCGGGCCGCGTCGCGGTCACCGCGGACCATCTGCCGCATCTCAATGCGCTGGCGCCCGGGGTCTATGCCGCGCTCGGCTTCAATGGCCGCGGCGTGGCGATGACGACGCAGATGGGGCGCATCCTGGCCGATCTTGCAAGCGGGACGCCGGCCGAAGAGCTGCCCTTCCCCGTGACATCCGTGCAGCCGATCAGGTTCCACGGTTTCTACCGGCCGGTGCTCGAGGGGCTCGTCCGGTACTACCGCCTGCGCGACAGGTGGGAAGCCGCGAAGACGGCATGAGACACAGTATCGAACACGCGGAAAACAGGTGAGGAGTGAGGACCATGATTTCATACCGGATGACACTGATGGCGGCGGCCGCGGCCACGGCGCTCGCGGCCGGCCCGGCCCAGTCGGCGGACAGCATCACCGTCGCCTCGTGGGGCGGCGCCTATCAGGACGCCCAGCGCAAGGCGCTCTTCGACCCGACGGCCAAGGAGCTCGGCGTCACCATCAACGAGGCGACGCTGTCCGGCCTTGCGGAGGTGCGCGTCCAGGTGCGCTCCGGCGCGGTGACGTGGGACGTGGTCGACCTCGGCGCCACCGAATGCGCGATCGGCGCGAAGGAAGGCCTGTTCGAGCCGCTCGACTACTCCGTCATCGAGGCGGAGGGGATCGACAAGGCGCTCGTCCACGATGACTGGATCGGCATCATCTACTACTCGACGATCCTCGCCTGGAACACCGATACGGTTGAGAACCCGCCCAAGAGCTGGGCCGATTTCTGGGACACGGAAAAGTTCGCCGGCCTGCGCTCGCTGCGCGGCCAGCCCCAGGTGCAGCTCGAGATCGCGCTCATGGCCGACGGCGTGCCGATCGACGAGGTCTATCCGCTCGATGTGGAGCGGGCCTTCAAGAAGATGGAGGAGATCAAGGGCGACATCACCACCTGGTGGACGTCCGGCGCCCAGTCGGCCCAGCTCATCAAGGATGGCGAGGTAGACATGATCGGCATCTGGAACGGCCGCCTCTCCGCGGCGATGGGCGACGGCGCGAAGGCGGGCTACACCTACAATCAGGGCGCGCTCAACGCCGATTGCCTGGCGATCCCGAAGGGTGCCCCCAACAAGGAGCTCGCCCAGAAGGCGATTGCGCATTTCGTGTCGGCCAAGCAGCAGGCCATGCTGCCGAAATACATCAATTACGGGCCGGTCAACCAGAAGGCTTTCGAGCTCGACGTGCTCACCGAGGAGGAGAAGAAGGCCATCAACTCCTCGCCGGAGAACATCAAGAACCAGCTCGTGATCGACGCCGAGTGGTGGGGCGAGAACGGCGCGGAGATCCTCGAGCGCTGGGACGCGATGATCCAGCAGTGAAGACCGCGATCATCCGCGCGTGAAGCCTGTTCACACGGCCCCGCCCTCCCCTTGCCGACCGGGCGACGGGAGGGCGGGGGGATCGTGCTTCGCGCCGTCATTGTTTCGGTATTTCAAAAGGTTGTGTAACGCCTCATGGCCAATCCGATCGCGATCCGCGACGTGCGCAAGACCTATGGCGATTTCGTCGCGCTTGGGTCCATCGACCTCGATATCGAGGCCGGCGAGTTCCTGACCCTGCTCGGGCCGTCGGGCTCCGGCAAGACCACACTGCTGATGATCATGGCGGGCTTCATCCGCCCCGACCGCGGCAGCATTAAGGTGGCGGGGCGGGAAATCCTGCGCACGCCGCCGCACAAGCGCAATATCGGCATGGTGTTCCAGAACTATGCGCTGTTTCCGCATATGGATGTCGCGGGCAATGTCGCCTTCCCGCTGCGTCTGCGCAAGGTCGGCCAGGCGGAGGCCGACAAGCGCGTGCGCGAGGCCCTGCGCCTCGTCCAGCTCGAACAGTTCATCGACCGGCGCGTCGACCAGCTCTCCGGCGGCCAGCGCCAGCGCGTGGCGCTTGCCCGCGCCATGGTGTTCGAGCCGGAGATCCTGCTCATGGACGAGCCGCTCTCGGCGCTCGACAAGAAGCTGCGCGAGGAGATGCAGGTGGAGCTCAAGCACCTCCATCAGCGCCTCGGCATGACCACCGTCTATGTGACGCACGACCAGCGCGAGGCGCTCACCATGTCGGACCGCGTGGCGGTGATGAACCATGGCGCGCTCTGCCAGGTCGCCCCGCCGCGCGAGATCTACGAGGCGCCGTCGGATCGCTTCGTGGCGGACTTCATCGGCGAATCCTACTTCGTCGCGCTGGATGCCGGCGGCGGTGGGGAGCTGGCGCTTGGCGGGCGGCCCGTCCGGCTGTCGCAGCCGCCGCGCGGGGAGGGCGCGCGCCACTATCTGGTCGTGCGCCCGGAAAAGCTCGCTTTGCTCGACGGCGAGACGGGCGGCCACAATGTGCTGGAGGGCAAGGCGGAGGACGTCGTCTTCCAGGGCGAGAGCGTGCTCATCGCCGTGCGCCTTGCCGACGGCCAGCGCATCGCCGTGCGCAAGAGCACGGGCCACGGCGTGCTCTCCGGGCTGCCCGAGAGCGGCGAGGCGGTGCGCCTCGGCCTGCACCCTGAAGACAGTGTGGTGGTGAGGGACGCCTGACGCCATGGCCAGCACAACAGACAGCATCGCCACACCGCCCGCCGCGGGCGCACCGGCCCTGAACGAGGCGGCGTTTGTCCGCGACGGGCGGCGCGAGAAACGGCAGATCCTGGGCCTTTCGGTGCCCGCGCTCATCGTGGTGACGGGCCTTCTGCTCGTGCCGGTCGGCTGGCTGTTCGCGCTGGCCTTCGTGTCCGGCGGCGAGAGCAGCCTGGTGAATTTCCAGCGCATGATCGACTATCCGGCCTATGCCGCGATCTTCCGCACCACCTTCGAGGTGAGCGTCGCGGTCACGGTGCTGTGCATCCTGCTCGGCTACCCGGTGGCCTATCTGCTCGCCCAGTTGCCGCCACGGCTCGCCACCGTCGGGCTCGCCTTCGTGGTGATCCCGTTCTGGACGTCGCTGCTCGTGCGCACCTATGCCTGGCTTGTGCTGCTGCAGAGGCGCGGCGTGATCAACGACGCGCTGATCTCGGCGGGCCTCATCGACGAGCCCTTGCGGCTGGTGCACAATTTCACCGGCACCATGATCGGCATGGTCCACATCATGCTGCCCTTCCTGGTGCTGCCGCTCTATGCGACGCTGCGCACCATCGACGGGGATCTGATCCGCGCGGCGACGAGTTGCGGCGCCTCGCCCATCCAGGCCTTCTTCCGGGTGTTCCTGCCGCTGTCCATGCCGGGCCTGATCGCCGGCACGCTGCTCGTCTTCATCCTGAGTCTCGGTTTCTATGTGACGCCGGCGATCCTCGGCGGCGGGCGCGTGACCATGGTGTCGATGAAGATCCAGCAGAACGTCTCGGTCTATTTCGACTGGGGCTCGGGCAGCGCGCTCGGGCTGGTGCTGCTGCTGGCGGTCTTCGCGATCTTCTACGCCGTGCACCGCTTCGCCGGCCTCGACCGCATATTCAGAGGGTGAACCGCCATGGTCGGCCCGATTCCCATTCCCCATCACCGACGCCTGTGGCTCTATGCGCTGGTCGTGCTGGTGCTTGTCTTCCTGATCGCGCCGGTCTTCATCGTGGTGCCGATCTCGTTCTCCGCGTCGGAATATCTGGAGTTCCCGCCGAGCGAATGGTCGCTGCGATGGTATGAGCACTTCTTCGGCACTTTCGAGTGGATGCGCGCCGCGCGGGTCTCCTTCACGGCCGCCTTTCTCACCGTGCTGCTCGCCACCCCGCTCGGCGTCGCGGCGGCCTATGCGCTGAATGTGTCGAAGGCGCGCTTCGCACGGCTGCTCCACCTCGTGCTGCTCCTGCCGCAGATGGTGCCGGTCATCCTGATCGGCATTGGCGTCTTCTACCTCTATATCCAGCTCGGCCTCGTCAACACCATGGCGGGCATCGTGCTCGCGCATACGCTGCTCGCCCTGCCCTTCGTGGTGGTGACGGTGCTGTCGGGGCTTCAGACCTACGACATGACGCAGGAGCGCGTGGCGCGCAGCCTCGGCGCGTCCTGGCCCAAGGCGTTCTTCCTGATCACCCTGCCGCAGATCCGCCTGTCGGTGATTTCCGGCGCGCTCTTCGCCTTCATCACCTCGCTCGACGAGGTGGTGATCGGGCTGTTCATCGCCGGCGGCGAGAACACGGTGCTCACCCGCAAGATGTTCCTCGCCCTGCGCGATCAGGTGGACCCGACCATCGCGGCGATCTCCTCGCTCCTGATCGTGGTGTCGCTGAGCCTGCTGCTGGTGATGGCGGTTCTGGCAAGCGGCAAGCGCAAGCCGGCATAGAGGGGAGGGGCAGCCCCCCTCGCGTCACGCCTCGCCGGGCGAATCGAACCGGGCCGCCCACGCGCCGAGCACATCGGCGCGGGCCGTGCCGGCGCCTGCGAGCTGGCGCAGCGCGACCTTGACGGCGGCGCGCGCGAAACGGTCGTCGGGTGGGGCGAAGGAGCCGGGCGCCTCGCCCGCCTGCACGGCCTCGATCACCGAGCGTTTGACGACGAGGAGCCGGGCGTCGCCGAACGCGTCGAGCAGCGCTTGGAAACCGTCATGGGCGGCCCGGTCGAAGGAGCGCGGCTCGCCCATGATCGTCTTCACCGGATTTGCCGGGAAGAGATGGGCGCACGGGACCAGGCCGTCCGGAATGGGCGCGGTCGCGGCATGGGTCCGGCCGCTGGCGAGCACCTTCGGCAGGACATGGGTGTGCGGGCCTTGCGGGCTCGTCCCGTCCGCCGGAGGGATCGGCTGGTAGACCTCCAGCCGCCCGAGGCGCGAGACGAAGACGCGATGCGGACTGAAGGTCGGCATCCGGCCCATGAGCGGATTGTCCGGATCGAGCGCCGAGCGGCCCTCGCTCTCGCGCAGCGCGGCGAGCGCCTCCGGATCGGCCGTGCGCACGCAGATATCGGCCTGCGGCGCGCCGAGGCCCATATCGAACAGGATCGCCTCGCGGTCCCGCGGCCTCAGGGCGCCGGTGTCGGGGCCGAGCTCGGTCACCGCGTGGCGCCGGTTCATGGCGCAGGCCTCCTCCGGCAGGCACAGGGCGACGGCGTGGTTCCAGCGCGGCGTGCGGGCGGCGGGCGTCTCATAGGCGACGGCGCGGTGGGGCAGGCGCGGATCGAGCGCGATGCCGCCCCGGTCCGTCGTCATGGCGACGGGCCGTCCCCGTCCGCGGCCAGCATGCACGGCTCGCCCTCGTCGTGCATGAACTCGCCGATGGCGCCGAATGTGCCGAGGCTCCAGCCCGCCCCGCAATCCTCCAGATACCGCGTGATGAGGGGGCGCTGAGCCCCCGCGTGCCTTGGTTTCGGTCATTGTCTGCTCCCGTTGGTCGTAGGCGGTCCGGCAAGGTTGCGTCACGAACGACGGCGTGCCGTGCGAGGCCCGCCACTTTTCCTGAAAGCGCTCTAGAACGTCACCCGCACGCCGGCATAGCCGCCGAAGCCGGGTTCGGCATAGCCCCAGACCTCGTAATAGTGCTCGTCGAGAATGTTCTCCAGCCGCCCGAAGACCTCCATGTTGGGGTTGATCTCGTAGCTGCCGGCGAGATTGACGAGCACGTAGTCGTCGAGCTCAACCACCTGCTTCTCGCTATAGTCGGCGCTGTAGACCCAGTCCTTCTGCCGGCCGTTGTAGACGATGCCGAGATTGAGGTTCGCCCGGTCGTCGAGGAAGCGGTAGTTGACGTTGAGGCTCGCCACATTGGCGGGCCGGCGTACGAGTTCCGCGCCGCTCGAATCGCGGCCATGGGTATAGGTGTAGGAGGCGCGTACGCTGACATTCTCGACAGGCTCCACAGTGAGGCCGACCTCCACGCCCTCGATTTTGGAATGGCCGGGCAAGTTGACGGAGGTGTTGCCGGCGCCGGTGATGAGATCGCCGATGCGCTGGTTGAAATAGGTCACGTCGAGGAGCGCGAGCCCGCCGAGGAGCGTCTGGTCGAACCCGGCATCCCAGCCTTCCGCCTTCTCCGGCTTCAGGTCCGGATTGCCGTGATAGGTGTTGGTGTAGCCATAGAGCTCGAACAGTGTCGGGTTCTTCACGCCCGTGCCGTAGGAGGCGCGCAGCTTGGTGCCCGTCTCCTCGATCCGGTAGGCGCCCGTCACACGGTAGGTGGTGGCGTTGTCGAAGAGCTCGTTGTCGTCGAAGCGCACGCTGCCGGTCAGCACCAGATCCTCGATGAGGGAGAGCTGGTACTCGCCGATATAGCCTGTGGAGGAGACGGAGCGGTCGAAGGACGACCACGCGCTCTTCGAGATCGCCTTGTCGCGCTCGTGCTGGAGGGCGAGTGTCAGGGTATGGGCGGCATCGAGCAGGTCCGGCGTGTCGAAGAAGACGCTCGACCGGTAGTCGACGCGCGACATGCGGCCCTTATAGGTGCTGGTCACCTCGGTGGGGTCGAGATCGCGGTAGTCGCGGTCATTGTCGGTATAGCTGTAGCCCGCGACCTGCTCCCATCGGCCGTCGAACAGGGTGAGGCGCGCCTGGGCGCGGCCGTAGAACTGCTCGCCCCGGGTGTCCTGAAGCGCGTCGACGGGGCCGGTATGGCCGTATTCGGGATAGAAGGCCTCCGCGTCGGTGTCGGTGCGGAACTTCGTGTAGCGCGCGACGCCGGTGAGCTCGAAATTCTCCGTCGGCGTGAAGCCCGCCTTGGCGAAGACGGTGCCGTTCCTGTAGCCGTCCTTCTCGGAATTGCCGAGCCGCTCGTCGGCGACCGAGATGCCGTCGGTGCGGAAGCCCGTGGCGCTCGCGAGAAGGTTCACCGTCTCCGTGCCGGCGGAGACGGAGGCGTGGCCCTTCAGCGTGTCGAAGGAGCCGCCCTGCGCCGATGCGGTGCCGTGGAGCCCGCCGCGGCCCTTGCGGGTGACGATGTTGATGACGCCGCCGATGGCGTCCGACCCGTAGAGCGCGCTCTGGGGTCCGCGCAGCACCTCGATGCGCTCGATATCCTCGGCCAGAAGGTGGGCGAAGTCGAATTCGGAGCCGGCGGACGGGTCGTTCGCCTTGATCCCGTCGATGAAGACGAGGGTCTGGTTGCCCTCCGAGCCGCGGATGCGCACCTGGGTGAGCTGGCCCGTGGGGCCGGTCCGGTTGACCGACAGGCCCGGCACCTGGCGCAGGGCCTCGGATACGAGCGTGATCTTCTGCCGGCGCAGCTCCTCGCCGGTCAGGACGGTGACCGCGCTGCCGACCTGGTCGAGCGGCGTGTCGGTGAGATTGGCGGTGACGGAGATCGTGTCGAGTGCGATCTCGTCGCCCGCAAGGGCGTCCTGCGCAAGGGCGCCCGAAGGCATGGCGAGAACGGCGAGCGCGGTGGTGGAAAGCGCGGCGGAGCGGCGCGCGCGGCTGGAAAGGGTACCCATGAAGACCTCGGGTCTGTTGCCTCGTGGCACGTCACCCGCGAACGAGGTCTTCCCGGTCATCCCTGCCTGTGAGAGGGGACTTGCGGAAGGACGCCCATCGGTTCACCCCGCCCGATGTGATCGCGTGTGACCACGGTCGATGGCAGGTCTCCTGGCTCGCGGTCGTCATCCCCTGCCGCCTTCCCGGGACCCGAGGTTCCCAGTGGCCTGTCGGCAGGGGCCATGCCGCTTACAGTTGCGGGGGCAGCCACGGACTGGAGCGCCTGAAGCAAAGAGCCGGGCAATCCGCTGCACGTCCAGCCGGACGCGGATCGCTCGGGCGGCGTCGTCACCGTGTTCCCTATCAAGCCCCGAAGGGCACCATCGGTCGGGGACAATAAGGGCCGTCGCATCGCATGGTCAAGATGCTCCGGGAGGGGTGGCGCACCTTGCCGCGCGCGCCGCCTATTGCGCGTCGTGGAAGATGATGCCGAGCGTGTGCCTGAGGCCCGAGCGTACCGCGCTCACGCCGTGGCGGAGCACCACGCGATAGGGGCCGCGCGTGCCCTGGACGGGCCGGTTGCGCACGGGGAAGACGACGCCGTCGCCGGCCTTCAGCGGCACGACCATGGCGCGCGACTGCATGCGCGGGCGTTGCTCGGTCAGCACGAACTCGCCGCCTGCAAAGTCCCGATTCGGCTCCGATAGGAGCACGGCGACCTGAAGCGGGAAGACATGCTCGCCATAGAGGTCCTGATGAAGGCAATTGTAGTCGCCGGGGCCATATTGCAGCAGGAGCGGCGTCGGGCGCGTCTGGCCCGCCTCGTGGCAGCGTGCCAGAAAGGCCTCGTGGGTTTGCGGATAGCGCACATCGATCCGCATCGCCTCGTTCCAGCGGTTGGCGATGGGGGCGAGCCGCGGATAGAGCGCGGTGCGCAGCGCGTGGACCGGCGCGGGCAGGGGATAGGCGAAATAGCGGTACTCCCCGCGCCCGAAGCCGTGGCGCGCCATGACGATGCGGCTGCGGAACCGGTCGTCCGCCCCGTAGAGCGCGGCGAGCGACCGGCATTCGTCCGGCCCGAGCAGCCCCTGGAGAACCGCAAAGCCGTCCGCATCGAGATCGCCGGCCGTCCGCCGCCAGTCGATCTCCGCGACCCGGTCGGCGATGGCCGGCATCGAGACCGTCTCTGTCATGAGCCGGCCTCGCGCGCGATCAGGGCGCGCTTGCGCTCCACGCCCCAGCGATAGCCGGAGAGCCCGCCATCGGAACGCACCACGCGGTGGCAGGGAATCGCGACCGCGATGGCGTTCGAGGCGCAGGCACGTGCCACCGCGCGCACCGCCTTCGGCGCTCCGATGCGCTCCGCGATCTCCGCATAGCTCGCCGTGGTGCCGGGCGGGATCTCGGTGAGCGCCTGCCAGACACGCTGCTGGAAGGCCGTTCCGCGCACATCGAGCGGCAGGTCGAGGCCCGCCGCGGGCTCCTCCACGAAGCCGACCACCCGGGCGACCCAGTGCTCGAAGGCCTGGTCGCCGCCGACGAGGGTTGCCTTCGGGAACCGGTCCTGCAGGTCGCGCAGCAGGACGTCCGGATCGTCGCCGAGCGTGATCGCGCAGATGCCCTTATCAGTCGCTGCGACAAGGATCGTGCCGAGCGAGCAGTCGCCGAGCGCGAAGCGGATGGTCGCGCCGTCGCCGCCGGAGCGGAAGGTGCCGGGCGCCATGCCGAGAGCCTCTGCCGCGCTGGCATAGAACCGGCTGCTCGAATTGAAGCCCGCATCGTAGATCGCCGACGTCACGGTCTGGCTTCCGGGAAGCTCCTCGCGCACGCGGTCCGCGCGCCGTCCGGCGGCATAGGCCTTCGGGGTGAGGCCGGTCGCCTCCTTGAAGACGCGGTGGAAGTGATAGCGGCTCATGCCGACGGCGCGGGCGAGCGTGTCGAGATCCGGCACCTCCTCCGCCTCGTCGATCAGCCGGCAGGCCTTCGCCACGGCATCGGCCCGCCTGCGGGCAAGCGGGGCCTCGTTCGGCCGGCAGCGCTTGCAGGGGCGGAAGCCGGCGCGCTCGGCCTCGTCCGGGCTTGCGTGGAAGGCCACGTTCTCCCGCCGCTTCGGCCGCGATCCGCAGGACGGCCGGCAATAGACGCCGGTCGTCCTCACGGAGTAATAGAAGATGCCGTCGGCGGCAGGGTCGCGGCGCCTGACGGCCTCCCAGCGCTCGTCGTCGCTGGCAAAGGCCGGTCCCGTGGATTTCGGTTTCGTCTGCACCTCGTTCATCCTGGCGCTCCATTCGGTTTGCCCGAGCCTCCTGTCGGCTCGTCGTTACCGCAATATGGCGCCTTGCGATCCTGCGAACACTCCGGGTCTTGCTTTCGAATCCGGCCCGCTGCGAACGGGGCGGATTATACAAGCATTTGCAGGTCGCCGCACACGCTGATCGCCTGGCCGGAGACGGTCGCGCCCAGGGGCGAGGCGAGATAGACGGCCATGGAGGCGATGTGCTCGGGCGGGATGAGCCTGCCGAGCGAGCTGGCGCTCAGCGCCTGGTTCGTGACCTCCTCGACGCTCACGCCGCGCGCCTTCGCCTTGTTCTCGAAGACGGAGCGGATGCGCGGCCCGTCGACGGAGCCGGGCAGAAGCGCGTTGACCCGGATGCCGTCGGCGCCGAGCTCCATGGAGAGCGACTTGGTGAGCCCCACCACGGCCCATTTGGAGGCCGCATAGGGCGAGCGCATGGCAAAGCCCAGCCGTCCGGCCGCGGAGGCGAGGTTGGCGATGCTCGGATTGTCGCTCTTGCGCAAATGGGGCACGGCGAGGCGGGCGCAGTTGAACTGGCCGGTGATGTTCACCTCAAGCGTCCTGTCCCAGTCCTCCGGCGCGATCTCCTCCACGCGGCCCGTGGGGCCGGCGACGCCGGCATTGTTGATCAGGACGTCGAGACCGCCGAGCCTGGCCACGGCATCGTCGAAGAGGCCCTCGACCTGGGCGCGGTCGGCCACGTCCGCCGTCAGCCATGTGACGTCCGGCAGCTCGCTTGCGCGCTCCGACAGGGCGGCCTCGTTCACGTCGCAGGCGACGATCGCGGCGCCCTCTGCGTGAAAGGCGCGAACCATCTCCAGCCCGATGCCGGACGCGCCGGCGGTGACCAGCACTCTGGTGCCTCGAAGTCCAAGCTCCATGGATGTCCTCCCGTTCAGGTCTCTTCGTTATCGCTTGCGCCGGGCAGATTGCCGCTGGCGAGAATGAATTCCGCCGCCGACGCGATGTCGTCGGCCACCGCCTTGCGGGCCGTCTTGCCGTCGCGGGCGCGCATCGCCTGGATGAGGCGGGCATGGTGCTTGTGCGCCTCCACCGCGTGGAGACGGCGGCCGCTGGCCAGGAGATCGAAATTGATGACCGGGCCGACCTGCAGCCACAGCCCCTCGATGATCTGCATGAGGGCGGGCATGGCGGCGGCGCGATAGGTCGCGAAATGGAGCTCCTTGTTGGCCTTGAGTGCCACCGCGCCGTCGGGGTCGGCCTTCCTGCTCTCCGCCTCGAAGGCCTTCTGGTGGCGGGCGATCTCGTCGATCTCGGCGGGCGTGGCGCGTCCGGCGGCGATCTCGGCGGCCAGGCCCTCGATCTCCATGCGGATGGTGCGCAGCTCCATGAAGCGCTCGCGCGTCATGATGGGAACGCGGATCGCACGGTTGGGCATGACTTCCAGGGCACCCTCCGCGGCGAGCCGGCTGACGGCCTCGCGGACCGGCATGGAGCTCGTGCCGGTCGCGTCGGCGAGGCCCCTGAGGGTGAACTTTTCTCCGGGCGCGACCTGCCCGGCGAGCAGGAGTTCCCTGAGGTCCCGATAGACCCGTTCGGCCAGCGTCACGCGGGAAATGCGCGCGACCTTCTCAACAACGCTCATCCGATAGCCTCAAAGCCTCGTCGCCTCCCCGTCGTCGGACCGCCAGGCCGGAGCCGGCGGCATCCGGCCCCTGTTCTACCGGCCGGGCCGCAGCCCCGTGAAACGATTTTCGGTCCGTGCCGGAAAGAGACTGGACAGGACGGGCAGACCGCGTTTTTATAGAGTTCGCATCTGTGATCACAGATGTCAAATACATCGCTCGCGGAAAACGAGTGGGTCCGGGCCGTCCGGCGATCTGTTCGCCAATCCCGGAAATGGCCCCGAGCCCGAGCAGACAGGGAGGAATAGGAATGTCTCACCGCTTTCAGCGGCCGGACCGCCGTCAGATCATCAAGGGTGTCGGCGCCGCCGCGCTCGCAGCGGGCATCGCCAAGCCCCATATCGTGCGCGCCCAGTCGGACACCGTCCGCTTCGGCCATCTCACCCCACTCACCGGCTTTCTCGGGCCCCTGGGCGAATACGCCCAGATGGGCGTCCAGCTCGCGGTGGAGGAGATCAATGCCGGCGGCGGCGTCAACGGCAAGCAGATCGAGCTCCTCATGGAGGACAGCGTCAACCCGGCCACGGCCTCGACCAAGGCGGAGCGCTATATCGAGCGCGACAATGTCGCCTGCATCGTGGGCGAGATCAGCTCCGCCTCGGGGCTCGCCATCTCCCAGGTGGCGGACCGCAACAAGGTGCTGTTCGTCAATACGGGCTGCAATTCCGACGCGCTGCGCGGGGCGAACTGCAATCGCTACATGTTCCATGTGGAAGCCTGCAATTCGCAATATGTGAAGGGTGTCGGGCGCAATTTCCTGCGCAACGGGCTGATCGACGGCAAGAAGATCTACTTCCTGACCGCCGACTACGCCTATGGCCACGATCTCTCGCGCGTCGGCAAGAACTATGTGACCGAAAACAATGGCGAGGTCGCCTGGGAGGATCTCGTGCCGACGGATGCGACCGACTTCTCCGGCTACATCCTGAAGATCCGGCAGGCGCGTCCCGACCTCATCATCTCCAATCTGGCCGGCAACCAGATCACCAACTTCGTCAAGCAGTATGCCGAATACGGGCTCGACTTCCCCTATGGCGGATTCGGCTTCGACACGGGCGTGGCCTGGGGCGCGGGCAAGGGCAATTTCGGCGGCGAGTGGCCGGTGATCTGGCATCACCTGCTCGACACGCCGGGCACGAAGGCCTTCGTGGAGGCGTTCACGGCCAAATATGGCAAGCCGCCGGAGAACCAGGCCTGGGGCGACTATGTCGCCACCAAGATCCTCGCCCAGGCGATGAACGAGACGGGCTCGACGGAGACCGACGCGCTCCTGGAGTTCCTGGAGGGGCAGAAGGAGCTCGACATCCTCAAGGGGCGGCCGGGCTATTTCCGCGACTGGGACCACCAGCTCATCCAGGAAATGTACACCATGACCGCCAAGCCTCTCGACGAGGTCCAGGACGAATGGGACCTCATGGTGCTCGGCGCGCCGGTTCCCGCGGCGGACGAGGACCTCACGGTCATCGCGCCGACGCGCGAGGAGAACGCCTGCAGCTTCGCCTCGTGACCTGAACCTCCCTGGGCCCCGGGCGGCCGGCCTGCGATCCTTCTCCGGAAGGGTCCGGCCGCCGGCTCCCGCCCGGGGCCGATGGCCCACGCGCTTTCCGAAGAGCCGTCCCCCGTGCCCATCGAACTGGTGTTCATTCTCGAGCAGTTGACGAACGGCCTCCTGGTCGGCGTCTACTACCTGCTCATCGCGCTCGGCCTGTCGCTGATCTTCTCGCTCGGCGGCATCGTGAACCTCGCCCATGGCGGGTTCTACGCCATCGGCGCCTATGTCATGGTGACGGTCGCCGACCGGCTCGGCTATCCGGCCGCCTTCGTCATCTCGCCCATCGCGGTCGCGCTGATCGGCATCGTGGTGGAGCGGGTCTTCTTCCGGAAATTCTACCGGCTCGACCCGGCGCTCGGCCTGCTCCTGACCTTCGGCATCGCCATGGTGATCGAGCAGGTGCTGCGCATGGTCTTCGGCGCGACGCCGCGGCCCTTCTCCATTCCGGAGTTCCTGCGCGGGCAGGTCTTCGTCGGCGATTTCATCTATTCGCGCTATCGCCTCGCGATCCTCGGCGTCGCCGTGGCCGCCGTCGCCGGGCTCTGGTATCTGCTCCAGCGCACCCCCTTCGGGCGGATCGTGCGCGCCGGCATCCAGGATCCCGACATGGTCGGCGCGCTCGGCATCTCGCTCAAGCCCTATCTGACCGCCGTCGCCGCGCTCGGCATCGGGCTTGCGGGGCTTGCCGGCGGCATCATGGCGCCGATCACGGGCGTCCATCCCGCCATGGGCAACGAGATCCTGATCGCCGCCTTCGTGGTGGTGGTGATCGGCGGGCTCGGCTCGTTCTGGGGCGTCGTGCTTGCCGCCCTTCTCGTCGGCGCGGTGCGCGGCCTGACGGTCTATTTCTTCCCGCCCGCGGCGGAAGCCTCGATGTATCTCCTCATGTTCCTGGTTCTGCTGCTGCGGCCGCGCGGCCTGTTCGGCGAGCGGATTGCACGGCTGGAGTAGGCGGAGCCCCATGATCATGCGTCATCTCAATCTCCTGGTCGTCCTCGCGGCCCTCATCGTCCTGCCGTTCCTGCTGAACGCCATCGGGCTCACCACGGGGTCCGCGACCGATGTCGTGCTGCTCGCGGTGGCCGCGCTCGCGCTCAACCTGCTCGTCGGCTATACGGGGCTGATCTCCTTCGGCCACGGCGTGTGGTTCGGGCTCGGGGCCTATGGGGCGGCGCTCGCCCAGCGCCACCTGTTCGAGGGCC
Organism: Kaustia mangrovi; assembly: GCF_015482775.1. Classification (GTDB taxonomy): domain Bacteria; phylum Pseudomonadota; class Alphaproteobacteria; order Rhizobiales; family Im1; genus Kaustia; species Kaustia mangrovi. Next base: position 1,677,981 of record NZ_CP058214.1, on the reverse strand, counting down.
AGATGCTGCTGCCCGCGCTCGCCGCGCTGGCGCTTACCGCCATCGTCGCCATGGGGCTCGGCTTCCTGATCCTGCGCCGGCGCGGCGTCTATTTCTCGCTGCTCACCCTCGCCCTGACCGCGATCGGTTTCACCGTCGCCTTCCGCTGGACGAGCGTGACCGGCGGCGAGAACGGCATCGGAAACGTGACGCGCGGCAATCTGTTCGGCGCCGATCTCGGCGGCGACTGGGCCTATTACACCGTCGTCGCCATCGTCGCCTTCGCCGTCGTCTTCCTGCTGCAGCGCTTCGTGCGCTCGCCCATCGGCACGGTGCTGGTCGCGGTGCGCGAGAACGAGGAGCGGGCGCGCTTCCTCGGCTATCCGACGACCTCCTACAAGGTGATCTGCTTCACCGTGTCGGCGGGCGTCACGGCGCTTGCCGGCGTGATGTTCGTGTTCCAGCACCGTTTCGCTTCCGCCGATCCCATGCTGCCGGCGTTTTCCGGCGAGCTTCTCGCCATGGTCATCATCGGCGGCATGAGGAGCTTTCTGGGCCCCGCCCTCGGCGCGCTCTTCTATGTGCTGTTCCGGGAGTTCCTGTCGCAGTGGACGCCGGACTGGCTGCTCTATTTCGGGCTGCTCTTCGTCGCCTTCATCTTCTTCTCGCCGACCGGGCTGGTCGGCGTGGCCGGCCGCCTGCTCGCCCCCTTCCGGCGGGAAGAGGAGGGAACGGCCGCCATGGCGGGCCGGTCGGCGGCGGAGGCCGGTCCCCTGCCGGCCTTCCTGCAATCGGCCAATCCGGGCGGCGGCAAGCCGCTCGCCGTCGACGGCGTCGCCAAGAGCTTCGGCCCGGTCCAGGCGGTGCGGGGCGCGAGCTTCACCGTGGAGGACCGCGCGCTCCATGCGCTCATCGGACCGAATGGCGCGGGCAAGACCAGCGTCTTCAACCTGATCTCCGGCATGTTCCCACCCGACCGCGGCGCGGTGCTGCTCGATGGGGAGCGCATTGACGGGCTGGAGCCCCATGCGGTCTGCCGCCGGGGGCTCGCGCGCTCCTTCCAGATCACCAATCTGTTCCCGGGGCTGACGGTGGAGGAGAACCTCCGCCTTGGCGTGCAGGCGACCCATGCCAGCCGGCTCAACCCCTGGGTCGATGCCGCCTCCATCGCCTCCGTCAATGCGGAGACGGAGGAGATCGCCCGCTTCCTCGGCGTGAAGGGCATGGAGAAGGCGGAGGCCGGCGCCCTGTCCTATGGCGGCCAGAGGCTGCTCGACATGGGGCTGGCGCTCACCTCGAAGCCGCGTGTCCTGCTGCTCGACGAGCCGTTGGCGGGGCTGGCGGCGGCGGAGCGCGAGCGCGTCGGCAATCTCGTCAAGCAGCTCTCCGGGGCCCTGCCGGTCCTGCTCGTGGAGCACGATATCGACCGCGTCTTCCAGCTCGCCGACGCCGTGACCGTCATGAGCAATGGCGAGGTGCTGGTCGACGGGACGGTGGAGGATGCGCGCTCCGACGCCCGCGTCCAGGAGGTCTATATCGGCTCCGGCGCGGCGGCGATCTCGCGCACCGACCCGGAGGCGGATGTCGCGGACCGGGAGGTGCTTCTCGACGTCGCCGACGTGGACACCTTCTACGGCAAGAGCCGGATCCTCTCCGACATCTCCATGGCGGTGCGCGAGGGCGAGATCGTGGCGCTTCTCGGGCGCAACGGCGCGGGCAAGTCCACCCTGCTCAAGACGCTGGTCGGCATCGCGCCGCCCGCCAACGGATCGGTGACGCTCGCGGGCGAGGGCCTCGCCGGCCTGGCCTCCGCGGAGATCGCCCGGCGCGGCATGGGTTACGTGCCCCAGGGGCGTGGCCTGTTCCACGGCATGACGGTGCGCCAGAACCTCGAGCTCGGCCGCCTGAAGCGCCTGACCGGAGCGGGGATCCACTGGAGCGAGGAGCGGGTCCTTGAGTTCTTCCCCCGTCTCGGCGAGCGCCTCGACGTCGCCGCCGACCATCTCTCCGGCGGCGAGCAGCAGATGGTGTCGGTGGCCCGCGCGCTGATGGGCGACACGCGCCTCCTGCTGCTCGACGAGCCTTTCGAGGGCCTGTCGCCGGCGGTGACGGAGGAGCTGTTCCACGCCTTCGACAGGCTGCGCAAGGAGGTCGCGATCGTCATCGTCGACCATCATCTCGACCTCGTACTGAACCTGTCGGACAGCGCGGTGGTGCTGGAGCGCGGCCAGGTGATCCACAGGGGCGCGGCGCGGCCCCTGGCCTCCGACTACGAGCTGCGCCGCGAGATTTTGTGGCTATGATGGGAATGTCGGCATGACGAAAGTGGCAGTGGTCGGGTCCGGGTTCATCGGGCGGGCCTGGGCGATCTCCTTCGCGCGGGCGGGGCTCGATGTCGCCCTGTTCGACAGGGACGGGGCCGCGCTGGACCGGGCGCGCGACTACGTTGCGGAGATCCTCCCCACGCTTGAGGACTACGATCTCCTGAACGGAGCCAGGCCCTCCGACGTGCTGGGCCGGATCGTGTCCGAGCCGCGCCTGCGCGACGCGCTCGACGGGGCGCGCCACATCCAGGAGAACACGCCGGAGGACCTCGACATCAAGCGCGCGGTGTTCTCCGAGCTGGAGGAGGCCGCGCCCCGCGACGCGGTCATCGCCTCGTCGACCTCGTCGCTCCTGCCGTCGCGCTTCACCGAGCATCTGAAGACGCGGGAGCGCTGTCTCGTGGTCCATCCGATCAACCCGCCCTATCTGGTGCCGGCCGCGGAGATCGTGCCGGCGCCTTGGACGGCGGAGGAGGCCATGGCCGCGACCGCCGGCCTGATGGAGGAGGTCGGCCAGAAGCCCATCGTCATGAGGCGCGAGATCGACGGCTTCGTCATGAACCGGATGCAGGGCGCGCTTCTGGAGGAGGCGTTCCGGCTGGTCGCGGACGGCTATGCCTCGCCGGAGGATATCGATGTCGGCATCCGCGACGGGCTCGCGCTCAGATGGAGCTTCATGGGGCCGTTCGAGACCATCGATCTCAACGCGCCGGGCGGTGTGCGCGACTATGTGGAGCGCTATCAGGGCATCTATGAGAGGATCACGCCGACCCAGGCGCGGCGCGTCGACTGGGCGGGCCCCGTGCTCGAGCGCGTCGAGGCCGACCGCCGCACGGCCCTTCCCGACACCGCGCTCGAAGGCCGCCAGAAATGGCGCGACAAGCGATTGATGGCGCTCATCGCCCACAAGCGGGCGGCGGCGAAGACGATTGGCGAATAGGGAGACGAAGATGGCTCAAGCACGCAAAGTCGTGATCACCTGCGCCGTGACGGGCGCCATTCACACGCCGACAATGTCGAAGTATCTGCCCGTGACGCCCGACGAGATCGTGTCGGACGCGCTCGCCGCGGCGGAGGCGGGGGCGGCGGTGCTGCACCTTCATGCCCGCGACCCTAAGACGGGCAAGCCGGACCAGACGCCGGAGGCCTTCGCCCGCTTCCTGCCGCGCATCAAGCAGCAGACCAACGCCGTCATCAACATCACGACCGGCGGCAGCCCCTATATGAAGGTGGAGGAGCGCGTCCTGCCGGCGGCGACCTTCAAGCCCGAGGTCGCCTCGCTCAATATGGGTTCGATGAATTTCGGCCTGTTCCACCTGCTCGACAAGTACAAGGACTTCCAGCACGACTGGGAGCGCCAGCATCTGGAGAACACGCGCGATCTCGTCTTCCGCAATACCTTCAAGGATATCGAGTACATCCTGGAGACCTGCTACGACAACGGCACGCGCTTCGAGTTCGAGTGCTACGATATCGGCCATCTCTACAATCTGAAGCACTTCTACGACCGCGGGCTTGTCAAGCCGCCGCTGTTCATCCAGTCGGTGTTCGGCCTGCTCGGCGGCATCGGTCCGCACCCGGAGGATGTCGCGCATATGAAGCGCACCGCCGACCGCCTGTTCGGCGACGACTATCGCTGGTCGGTGCTCGGCGCGGGCCGCCACCAGCTCCCGATCGCGGCTACCTCGGCGGCCATGGGCGGCAATATCCGGGTGGGGCTGGAGGATTCGCTGTGGGCCGGCCCCGGCAAGCTCGCCACCTCCAACGCCGATCAGGTGAAGCTCGCGCGCAAGCTCATCGAGGGGCTCGGGCTCGGCGTCGCCACGCCCGACGAGGCCCGCGAGATCCTGTCGCTCAAGGGCGGCGACAAGGTGAATATCTGACCCCGGGACCGCCCTGCCTCGCCATGCCCGGCCGGTCCGGGCATGGCGACGACGCGCGGGCGATTGTCCTGGCGATGTCGGTTTCTCATGTAATTAAAATAGTTAAAAGCAATATTTCTTGAGTATAGTCTGGCGTCACGCTATCCCTCCGGACGAACCGGAGAGATATCATGTCCGTTCTTGTTGCCAAGACGACCGTAAGCCTGTCCGATCCCAAAGCCTGCATGGCGGCGTTGCTGGAGCATTTCGCCGAGCACGATGCGGAGGTCGTGCGGGGCGAGAGCCGCGGCGAAGCCGTGTTCGAGGGGCGCAAGGCGGCGTTCGAGGCGCAGGCCGGCGCGCTCGGCATGCGCGCGGAGGCCGAGGACGAGACGGCGCTCGCCTTCCTGAAGACCTTTCTCGCCGCCCATCTCCTGGAGGCGGCCGCCGGCGAGACGCCGGAAATCGTGTGGACCGGCGACGGCGCCGGAGCCGGACGCCTGCCCAATTTCCGCGAGCTGACGGTGCTCGGCATTCGGGACGTGACGCCGCGCATGCGCCGCATCACCTTCGCCGGTGAGGATCTCGAGAGCTATGCCGCGGGCGGGCTCCATATCAAGATCCTGATCCCTCCGCCGGGGATCGGGACGCCCGAATGGCCCACCGTCGCGGCGAGCGGCCTTCCCGTCTGGCCGGAGGAGGAGCGCCGGCCGGCGGTCCGCACCTATACGGTGCGCCGCGTCGATCCGCGCGCGGGCGAGATGGATATCGACTTCGTGATCCATGGCGATGGGGGACCGGGAACGACCTTCGCGCTGCGTGCGGCGCGCGGCGACAGGCTCGGCATTATCGGGCCGGGCGGCGGCGAGGTGCCGGAGGCCGACTGGTATCTGCTTGCCGGCGACGAGACCGCGCTTCCCGCCATCGCGCGGATCCTGGAGACCCTGCCGCGTGAGGCGAGGGGAACCGCGCTCATCGAGGTCGCGGATGCCGGCGAGGACCAGGCGCTTGCGCATCCGCCCGGCATGGCCGTTCGCTGGCTCCATCGCGACGGCGCGCCCGCCGGCACGACGGACCTCGTTGTCGAGGCCGTCCGGCAGGTGGCATGGCCCGAGGATGGCGCCCGCGTCTTCGCCTGGGCGGGCGCTGAGTATGCGGCCTTCAGGGCGCTGCGCCGGCACTGGCGAGAGGAGATCGGCCTCGACCGCTCGCAGCATCTCGCCGTCGGCTACTGGCGGCGCGGCACGCCGCAGGGCGACGGCAAGGGCGCGCGCGGCTGAGGTTTGGCGAACCGGAGCGTCGGGGGCCTTTTCCTTTCCGCAACGGACGGCTAGTTTCGCTTGCGGGGGCCTTTGCCCCCGCCTGCCGAAATGTCCTGTCCCGAACCGGAGAACCCCCCATGACCGCGATCACCGCGAGCGATATCGATCTCGATGCCGTCCTGTCCACGCTCCGGAGCTGGGTCGGGATCGAGACGCCGACGCCGGAGGGCGCGCGGGTCAATGCGCTGGTCGACAGGGTGGAAGCGCTCGCCGGCGAGCTCGGATTGCGCTGCGAGCGCATCGACGGGACGGACGGCCGTGGCGACATTCTGGTGGTGCGCACGCCGAGCGCGGGTAACGGGCGGGGCCCGACGCTGCTCGCCCATCTCGATACCGTCCACCCCGTGGGCACGATCTCCGGCCCGCTGCCCGTGCGCGCGGAGGGCGACAGGCTCTACGGGCCCGGCATCTACGACATGAAGTCCGGCGCGCTGATGGCGCTGTGGTCTCTGGGGCTGCTCACGCGGCGCATGGGGCCGGAGGTTCCGCCGGCGAGCCTCGTCTTCGTGCCGGACGAGGAGACGGGCAGCGAGACCTCGCGCCATGTCATCGAGCGCGAGAGCCGGGACGCGCTGGCCGTCCTCACCGTCGAGCCGGCGCGCGACGGCGGCAAGGTGGTGACCGCGCGCAAGGGCGTGGCCATTTACGACATCCTGATCGAGGGCCGGGCCTCCCATGCCGGTGCGCGCCCCGAGGCCGGGCGCAGCGCGATCCGCGAGGCGGCCCGCGCCGTGCTCGCGCTGGAGGCGATGAACGATGCCGAGCGCGGAGTGACGGTGACGGTCGGCCAGATCCGCGGCGGCACGGCGCGCAATGTGGTGCCGGAGCGCTGCCTCCTGGAGGTCGATGCGCGGCTTCCCGACGAGGCCTCCGTCGGCCCGGTCCTGGAAGCCATCGAGGGGCTGGAGCCCATCGATCCCGATGTCTCGATCACCGTCAGGGGCGGGCTCAACCGGCCGCCCTTCACCATGACGCCGGAAAGCGAGGCGCTGTTCCGGCATGCCTGCGCGCTGGCCGGCGGGCTCGGCATCGATCTCGTCGGCATGACGACGGGCGGCGGGTCGGACGCGAATTTCGCAGCCCCCCTCGGCGTGCCCGTGCTCGACGGGCTCGGCGCCGATGGCGACGGCGCCCATACGACCGGCGAGCACATCTATGTGTCGTCGGTGGCCCCGCGCCTCGCGCTGCTCGCCAATCTCGTCGCAACCCTCGACAAGGCACCCCTCAAGGGCTGACGACGCGCCCAGACCGGTTCCTGTATCGCCCGCGCTTTCGAACCGGAATAGTGGTTTCCACTTTTCCTGAAAACCCTCTATCGCCCCGCCGCGAGGATGGCGACGGGGGTGGAGGTCCGGGCCGCCAGCCGCCGTGCCGCGCGCCAGGCCCGCAAGCCCGTGGCGCAGACGAAGACCACGCGGCGGTCCGGGCCGGGCTCGAACCGGGCCACATCCTCCGGCGACATGCGCTGCGCATGCGGCACGGGGAGGTCGGGCGCCTCGCGCGGGTCGCGCAGCTCGATCACGATGTCGTCCGGGCCGATCTCGCCGCGTGCGACGATCCGGGGCGCCGCCGTGTCCGGCTCCGGGGCCGTGTCGAAGCGGAAGGAGGACAGGCGCCAGGACTGCAGGTCGACCGAGAGGAGGAGGCCCAGCGGGCTCGGTTCGTGGCCCAGCAGGACCGCGAGGGCCATCTGGGCCTGGAGCGCGCCGAGCGTGGCGACCGCGGGCCCCATGACCCCGCCGCCTGCACAGGACGGCATCGTCTCCGGCAGGTCGGGAAAGATGCTGCGATAGCTGGGCGCTCCGCCGCAGAACCCGCCGGCATAGCCGCTGCGCGCGAGCACGGAGGCGCTGATCAGCGGAATGCGCGCGGCATGGCAGAGGTCGGAGAGCGCGTAGGTTACAGCGATTGTGTCCGCGCCATCGACGACCAGATCGGCCTGGGCGATCTCGCGGGCGGCGAGAACCGGGTCGAGGCTGGCGACCAGGGGCGCGACATGGCACTCCCGATTGAGCGCGGTGAGCGCCTCCGCGGCGGCTTCGGCCTTCGCCCGGCCGAGATCCGACATGCGGTAGAGGATCTGGCGGTGGAGGTTGCTCTCCTCCACCTCGTCGGGGTCGATCACCCGCAGCGTGCCGACGCCCGCGCCGGCGAGGAGCGGCAGCACGGTCGAGCCGAGCCCGCCCGCCCCGACGACGAGGACGCGGGAGGCGCGGAGGCGGGCCTGACCCTCCGCGCCGATCTCTGGAAGGCGGGTCTGCCGGTCGTAGCGGGTCATCGGCCATGCTCCGACGTTGCGGTGGACGGGGACGGGGGACGTGGCGAGAGGGGGCCGGCCATCAGGAAAGCTCCGCCATGCCGAAGATCGGGGTCGAGGCCGACGCCATGTCGCGCGGAGGCATGAGGCCCGCGCGAAAGGCCTCGTGTCCGGCGGCGACGGCCTTGGCGAAGGCGGCGGCCATGGCCACCGGATCGACGGCCCTGGCGACGGCGGTGTTCGCGAGCACGGCGTCGAAGCCCATCTCCATCGCGTGCGCGGCCTGCGACGGCGCGCCGATACCGGCGTCGATCACGAGGGGAATGTCCGTGAAATGCGCGCGCATCGCCCGCAGCCCGTCGATATTGCGCAAACCCCGGCCGGAGCCGATCGGCGCGCCCCAGGGCATCAGGACGCGGCAGCCCGCCTCGACCAGCTTCTCCCCGAGGATCAGGTCCTCGGTCGTGTAGGGGAAGACGTCGAAGCCGTCAGCGCAGAGGATGCGCGCGGCCTCGACGAGGGCGAAGGGGTCGGGCTGCAGCGTGTCGGCATGGCCGGTCACCTCCAGCTTGATCCAGGGCGTGCCGAACAGTTCGCGCGCCATATGGGCGGTGGTGACGGCCTCGCTGGCCGTCTGGCAGCCGGCGGTGTTGGGAAGGATGCGACAGCCGCTTTGCGAGAGGAGGTCGCGGAAGGCCGCGCCGTCGGGCCCCTCGCGCCGCAGCGACATGGTTATCACCTCCACGCCGGAGGCGGCGATGGCCTCGCGCAGGACCGCGGGCGAGGGATATTGCGCGGTGCCGAGCATCAGCCGGCAGGTCAGCTCCGTGCCGTAGAACATGGGGGTCAGCCTCCCTGCATCGGGGACAGGACCTCGACCTTCGAGCCCTCCGCGAGCGGCGTGCGGGGGCGCAGGCCCTTCGGCACGAAGACGCCGTCCACCGCCGTCGCGACGCTGGCGGCGTCGAAGCCCTGTTCGTCGATCAGTTCGGCGAGGGTGGCCGACCGGGTGGTCGCGGTCTTTCCGTTGATCTCAATGCGCATGGGTCATCTCCTGTGTCAGCGTGTGTGCCAGCGTCTCCGACAGGACAGGCGCCATGAGGAAGCCGTGGCGATACATGCCGTTGATGTGGAAGCGGTCGTCCTCGCGGCGGATGGCGGGAACGTTGTCGGGAAAGGCCGGGCGCAAGCCTGCGCCGCTCGCGGTCACCTCCGCCTCCGCGAAGGCGGGGTGGACCGTGTAGGCGGCCGACAGGAGCTCCATCGTCGCGCGGGCGGTCACGCCCCCGGCATGGGCGCTCTCCACCATGGTCGCGCCGACCATGAAGCGACCCTTGCCGCGCGGGACGATGTAGCAGGGAAAGCGCGGATGGAGCAGGCGGACCGGGCGGCTCAGCGCCACCTCGCCGGTGTGCAGCTCCAGCATTTCGCCGCGCACGGCGCGCAGGTCGCCGAGGCGGTCGCGCGCGCCCATGCCGCGGCAATCCACGATCCGCCCGCGCGGCGGTCCGTCGTGGAACGCCACCCCGCGGGCGACGAGACGGTCGCGCAGATGGGCGAGCGCCTTGCGCGGGTCGAGATGGGCCTCGTCGGCGAAGAACAGGGCGCGGGAGAAGCGCCCCTCGAGGGCCGGCTCGATCTGCGACGGGTCGGCCAGGCGGTGGCCCCGCGTCGCACGGGCGAACCGGTCGAGCTCGCTCGCGTCGCGCGGCGGGGCGATGACCAGCGTGCCGCGCCGCTCCACGCCAGGCACATGGCGCGCCCACCAGTCGAGCGCCCTCTGCCCGCCGCGAATGACGGTGTCGGGCGCGACTTCGCCCTCGCAGAAGGGGGCGAGCATTCCGCCCGCCAGATGCGAGGCGGGCGGCGCCGCATCGCCGGGGACGACGACCTCGACGGCCAGCCCCCGGCCGCTCAGGGCGGTGGCGGCGCAAAGCCCCGATACGCCCGCGCCGAGAACAGAGATCAGTTCGGGGGCGGGACAAGGCGCGGTCATTCCGGTCTCCTCTCTCGAAAGGACCCGGGATGACGCTGGCGGCGGAAGGAAACTTGCGGCCCGAATGCGGGACAGGACCGGAGCGGCCCGAAAGGACCGCCCCCTTGTGTTCGAGCTCTGGGGAAGTGCGCCCTTCGGTCTTCCTACGCCAGCGTCAACTGGGTCAGGTTCAAAGGGTCGCGTCGCCGGGGTTTCCCCTGTCAGCCTCTCAGTCCCCTTGGCGGGACTCCCCTGACGTCGCGTCAGGATGGACCGGCCGGGCGGGCCGGGTCAACCGGTTTGGGGGATAGGGGGAAGCCGGCTCCGGGGGGCGCCGGGTCAGGAGGCGAGCGCGAAGGCGTCGTCGACGATGTCGCGCGCCGCCTCCAGCGTCGCCTCGGGCGTGCGGCTGGCGTCGATCGCCGTCCAGGAGACGGGTCCGGTGGCGTGGGCGATCTGCCTGCGCACGATCTCCTCGTCGGCGTCGGAGGCGTCGCCCTGCCGGGCCTCGACACGGGCGATCATGGTGTCCGGCGAGGCCGACAGCCACAGCCCCACGAAGGGCGCGTCGAGCTCGCAGGCCACCTTCGCGATGTCGGCACGCTCGTCGCGCTTCATGAAGACCGCGTCGACAACCACGGAATGGCCGGCCCGCAGCGCGATACGCGCCTTCTGCAGGAGGAGGTCGTAGACCCTGTCGCTGGTCTCCTGCGTATAGGCCTCTTCCGGCAGGGCGTCGGTGTCGTCCACATTGAACATCGCCTTGCGCTCGACGTCGCTGCGCAGGTGGAGCGCGCCCGGCGCCCGGCCGATCCCGGGGGCGAGGCCGGCGGCGAGGGTCGTCTTGCCGGTGCCGGACAGCCCGCCAATGGCGACGAGCCTGGGCGTGGACGGGGCGAGATATCCTAACGCCGCATCGAGATAGGCTAGCGCGCGTTTCTCGAGCGCCGCCTTCTCCTCGCCCTCGACCTGGCCCGCCCGGTCGAGCGACACGATCGCGCGGACGCCCGCCCGGCAGGCCAGGAACAGCGGCAGGGCGACCAGCCCGTAGACATTGGCCAGGGCGTCGTCGTAGCGCAGATAGCGGTTGAGGACACGATGGGCCTCCGCCCGCCGGCCGCGCTCGATCAGGTCCATCAGCAGATAGGCGAGGTCGTAGAGCACGTCGATGGTGGCGAGCTCGTCGTCGAACTCGAGCGCGTCGAACAGCGCCGGCTCCCCGTCCATCACCACGATATTGGCGAGATGCAGGTCGCCATGGCAGCGCCGCACGAAGCCGCGTTCGGCCCGGAGGTCGAGGCAGTGCCGGGCGGCTGCGAGCGCGTCGCCCGCCATCTGCGCGAAGCGGCGCCGCCTGTCCTCCGGCACGACATCGGCCGCGGCGGCCAGCGCGCGGTCAATCTGGTCGACGATGGCCGCGATCCGGTCGTGGCCGGGCTTGCTGCGGTCGACGGGCGCGCGCTTGTGCGCCTTGGCGACGATCCGCGCCAGCCTGTCGAGCAGGTCGTCGTCCAGCGCGCCGCGCTCGCAGATCCGGTCGAGGATCTGCTCCTGGTCGAACCGGGTCATGCGGACCGCCCATTCGACCGGCTCGCCCGATCCGCCGATCCTGAGCGCGCCGTCGGCCTCTCGCGTGATGGCCACCACGTCGCGGTAGATCCGCGGCGCGTTGGGCCTGTTGAGCTCGAATTCGCGCTCGCATACCGCGCGGCGCTTCTCCAGCGTGGAGAAATCCATATAGGGCAGGGCGACGGCGCGCTTGATCTTGACCGCCTGCTTGCCGGCCAGGAACACCATGGCGCCATGGGTGTCGATCCTGTCCACCTTGCCGGGCGCGGGCCGGTAGCTCGACGGCGTCATGAGAAACGCCTCGACCTCGTCCTGCCTGTCCTGTCCGTCCTGCACCATGTCTTGAGCGGTTCCTGTATCGTATGCATCTATGATGTCGCGGCCATCCTCAACCATGACGGTCGGAACGACCTTGAGCCGTGTCAAGGCCGGGGAGGGCAAAACGGACACAATGGGTCTTGTCAGCCAAAGGCTGAGCATGCAAGCGATAGTAGCTTCCGGAAGAAGGACGAGACCATGAAGCCGACACGTACCTGGATCCTGATCGCGGATGGCGCGAGGGGCAAGGTTCTGCTGAACGAGGGGCCCGGTCGCGGGCTCAGGGCGCTCGAAGGGCTCGAGTTCAGCGAGGACGTGCCGCCCACGCGCGATATCGACGCCGACCGGCCGGGGCGCTCGTTCGACTCCCATGGCGAGGGCCGCCATGCCATGGAGCCGCCCTCCGACCCGCACCGCCAGCGCAAGGAGGCTTTCGCGCGGCGGCTGGCGGAGGTGCTGGCCAAGGGGTGCCGGCGCAACGATTTCGACCAGCTCGTCATTGTGGCGCCGCCCTCCGCGCTCGGCGACCTGCGCAACGCGCTCGCACCGGAGGTCAAGGCGCGGGTCAAGGCGGAGCTCCCCAAGGATCTCACGCGCACGGACATGACGGAACTGCCGCGCCATCTGGAAACGGTGCTGGCCGTCTGATCGCCTCTCGGGCCGACGCGCCCCGTCCGCAAGCCCGCCTCGGCAACCCTGGGCTGCAAGCTCCCATGGATGCCGGATCGGGCCTGCGGCGGCACCCATGTCCCCGGCGCGTCGCCAAAATCCTTAAAATTGCCATATCCTCCCCGGTAAATGACGCGGTGTCTTGCGCATTGCCGACGGCCTGTTCGGATGCATTTCCAGCGCGATGCGAGGCTGCTGGCGTTCGGCCGGCAGCCGTGTCATCACAGTTTGGTCCAATTGATTCTCTAACCGCTTAGGTTGATGGCGGTTTCAGCATCCAACACTGTCGGAGCGCCGTTCCGATACGTCGGAAGGGGGGTGAAGTTCATGGATCGTCGTGAGTTGCTGCAGCTTGCGGCAGGAGCGGCTTTGTGGGCGGGCCTCGTGCCGTCCCGCGCGTCCGGTGCCGAGGGGACGGTTTCCTCGGCGATCCCGAGGCGTTCTCGGAAACCTTCGTGCGCGACCGCGCGCAATCGTTGTCGCAAGAGGCCTATGCCTCCGCCGAGGTCGATTTCCCGGACGGTTTCGACGGGCTGACCTACGACCAGTACCGCGATATCCGCTTCAAGACGGACATGGCGATCTGGCGGGGCGAGGACCGTGGCTTCACGGTCGATCTCCTCCATGCGGGCGCGTTCTACAAGACGCCGGTCGACATCTTCATCGTCGCCGACGGGCAGGCCTGGCCGGTCCTCTATTCCGCGAGCATGTTCGATTTCGGCCCGAGCGTCACCGCGCCGCCGGAAGGCACGGAGCTGCCGTTCTCGGGCTTTCGCCTGCGCCATCCGCTCAACGATACGAATTACTGGGACGAGTTCGCCGTCTTTCAGGGCGCGAGCTATTTCAGGGCGGTCGCGGAGAACCAGCGCTACGGGCTGTCCGCGCGCGGGCTCGCCATCAAGACGGGATCGCAGGAGGGCGAGGAGTTCCCGGCCTTCCGCTCCTTCTGGATCGAGCGTCCGGAGCCGGGGGCCAAGGCCATCGTCATCCATGCGCTGCTCGACAGCACGAGCACGACCGGCGCCTATCGCTTCACGATCCGCCCGGGCACGGAGACGCTGATCGATGTCGAGCTGACCCTGTTCCCGCGGGTGGAACTCGCCCATGTGGGGCTCGCGCCGCTGACCAGCATGTATCTGTTCGATGCGGTGAACCGGACGGGCTACGACGATTTCCGTCCGGCCGTGCACGATTCCGGCGGCCTTGCCATGTGGACGGGCACGGGCGAGTGGATTTGGCGCCCGCTGGCCAACCCGGAGACGCTCCAGATCAGCGCCTTCATGGATTCCAATCCGCGCGGTTTCGGCCTGATGCAGCGCAAGCGCGACTTCCAGGACTACCAGGATCTCGAGGCCCATTACGAGCGCCGTCCGAGCGGCTGGGTGGAGCCGGTGGGCAATTGGGGCGCCGGCCATGTCGAGCTGGTGGAAATTCCCACCAAGCGCGAGATCAACGACAATATCGTCGCCTTCTGGCGGCCGCGCGCGCCGCTCCAGCAGGGCAAGCCCTTCTCCCTGACCTACCGCCTGCACTGGTGCGACACGGTACCCCTGAACGGGCGTGCGGCATGGGTCACCGATACGCGCTCGGGCGCCGATCTCGACCATGACGGGCGCCTGTTCGTGATCGACTACCAATCCCCCGACCCACTGCCCGAAACGGTCGTGCCCGAGGTTTCGGCCAGTGCGGGCAAGGTCATCAGCGCCGTTGGCCGTCCGAACCCCGAGACCGGCGGCTATCGGGTGAGCATCGAGCTCGACGTCACGGATATCGACATGTCGGAGCTGAGGCTGCGCTTGCTCGACGGCGAAGATGAGCTCGGCGAGACATGGCTCTATCGATGGATCAGATGACCGTCGCCTATGAGTTCGATGAGGAGTATCCGGCCGATGCGGAGGCCAGCGTGCCGGAGGAGCATCCGCTCGCCATGCCCGTCCAGTCCTTCGGCGAGTGGCATGGGGGCGAGGCTGCGGACACGGCGTCCACCCCGCCGTCCGTGGTCCGGGCGCGTGCGCTGGTCTTGACGCTCACCCTCGCGCTCACGGTCGTTGCGACCTGGGAAATGATCTCGGTGATCTCCGTATCCGGCGCGACGGCGCTGCAGGTGGTCTTTGCCGGCGTGTTCGCGGTGACCTTCCTGTGGATCGCGCTGCCCTGCGCGAGCGCGCTTCTGGGCTTTGCCTGCATGCTCCGCGACCGGGGCGCCGGCGATACCGTCCCGCAGGACGGGCCGCTCGGGCGCAACGTCCTCGTCATGCCGGTCTACAACGAGGACCCGGAGGCGGTCTGCGGCACGCTGGAGCGCATGGGGCGCGAGCTCGCCGAGGCGGGCGCCGGGGCGCAGTTCGACATCTTCATCCTGTCCGATACGCGCGACGGCGAGATCGCGGCGCGCGAGGAGGAGAGCTTCGAGCGCCTGCGCGCAGCGCTTCACGGGGCCGTTGCGGTCTATTACCGGCGCCGGGCGGACAACTGGCACCGCAAGGCCGGCAATGTCGCCGATTTCGTCTGCCGCTGGGGCGGACGCTACGACCACATGGTCGTGCTCGACGCCGACAGCTACATGGCCGCGCCGACGCTCGTGGCGCTGGCGCGCCGGATGGCGTCGGACCCGGCGGCGGGGATCGTCCAGACGGTGCCCATGCTCGCCGGCGGCACGACGCTGTTCGCCCGCATGCAGCAATTCGCCGGGCGCTATTACGGTCCCGTCATCGCCCACGGCCTTGCCGCCTGGCACGGCCGCGACGGCAATTACTGGGGCCACAACGCCATTATTCGCGTGCGCGCCTTCGCCGAGAGCGCCGGCCTGCCGGAGCTGAAGGGCCGCAGGCCGTTCGGCGGCCATGTGCTCAGCCACGATTTCGTCGAGGCCGCGCTCATGCGCCGGGCCGGCTGGGCGGTGATCATGCTGCCCTCGCTCGGCGGCTCCTACGAGCAGTGCCCGCCCTCGCTCATCACGCTCGCCCAGCGCGACCGGCGGTGGGCGCAGGGCAACCTGCAGCACATGAAGATCGTCGGTGCGCGCGGTCTGCACTGGATGAGCCGGCTGCACCTCGTCGTCGGCATCATGTCCTATCTGGCCTCCCCGCTGTGGCTGGCCATGCTGCTCATCGGGCTTCTTCTCTCGATCCAGGCCCGGTTCGCCACGCCGGACTACTTCCCGGACGGCCTGGCCCTGTTCCCGCACTGGCCGGCCTTCGACTACCGCCAGGCGCTTATCCTGTTCGTCTTCACGATGGGGGTGCTCGTGCTGCCGAAGCTTCTGGGCGCGGCCGTGGCGATCATGGATCGCGGCACGCGCGCGCGGTGCGGCGGCGCGGCCGGGATCCTCTTCGGCGTGGTCGCGGAGACGCTCCTTTCCGCGCTTCTTGCCCCGGTCATGATGCTGCTCCAGACACGCTGGGTGGCGGAAGTCTTCCTCGGGCGGGATTCGGGCTGGAACGCCCAGCAGCGCGGCGACACCGGCGCCTCCATCGTGGCGGTTGCGCGCGCGCACTGGGTCGAGACGCTGTGCGGCGCCGTCATGGCGCTCGTCGCCTGGACGATCTCCACGGGGGTCTTCCTCTGGCTCCTGCCGATCAGCCTGGGGCTCGTGCTGGCGATTGTCCTGTCCTGGGCGACCGCGCACCGTGCTGCCGGCCTGGCCTTTCGCCGCATCCGCCTGTTTCTCATCCCCGAGGAAGTGCGCTGAAGCGCAAAGGCCCCGGCCGGACACGGGCATCGGCCAAGTGCGTTGCTTTCAAGCGGAACCGCTCGGGTCCATGGTTTGCCGTCTCTGGGCTCTCAGCCTTCGCGGGAGCGAGCGGAGAAACAGCAAGCCATTTATCCCCTTGCCGCTCATGCCCGCGAAGGCGGGCATCCAGATGCAGCGCTGGAAAGCGGGTCGACCTGGCTGTAATCCATCCCAGGCTCCCCCTTATGAGCCGTCGGGTCCGATAGCCGTACGTGCGAGCGTCACGGTGAGGCCTGCGATTGCGAGGTTGAACAGCGCGAAGCCGAGAAAAACGTCGGCGACATCGAGGCCGAAGGCGAGGAACAGCGTGGCAACAAGGGTCGCGAGCGTCATGAACAGCGCGTTGAGCACATTGTTGCTGGCGATCACACGGGCCCGGCGCTCCGGCTCGCTCAGCGTCTGGACGATGGCATAGAGCGGCACGGCGAAGATGCCGCTGGCCATGGCGATGGCCGCGAAATCGGCGAGGATCCGCCAGTGGGCGGGGGAGGCCAGGAGGGTCGCGATATCCATGAGCCCGTCGCCGGACGCGGCCGCGCCCGCTGCCCGCCCGGCAAAGACCAGATCGATGGCGAAGACGGTGATGGCGAGGCTGGCAAACGGTGTGTAGCGGGCGGAGATGTCGCCGTGCAGCAGGCGGTGGCACAGGAGCGATCCCACCGCGATGCCCACGGTGAAGGCGGCGATGAGAAGGTTCGTGACGGTCTCGTCGCCTCCCACGATGAGGCGCGTGAAGGCTGGAAGCTGGGTGAGGAAGATCGCGCCGACCGCCCAGAACCACGAAATGGCGACAATGGCCCGGAAGATGACGGGCCTTGCCGCCGCCTCGCGCATCAGCCGCCAGGTGGCCGGCAGGATGGAGACCGGTATGGCGATGCCGGGCGTGCCGGGGGCGGGCGGGATACGCCGGGCGGCGAGATAGCCGGCGAGCGCGATGGCGACCACGCTTGCCGATACGATTGTGGGGCCGCCGCTCGTGGCGATGAGGAGCCCGCCGAACATGAGGCCGGTGAGGATGGAGAGGAAGGTGCCCATCTCCACCAGCGCATTGGCCGCGATGAGGTCGCGCGGACCGAGGAGCTGCGGGAGGATGCCGAACTTGATCGGCCCGAAGAAGGCCGATTGCGTGCCCATGAGGAAGAGCACGGCGAACTGCCACGCAATGCTCTCCAGCGCGAAGCCGATGGCCGCCAGCGCCATGAGCGCGATCTCGGCCAGCTTCAGCCGGCGGGCGAGCATCGCCTTGTCGTACCGGTCGGCCAGCGCGCCCGCCATGGCGGAGAACAGGAAGAACGGCACGATGAAGACTGTCGTCGCCAGCGTGATGAGCATCGGCGCGTCGATCCCGCGCGTGGCGGCGAGATCGTAGGTGATGAGGATCGCCATCGCGTTGCGGAACGCGTTGTCGTTGAACGCGCCGAGCGCCTGCGCGACGAAGAGAGGCAGAAAACGGCGGGTCGCAAGCAGGCGGAACTGGCTCATGCGCGGTGCCGTCTTCCGGTGGCGGAGCGGACCGGTGCAGTCTCGTCGCACAAGGCTCTAGCGGTCATTGATATCGCGGTCGAAGGTTTTGACCGACCCGCCCCTCAGGCCGAAGATCCGGCGCATGGCGAACCAGGCCAGAAGCGAGGCGAGCGCGAAGAACAGAGCGCACAGCGCCAGCGAGCCGGCCAGCCACGCCGCGAGCGGGCCACCGGCCCACAGGGCGCCGCCGGTGACGAGCGCCCCTGCCGCGAAGCCGAGGAAAATGTAGCCCGACACGACCGTCTCGAGACCCGCCAGCACCAGCGCCGCGGCAATCCAGACCCACCACAGATCGGCCATCAGCCCCGTCCCTTGAGCATCCTGAAAGCCTCGCCGAACGCTTCGGCGGCGGAGGCCGGCACGATGACGGTCTGCGAG
This sequence comes from Kaustia mangrovi, assembly GCF_015482775.1. Taxonomy (GTDB): domain Bacteria; phylum Pseudomonadota; class Alphaproteobacteria; order Rhizobiales; family Im1; genus Kaustia; species Kaustia mangrovi. The sequence goes on along the minus strand of NZ_CP058214.1, from coordinate 1,660,071 downwards.
CCCTCGCTGCCGGCGACCGCGGCGATGCTCTCGATCTGCTTCAGCGCCACCTGATATTGTGCCGCCTCAAGCCCGTTCTCCGCAATCGCGGCGGCCACGACACCCGTCGCATAGGCCTCCGCATCCGCCTGGACGCGGCGCGCCTTGGCGGCCTGCTCGGCGGCATAGAGGTCCGCATCGGCGGCCAGCTCGACGGCGCGCTTGGCGCCCTCCGCCTCGGTCACCTGCGCGCGGCGGGCGCGTTCGGCGTTGAGCTGCTGGAGCATTGCCTCGCGCGTGGCGGCGTCGAGATTGACGTCGAGGATCTCCGTGCGGGTCACCTCGATGCCCCAGTCCTCCACGGCGTCGACCAGGGACGACTTGATGGAGGCGATGAGCTGCGCGCGGTTCGACTGGACCTGGTCGAGCTCCATGCGCCCGATCTCGGAGCGCACGATGCCGGCGACCGTCGTGGAGATCGCGCCGTCCACGTCGCGGATGCGGTAGACCGTCTTCTCCGGCTGGAGAATGCGGTAGAAGACGCTGGTTTCCACCTGCACCAGAACGTTGTCGAGGGTGATCGCGTCCTGGCTGGCCGTCGGCAGCTGCCGTTCCAGGATCGAGATCTTGTGGGCGACACGGTCGAGGAACGGGACGATGAGGTTGATTCCCGGACCCAGCACCGACCGCAGCCGGCCGAAACGCTCCACCACGTATTTTTCCGACTGCGGCACGATCCGTACACCCAGAAAGATGCACAGGATGATGAAGGCCGCCAGAAGGATCAGCACCACGCTCGTCTGCTCCACGGGAACTCTCCTCACGCTCATGGACTTGCGGAGGCTATACGTTCTGGCCACTGTAAAGACAACCGCCGGTTTGCGCCGGGGCTCATGGAGGCGGTGATCGAGGGCTTCGAATTTTGCGGCCTGGCGCCGCATCGATACTCATCTCCTTGACGACCCCGCCGCGGGCCTGCCCCGATAGGCGGGTACGGTCGCAAGACCGCACTGGATGCCAGAATCTGAGGACACGATGCCGATGGATGCGCTCACGCCTGACAAACTTCGCCAGCACTGCGACCCGGAGGCGCTGGGGTTCAAGACCACGCAAGAGCTTGAGAGCGTCGACGAGCTGGTCGGCCAGGACCGTGCGCTCGGGGCGATCCGCTTCGGCACGGGGATCGACAAGCCGGGCTTCAACCTGTTTCTCCTGGGCTCCAGCGGCACGGGCCGCCACACCGCCATACGCCGGTTTCTCGACCGGCGCGCCGCGGAAGAGGAGGCGCCCGACGACTGGGTCTATGTCAACAATTTCTCCTTCGCCCACAAGCCGCGCGCCTTGCGGCTGCCGCCGGGCACGGCGGTCCGGTTCCGGGACACCATGGCGGAGCTGATCGACGATCTGCGCACCGCCATTCCGGCATTGTTCGAATCCGACGACTACCGCAATCGCCGGCGGGCCATCGACGAGGCCTTCGAGGAGCAGCAGTCCAGCGCCTTCGAGGACCTGCAGAAGAAGGCGGAGGAGAAGAACATCGCCGTGATGCGAACGCCGATGGGCTTCGCGCTCGCGCCCAAGCGCAATGGCGAGGTGATCAAGCCCGAAGTCTTCAACGCGATGGCGGAGGACGAGCGCAAGGAGATCGAGGAGACGATCCAGGAGCTCCAGAAGGAGCTGGCCGACATCCTCCAGCGCCTGCCGCAGCTGGAGAAGGAGCGGCGCGACAAGCTGCGCGAACTCAATGCCGAGCTCGCCGAATATGCCGTCGGCAGCTCCATCAAGGATATCGCGGCGCGCTTCGAGGGGCTGGAGGCGATCCAGACCTATCTGGAGGAGGCGCGCGAGGATCTCGTCAAGAACGCCAATCTGTTCCTGGAGGCCGCCCAGGAGGAGAGCCAGCAGAACCAGCCCTTCCGCAGCGCCGGCACGGGCATGGACGATCCCCGCTTCCGGCGCTATGCGGTCAATGTCGTGGTCGCCAACGGCGATGACGACGGCGCGAAGGGCGCGCCCATCGTCTTCGAGGACCATCCGACCCTGTTCAATCTGCTCGGCCGGGTCGAGCACATCACGCAATACGGCGCGCTGACCACCGATTTCACCCTGATCAAGCCGGGCGCCCTGCACCGGGCCAATGGCGGCTATCTGGTGCTGGATGCGCGCAAGGTGCTCACCGAGCCGCTCTCCTGGGAGGCGCTGAAGCGGTGCCTGCGCTCGGGCGCCATCTCAATTACCTCGCCGGGCGAGATGATGAGCCTCGTGAGCACGATCTCGCTGCAGCCCGACGCGATCCCGCTCAAGGTCAAGGTGATCCTGATCGGCGAGCGGATCCTCTATTACATGCTGTCCAATCTCGATCCGGACTTTTCCGACCTGTTCAAGGTGGAGGCGGACTTCAACGAGGATATCGACCGTTCCGGGGAGGCCTGCGGCCTCTATTCCAGGCTCGTTGCCACGATCGTGCAGAACAAGGGGCTGAAGCCCGTGGAGGCCTCCGGCGTGGCGCGCATCATCGAGGAGGCTTCGCGCCTTGCCGACGATGCCGCGAAGCTGTCGGTGCGCACCGGTCCGCTCGCCGACCTGATGAGCGAGGCGGACTACTGGGCGGGCGATGCCGGCCGCGACACGATCACCGCGGAGGATGTGGCCCGCGCCGTGCGCGAGCGCATCGACCGCGCCAGCCGGTTGCGCGAGCGCGCCCAGGAGGCGATCACGCGCGATATCGTGCTCATCGACACCGATGGGGAGGCGGTCGGCCAGATCAACGGCCTTGCGGTGCTGAGCCTCGGCAATCTGAGCTTCGGCCGGCCGAGCCGGATCACCGCGCGGGTGCGCATGGGGGCGGGCAAGGTGGTCGATATCGAGCGCGAGGTCGAGCTCGGCGGGCCGCTCCATTCCAAGGGCGTGCTGATCCTGTCGAGCCTCCTGTCGTCGCGCTATGCGCTGGAACTGCCGCCATCTCTGTGGGCGAGCCTCGTCTTCGAGCAGTCCTATGGCGGGGTCGACGGCGACAGCGCCTCCTGCGCGGAACTCTATGCGCTGCTCTCCGCGCTGTCGGAGGTGCCGATCCGGCAGTCCTTCGCGGTGACGGGGTCGGTCAACCAGTTCGGCGAGGTGCAGGCCATCGGCGGGGTGAACGAGAAGATCGAGGGCTTCTTCGACCTGTGCGTGGCGCGCGGGCTCACCGGAAAGCAGGGCGTGCTGATCCCGAAGGCCAATGTGCAGCATCTGATGCTGCGCGAGGATGTTGTGGACGCGGCCTCGAAGGGGGAGTTTCATATCTACGGCGTGGAGACCGTCGATCAGGGGATCGCGCTGCTCACCGGCCGCGAGGCGGGCGAACGCGACGCGTCGGGCGCGTTCCCGGAGCAGTCGATCAATGCGCTGGTCGAGGCAAGGCTCCAGCATTTCGCCGAGCAGCGCAAGGCGTTCGGGGCGAGGCCCAACGGCACCGGCGCCGGGGCGGGGAACGGCGCGGGCGCCAACACGACGGATGTGCAGTCATGATCGGGCAATCGCGGAAGCGCGGGATAAGGCGCGTGGTGATCGGGTTCGACCCGTCGGGCAATGCCGACGACGTCCTGGAGATGGCGGCAAGCCTCGCCGCAGCGATGCGCGCGGAGATGCGCGGCCTGTTCGTGGAGGAGAGCGCGCTGTTCGATCTGGCCGGGCTGCCCTTCGCCCGGGCCGTTCCGCGCGGCGGGCGGCAGAGCTATCCCATCGACCTGTCGGGCATGGAAACCGCGCTCCGGCGCCAGGCGCAGGCCTGCGAGCGGGCCTTGTCGAGCCACGCCATGCGGGCGCATGTCGCCTGGAGCTTCGGGCGCTCGCGCGGGCGCCTCGGCGAGGAGCTCGGGGCGGCCATCACCGGCGGCGACCTTGTCGTCATCAACGCGTCCGGTCCCGGGCTCGAGGCCGGCCGCGAGGCGCTCGCGCTCGCCCGCCGCGCCGCCGAGCGCGGCATGGGCGCGGCCATCGTCGCGCCGCGCCGGCGCAGGGTGTCGGGCCAGGTCGTGGTGCTCGACGATGGCGACGAGGGCGCGCTCCAGGCGCTGGATCTCGCCGCGCGCATCGCCGTGGAACGCCACGAGCCGCTCGTGGTGATGGTCATGGCGGAGACGGCGGAGGAGGGCGGCCACATCGAGCAGAGGGCGCGCGAGACCCTGCCCGCCGATGCGCGGCCCGTCTTCCGGCACATTGTGGCCCGTGGCGTCTCCGGGGCCGCCCACATGCTGCGCGAGATGGACCCCTCGCTCGTGGTGGCCGATCTTCAGGGCGCCGTCTTCGGCGACGACGAGACGGCGATCCGCCTCATGGGTGCGGCCCGGGCCCCGGTCCTCCTGATCCGTCCCGCCGGCAGCTAGCGTCTCCCGCTTTCCGGGTCAAGGGGCCGTCGTTCCCGCTCATCCCGCCGGTTCCTGGCCATCATAGAATTGCCGTGCGTCCGTCACCGTGCTGAAGAAATTTCCCGGTAGGCTGCTTTCCATGCTGGCGGGGCAACCGGGACGGCATGGCGGATCGCTGCGGACCGCGCCGTTCCCACATGATTTCTTGAAGAGGAGCGCCTGTCATGACCCGCACCAACGTTCTTTTCCTGTGCGATGACAATGCGGCGCGCAGCCTGATGGCGGAGGCCTATCTCAATCATGCGGGCCGCACGCAGTACCGGGCCTGGAGCGCCGGGTTCGAGCCGCAGGAGGCGGCCGATCCCGCGATCCTGACCCTTCTGGCGGATGCCGGCATCCGCGCCGGCGGGCTGCACCCGAAGGCCCTGTCGGTGTTCGCCGCGGCCGATGCCCCGCGCATGGATCTCGTGGTGTCGCTGTGCGCCCGCGAGGCGCCCGGGCGCGGCGTGCTTCCCGGATCGCCCGAGGCGGTCCGCTGGCCGGTCGGCGATCCCGCGCTGTCTGCGGGGCTCGGCGGCGGCGAGCGCGGTGCGCTCATCGACCTGTTCGCCGAGATCCGCCAGCTTGTCGACGGCTTCCTGGTGCGCTCCCATGCCGATGCGGTCGCGGTCCCGGCGATGCCGGTTTCCTCGCCCTTTTCCGACAGGATTGCCGAGAACGCCTGATCCGGGCGCGTCCGGTCGCTGAATCCGCCGGGCCACCCGTTGCACCGGGGCTTCGCGGACTTCTCCTCGGGGACAGATGTCCCCGAGGAGGGGCCACGGGGTCCGGGATGTGACGGGTGGCTTGTCGGAACGCTTCCTGAAAGCGCCCTAGCGCCAGTTCAGAACGGCGGTCACGAAGCCCTGGGCGTCGCCCATGAACTCTTCCATGAGCGTGAAATAGGTCGGGTAGGGCGCATCGACGGTGCCGGCGATCTCGTCGTCCTCGAAGCGCAGGTCGGCCTTGTGCTTCTGGGCGATGTGCCGCATCCGGCCGTTCTCGCGCAGGCAGATCATGTAGATCGTGTTGATGCCGCGATTGCGGGCGGCGACGATTGTGCGGTGCATCAATTCCGTGCCGAGACCGGAATCCTGGAACGGGGTCTCCACGGAGAAGGCGGCCTCGGCCTGCAGCGGCCAGCTTTCCAGCACGGGCCGCAGCTCGGCGGCGGCGCGCAGGACGCCGTCGACGAAGCAGCCATGGATCACGGAATTCAGCCGGCAGGCGGTGTCGGCATAGTCGTCGATGAAGATGTCGCTCACCGCGCCGCCGAAGCGCATCCGCCGGCTTTCGGGATCGAGCCGCTTCAGGTGCTCGCGGAACAGCTCGACATCGCCCGGCCAGAGCTTCCGGATCAGGGCCTTGTCGAAGAACGCGTCCTTGTCGTGGATCGCCATGGGGAGCCTCGCTTGGTACGGGTGCATGGCCGGTCGCGTCCTCCCCACAGATTCGTTCGTCGACCGGCCGAACTCATTTTGCGTCCGATAGATCGTATTGCGGCGCACAAAAATCAAGTCTTAAATGTGCGCTGCACAATATTTCCGCCCTTGCCTGGCAGACGGGCAACACTGCCAGCTTGCCGCGTCCGGAGCGGCCCGCTAGGGTCGGGCCAGACACAACAAGAAAGCGGCTTCCCGCATGGGCGTGGAGGCGGTTCATCAAGGGCAGGGACGCAAGGATCATGGTGAAGGAAATCGGGCATTTCATCGCCGGCAAGCACGTGGCCGGCGCGAGCGGCCGTTTCGGCGACGTCTACAATCCCAATACGGGCGAGGTTCAGGCCAAGGTGGCGCTGGCCACCGCCGACGAGGTGGCCGCGGCGGTCGCCAATGCCCGCGAGGCGCAGACCGACTGGGCGGCGCGCAACCCGCAGGCGCGCGCCCGGGTGATGTTCAGGTTCCTCGAGCTCGCCACGAAGGAGAAGGACCGGCTGGCGGAGATGCTGTCGCTCGAGCACGGCAAGACCGTGCCGGACGCCCATGGCGACGTCCAGCGCGGGCTGGAGGTCGTGGAGTTCGCCTGCGGCATCCCGCATCTGCTGAAGGGCGAGTTCTCCGAAGGCGCGGGGCCGGGCATCGACATGTACTCCATGCGCCAGCCGCTGGGCGTGGTCGCCGGCATCACGCCGTTCAACTTCCCAGCCATGATCCCGATGTGGAAATTCGCGCCCGCCATCGCCTGCGGCAACGCCTTCATCCTGAAGCCGTCGGAGCGCGACCCTTCGGTGCCCATGCGGCTCGCCGAGCTCATGATCGAGGCCGGACTGCCGGACGGCATCCTCAATGTGGTGAATGGCGACAAGGAGGCGGTCGACGCCGTCCTCACCCATCCCGACATCATGGCCGTGGGCTTCGTCGGCTCGTCGGCCATCGCGGAATATGTCTATTCGACGGGCACCGCGCACGGCAAGCGCGTGCAGTGCTTCGGCGGGGCGAAGAACCACATGATCGTCATGCCCGACGCCGACATGGACCAGGCGGTCAACGCGCTGATCGGCGCGGGCTATGGATCGGCCGGCGAGCGCTGCATGGCCGTCTCGGTCGCCGTGCCGGTCGGCGAGAAGACGGCGGACGCGCTGGTGGAGAAGCTCATTCCGCGCGTGGAGGGCCTGAAGGTCGGCCTGTCGACCGATCACGAGGCCGATTTCGGCCCGATGGTGACGCGCCAGCAAGTGGAGAAGGTGAAGGGGTATGTCGATCTGGGCGTCCAGGAGGGCGCCGATCTGAGGGTCGACGGTCGCGGCTTCCAGATGCAGGGCTATGAGGACGGCTTCTTCATGGGCGGCTGCCTGTTCGACAATGTCACGCCCGACATGCGCATCTACAAGGAGGAGATCTTCGGGCCCGTGCTCTCCGTCGTGCGCGCGCACGATTACGACGAGGCGCTGCGCCTGCCCTCCGACCACGACTATGGCAATGGCGTCGCGATCTTCACCCGCGACGGGGACGCCGCGCGGGAATTCGCCTCGCGGGTCAATGTCGGCATGGTCGGCATCAACGTGCCGATCCCGGTGCCGCTCGCCTATCACACATTCGGCGGCTGGAAGCGGTCGGGCTTCGGGGATCTGAACCAGCACGGCCCCGATTCGATCCGCTTCTACACCAAGACCAAGACGGTCACCTCGCGCTGGCCCTCCGGCGTGAAGGAGGGCGCGGAGTTCGTGATCCCGACCATGTCGTGACCGGCACCATCCGGCCGGGGCGCGAAGGGCCTGCGACAGGCAACGGTGCCCCGGCGGCGATGCCGGGGCCGGAGGCGCGGTCGGCGCGGGTCCCACGGCTCGGGCGCGGCGAATGAGGCGGTTTTCGTGCGGGCCGCACTCTGCTAACAAGTCGGCCTTGTTCGCGCGCCCTTCCGGGATCACTCGCTTTCAAGGCCCATGCGCCAGACCGTTCTGCAATCCTATCGTGCCCGCGTGGAGGCGGGAGAGCTCGCCGCCGATCCGGGCCAGGCCCGCGTCGCGGAGGCACTCGATCGGCTGGCGAAGGCCCTCGACCGGTACCGTCCGGCGCCCGCCCGGCGGCGCGGCCTCGCCCGCCTGTTCTCGCGCCATGACGGCCCGGAGGAGGCGCCCCGCGGGCTCTATATCCACGGCGAGGTCGGGCGCGGCAAGACCATGCTCATGGACCTGTTCTTCGCCGCGGCGCCGGTGAAGGCACGCCGCCGCGTCCATTTCCATGCCTTCATGCAGGATGTGCACGAGCGCATCCATCGCCGCCGCAAGACCCATGGCGAGCGCAGCGACGACGCCATTCCGGCAATCGCCGGGGAGCTCGCCGGCGAGGCGACGCTCCTGTGCTTCGACGAGTTCCAGGTCGGCGACATCACCGACGCGATGATCCTCGGGCGGCTGTTCGAGGCGCTGTTCGGCCATGGCGTGGTGGTGGTCGCGACCTCCAACATAGCGCCCGACCGGCTCTATGAGGGCGGGCTCAATCGCGGCCTGTTCCTGCCCTTCATTGCGCTCATCGAGGAGCGTCTCGAGATCGTCTCGCTCGACGGGGAGACCGATTACCGGCAGGGCCGCGCGCGCGGCGAGCCGGTCTATCTGGTGCCGGCGGGGGAGGCGGCCACCGCGCGGCTGGAGGATCTCTGGCACCGCCTGTCCGGCGGGGCGGACGGCGCGCCGGCGGAGCTTGCCGTGAAGGGGCGCACGGTGCCGGTGCCGCGCGCCGTCGACGGGCTGGCCTGGTTCTCCTTCCACGATCTGTGCGAGACGCCGCTGGGGCCGGCCGACTATCTGGCCATCGCCCGGCGGTTCCATACGGTCTTCGTGCACGACATCCCGAAGCTCGAGCCTGGCCAGCGCAACGAGGCCCTGCGCTTCATCACGCTCATCGACGCGCTTTACGACAACGGGGTGCGGCTCGTGGCCTCCGCGGCGGCGGAACCGGACGGGCTCTACGTCCTCGGCGACAATGCCGAACGGTTCCACCGAACCGCCTCGAGGCTCGTGGAGATGCAGTCCGCCGGCTATTGGGAGGAGGCCCTTGCGGCAGACTGCTCTTGATTGACGCGGTTTGCCCGGTCAGGCTTGCACGATGCTCGCAATCGGGATAAGTCACCGACGTTTTTGCGGCGCAAAACGACTCCATATTCCAGGCGCCGCCCGGCCCTGAGGCCGATCAGCGTTCGAACCCATCGAGGCGAAGGGGATTCCAGCATGGCGCGCAAGAAGATTGCACTTATCGGCGGCGGAATGATCGGCGGCACGCTCGCCCATCTCGTCGGTCTGAAGGAACTGGGCGACGTCGTCATCTTCGACATCGTTGACGGCATGCCGCAGGGCAAGGCGCTCGACCTCGCGGAATCCTCGCCGGTGGAAGGCTTCGACGCGAAGCTCGCCGGCACCAGCGAATATGCCGGCATCGAAGGCGCGGACGTGGTGATCGTCACTGCCGGCGTGCCGCGCAAGCCCGGCATGAGCCGCGACGACCTCCTGGAGATCAATCTCAAGGTCATGGGCCAGGTCGGCGCCGGCATCCGCAAATACGCCCCCGACGCCTTCGTGATCTGCATCACCAACCCGCTCGACGCCATGGTCTGGGCGCTCCAGAAGGCCTCCGGCCTGCCGGCGGAGAAGGTGGTCGGCATGGCCGGCGTCCTCGACTCCGCGCGTTTCCGCTACTTCCTCGCCGAGGAGTTCGGCGTGTCGGTGGAGGACGTCACCGCCTTCGTGCTCGGCGGCCATGGCGACTCCATGGTGCCGCTGGCGCGCTATTCCACCGTCGCCGGCATTCCGGTGCCCGACCTCATCGCCATGAACTGGACCACCAAGGCCCGGCTCGACGAGATCATCCAGCGCACCCGCGACGGCGGCGCGGAGATCGTCGGCCTGCTCAAGACCGGCTCGGCCTATTACGCGCCGGCGAGCTCGGCCATCGCCATGGCGGAATCCTATCTGAAGGACAAGAAGCGCGTCCTGCCCTGCGCGGCCCATCTCAACGGCCAGTACGGCGTGAAGGACCTCTATGTGGGCGTGCCGGTGGTGATCGGCTCGGGCGGCGTGGAGCGCGTCGTGGAGATCGAGCTCGACAAGGACGAGAAGGCGCTCTTCCAGGCCTCCATGAAGACGGTGGAGGATCTGGTCCAGCGCTCGCGCGAACTGGCCCCCGATCTCGGCCAGGACGCGTAAGGAAGACCGGCTGGGCGCTCGCGGTTGCAGGCGGGGCTCAGGCTGCTATAACCGGCGTCTGTCCACGAGGCGGAGGACACATGAATATCCACGAATACCAGGCGAAGGCCGTCCTTGGGGAATTCGGCGTACCGGTTCCTAAGGGCGTTCCGGCCTTCACCCCGGACGAGGCCGTCAAGGCGGCCGAGACGCTGGGCGGCCCGGTCTGGGTCGTCAAGGCCCAGATCCACGCCGGCGGGCGCGGCAAGGCCGGCGGCGTGAAGGTGGTCAAGTCGCTCGACGACGTGCGCGCGGAGGCGACGCGCCTTCTGGGCTCCACGCTCGTCACCCACCAGACCGGCCCCCACGGCAAGCAGGTCAACCGGCTCTATGTCGAGGACGGCTCCGCGATCGCCCGCGAGCTCTATCTCTCCTGCCTGGTCGACCGGGCCACCTCCCGGATCGCCTTCATCGCCTCCACCGAGGGCGGCATGGACATCGAGGAGGTCGCGGCCACGACGCCGGAGAAGATCCAGACCTTCCACGTCGATCCGGCAGCAGGCTTCAGCCCCTATATCGGGCGCAACATCGCCTATGCGCTGGGGCTGGAGGGCGACCAGGTCAAGCAGTGCGTCAAGCTGATCGCCGGGCTCTACAAGGCCGTCGAGGCCAAGGATATGAGCCTCCTGGAGATCAATCCGCTGATCGTCACGGAGGCCGGCGACCTGCTGTGCCTCGACGCCAAGGTCAATTTCGACGACAACGCGCTGTTCCGTCACAAGGACGTCGCGGAGCTGCGCGACGAGACGGAAGAGGATCCCAAGGAGCGCGAGGCGAAGGAATACGACCTCAACTACGTTGCGCTCGACGGGACCATCGGATGCATGGTCAACGGCGCGGGGCTTGCCATGGCGACCATGGACATCATCAAGCTCTATGGCGAGGAGCCGGCGAACTTCCTGGATGTCGGCGGCGGCGCCACGGCGGAGCGGGTGACGGCGGCGTTCAAGATCATCACCGCCGATCCGAACGTGCAGGGCATCCTGGTCAACATCTTCGGCGGCATCATGCGCTGCGACGTGATTGCGGACGGCGTGGTGACGGCGGTCAAGGAGGTCGGGCTCGAGGTGCCGCTCGTCGTGCGGCTGGAGGGCACGAATGTCGCCGAGGGCAAGAAGATCCTCGAAGAGTCCGGGCTGAACGTGATCCCCGCGGACGATCTCGACGATGCGGCGAAGAAGGTCGTCGCCGCGGTGAAGGAGGCAGCCTGATGGCAATCCTCGTCGGTAACGACACCAAGGTCATCTGCCAGGGCATCACCGGGCAGAACGGAACGTTCCATACCGAACAGGCCATTGCCTACGGCACGAAGATGGTCGGCGGCGTGACGCCGGGCAAGGGCGGCTCCACCCATGTGGGCGTCCCCGTCTTCAACACGGTCGCGGAGGCGCGGGAGAAGACTGGCGCCAATGCCAGCGTGATCTACGTGCCCCCGCCATTCGCCGCCGACGCGATCCTGGAGGCGGTCGATGCGGAGGTCGAGCTCATCGTGTGCATCACCGAGGGCATTCCGGTGCTCGACATGGTGAAGGTGAAGCGCGCGCTCGACAACTCGAAGAGCCGGCTGATCGGTCCGAACTGCCCCGGCGTCATCACGCCGGATGCCTGCAAGATCGGCATCATGCCGGGCCACATCCACAAGCGCGGCTCCGTCGGCATCGTGTCGCGGTCGGGCACGCTGACCTACGAGGCGGTGGCGCAGACCACGACGGCGGGTCTCGGCCAGTCGACCTGCGTCGGCATCGGCGGCGACCCGGTCAAGGGGCTCGACTTCATCGAGGTACTCGACATGTTCCTCGCCGACCCGGAGACGGAGTCGATCATCATGATCGGCGAGATCGGCGGCTCGGCGGAGGAAGAGGCCGCGGAGTTCGTCAAGCAGTCGAAGGTCAAGAAGCCCATGGTCGGGTTCATCGCCGGCGTTACGGCGCCGCCCGGCCGGCGCATGGGCCATGCCGGCGCGATCATCGCCGGCGGCAAGGGCGGGGCCGGCGACAAGATCGCCGCGCTCGAGGATGCCGGGATCACGGTGTCGAAATCGCCCGCGGCCCTTGGCACGACGCTGTTGCAGGTCTTAAATGGTTAGAGGCAACGAGGTTTCAGACTCACCGAACCCGAACAGTGGTGCTCACTAGTCCGCACACTGCGACTACCCGGCATGAGAAGGCGGTCCGTGGTCGCCCCCACGAGCCGGAAAGGTAATGGCCAAGAGCGATTCAAACGACGTGTTGCGCGGCACGTCGTTCCTGTACGGCGGCAACGCGGCGTTCCTGGAGCAGCTTTACGCCCGGTTCCAGGAAAACCCGGAGACCCTGGACCAGGAATGGCGGGACTTCTTCTCCACATTGCAGGACGACAGGAGCGAGGTCGTCGCGGAAGCCCGCGGCGCCTCGTGGAAGCGAGATGACTGGCCGGAGATCGCCAATGGCGAGATGGTCAGCGCGCTCGATTCCAACTGGCAGCCCTTCGAACAGGCGCTCGCCAAGCGGGTCGACAAGGCCGCCCGGGGACGCGGCGAGCCGCTCGGCGGCGAGGAGCTGAGGCGGGCGACGCTCGATTCGGTGCGCGCACTCATGATGATCCGCGCCTACCGGATCCGCGGCCATCTGGCCGCCGACCTCGATCCCCTGCGCCTGAGGCCCCAGGAGCAGCATCCCGAGCTGATGCCGGAGACCTACGGCTTCGGCGAGGAGGATCTCGACCGGCCGATCTTCATCGACAATGTGCTGGGGCTGGAGACGGCGACGATCCGCCAGATCGTCGACATCCTCAAGCGCACCTACTGCTCCACCTTCGGGGTGGAGTTCATGCACATCTCCGATCCCGAGCAGAAGGCCTGGATCCAGGAGCGCATCGAGGGGCCGGACAAGGAGATCACCTTCACCGCCGAGGGCAAGAAGGCGATCCTCAACAAGCTCGTCGAGGCGGAAGGCTTCGAGCATTTCCTGAACGTCAAATATACCGGCACGAAGCGCTTCGGGCTCGAGGGCGGCGAGGCGATGGTGCCGGCGCTGGAGCAGATCATAAAGCGCGGTGGCCATCTGGGCGTGCGCGAGATCATCCTCGGCATGGCCCATCGCGGCCGGCTCAATGTTCTCTCCAACGTGATGGGCAAGTCCTTCCGGGCGCTCTTCCACGAGTTCATGGGCGGTTCGGCGAACCCCGACGACGTGGAGGGCTCCGGCGATGTGAAATACCATCTGGGCTCCTCGTCGGACCGCGAGTTCGACGGCAACAACGTGCATCTGTCGCTCACCGCCAACCCGTCGCATCTGGAAATCGTCAATCCGGTGGTGATGGGCAAGGCGCGCGCCAAGCAGGACCAGCTCCACGACGAGGAGAGGGTGACGGCCCTGCCGCTCCTGATCCACGGCGACGCGGCCTTCGCCGGCCAGGGCGTCGTCGCGGAATGCCTCGCGCTGTCGGGCCTGCGCGGCCATCGCTGCGGCGGCACGGTGCACTTCATCGTGAACAACCAGATCGGCTTCACCACGAGCCCGATCTACGGCCGGTCCTCGCCCTATCCTTCCGATGTGGCGAAGATGATCGAGGCGCCGATCTTCCACGTGAACGGCGACGATCCGGAAGCGGTGGTCTATGCCGCGAAGGTCGCCACCGAGTTCCGCCAGCAGTTCCACAAGCCTGTCGTGATCGACATGTTCTGCTACAGGCGCCACGGGCACAACGAGGCGGACGAGCCCTCCTTCACCCAGCCGATCATGTACAAGCGGATCGCCCAGCATCCCAGCGTCGGCGAGATCTACGCGAACCGGCTGGTCGCTGAAGGCGTGGTTACCAAGGCCGATGTCGAGGCCATGCAATCGGAATACCGCCAGCATCTGGAGGACGAGTTCCAGATTGCCGACGACTACCGTCCTAACAAGGCGGACTGGCTCGACGGCCGCTGGTCGGGCTTCACCCAGCCGAAGGACGAGGGTCCGCGGCGCGGCATCACCGGTGTGGACATGGACCGGCTGAGGGAGATCGGCGAGCGGCTGACCGCCATTCCCGACAATTTCAACGCCCACCGCACGATCAAGCGCATCTTCGACCGGCGCCGCAAGACCATCGAGGAGGGCAAGGGCATCGACTGGGCGACCGCGGAGCTCATGGCGCTCGCCACGCTCCTCGTCGAGGGCGTCCCGGTGCGCCTGTCGGGCCAGGACACCCAGCGCGGCACCTTCTCCCAGCGCCATTCCGTGATCGTCGACCAGGAGACCGAGCAGCCCTATACGCCGCTCAACAATATCGACGATCTGCAGGCGCCCGCGGAGATCATCAACTCCATGCTGTCTGAGGAGGCGGTGCTCGGCTACGAATACGGCTACAGCCTCGCTGAGCCCAAGGCGCTGGTGGCCTGGGAGGCGCAGTTCGGCGACTTCGCCAATGGCGCCCAGGTGGTCATCGACCAGTTCATCTCGTCGGGCGAGCGCAAGTGGCTCAGGATGTCGGGCCTCGTCTTGCTGCTGCCGCACGGCTATGAGGGCCAGGGGCCGGAGCATTCCTCCGCCAGGCTCGAGCGCTTCCTGCAGCTCTGCGCGGAAGACAACATGCAGGTCGCCAACTGCACCTCGCCGGCCAACTATTTCCACATGCTGCGCCGGCAGATGCACCGCGACTTCCGCAAGCCGCTCATCGTCATGACGCCGAAATCGCTCCTGCGGCACAAGCGGGCGGTCTCCACGCTGGAGGAGATGGGCCCGGAGACGAGCTTCCACCGCGTGCTGTGGGACGATGCGGAGATGCTGCCCGACCAGAAGATCAAGCTGGTCGAGGACAAGAAGATCAAGCGCGTCGTGCTGTGCTCGGGCAAGGTCTATTACGATCTCTACGAGGAGCGCGAGAAGCGCGGTGTCGACGACGTCTACATCCTGCGGCTCGAGCAGCTCTACCCGTTCCCGGCCAAGGCGCTGGTGACGGAGCTCGGACGGTTCGCGGACGCGGAGATCGTGTGGTGCCAGGAGGAGCCCTACAATATGGGCGCCTGGACCTTCGTGCAGCCGAATATCGAGTGGGTGCTCGACTATATCGACGCCAAGCACAAGCGGCCGCGCTATGCGGGCCGGCCCGCCTCCGCGGCGACGGCTACGGGGCTTGCGAGCAAGCACCAGAAAGAGCTCGAGACGTTTTTGAATGCCGCGCTCGGCGATTGAGCGCATGTGACATGAAACGAAGCGCGCGTCCGGCAGGGCCCGGCGCGTTCTTTGGGAAAGGGCTTAGATGGCGACCGAGATACGTGTTCCAAGCCTTGGCGAGTCGGTGACCGAAGCCACCATCGCCCAGTGGTTCAAGAAGGAGGGCGATGCCGTCCAGGCCGACGAGCCGCTTGTGGAGCTGGAGACCGACAAGGTGACGGTCGAGGTCCCGGCCCCCGCTGCCGGCACCCTGTCGGAGATTTCGGCCAAGGACGGCGATACCGTCGAGGTCGGCGCGCTTCTGGGGGCCATCGCCGAAGGCGCGGCGGCCGCGGCGAGCGAGGCGCCGGCCAAGGAAGAAAAGGCTAAGGAGCCCGCGCCGGAGAAGGCGCCGGAGCCTGAGGCGAAGGCCGAGGAGCCGGAAGAGGCGCCGGCGAAGGCCGAGCCCTCGGGCGACCAGCCGCTGTCTCCGGCGGTGCGCAAGATCGTGGAGGAGGCCAATGTCGACCCCTCCAGGATCGAGGGCTCCGGCAAGGACGGCCGCATCCTGAAGGGCGACGTTCTGGCGTTCCTGGAGAAGGACGAGGGTGGCAAGGCGGAGGCGCCGGCTCAGGCGAAGGCGCCGCGCGCGCCGGTCGCCGAGGACGACGCGTCCCGCGAGGAGCGCGTGCGCATGACGCGCCTGCGCAAAACCATCGCCAGGCGCCTCAAGGACGCCCAGGACACCGCCGCCATGCTGACCACCTTCAACGAGGTGGACATGACCGCCGTCATGGCGCTCAGGAGCGAGTACAAGGATCTCTTCGAGAAGAAGCACGGCGTGAAGCTCGGCTTCATGAGCTTCTTCGTGAAGGCCTGCGTGCACGCGCTGAAAGAGATCCCGGAGGTCAATGCCGAGATCGACGGCGACGATCTGGTCTACAAGAACTACTACCATGTCGGCGTCGCGGTCGGCACGGAGAAGGGCCTCGTCGTGCCGGTGGTGCGCGATGCCGACGCGCTGAGCCTCGCGGAGATCGAGAAGACGATCAACGACTATGCCGCGCGCGCTCGCGACGGCCAGCTCAAGCTGGAGGAGATGCAGGGCGGCACCTTCACCATCTCCAATGGCGGCGTCTACGGATCCCTGATGTCGACGCCGATCCTCAATGCGCCCCAGTCGGGCATTCTCGGCATGCACAAGATCCAGCAGCGGCCCATGGCGGTCGACGGCGAGATCAAGCTCAGGCCGATGATGTATCTGGCGCTGTCCTACGACCATCGCATCGTCGACGGCCGCGAGGCGGTGACCTTCCTCGTGCGCATCAAGGACACGCTCGAACAGCCCCAGCGGCTGATGCTCGATCTCTAGCGGACCCCTATCGCTTCGCCGCGACCCCCGCGGCTCACGGCGTCCCGCACGACCCGGACGGAAAGGCACGTTATGGCGGACAGCTTCGACCTCATCGTCATCGGAACCGGCCCCGGCGGCTATGTCTGCGCGATCCGCGCGGCGCAGCTCGGCCTGAAGGTGGCGGTGGTGGAGAAACGCGCGACCTTCGGCGGTACCTGCCTCAATGTGGGGTGCATTCCCTCCAAGGCGATGCTCCATGCCTCCGAGATGTATGACGAGGCGGCCAACAGGCTCGGCGACATGGGGATCGGCCTCAACAAGCCGAAGCTCGACCTGAAGAAGATGCTCGCCTTCAAGGACGAGGGTGTGGACGGCAACGTCAAGGGCGTCGCCTTCCTGTTCAAGAAGAACAAGATCGAGACCGTCCAGGGCACGGGCAAGATCGTCGCCAAGGGCAAGGTCGAGGTCACGCCCGAAAAGGGCGACAAGAAGACGCTGGAGGCGAAGAATATCGTCATCGCGACGGGCTCCGACATTGCGCGGCTGCCCGGCGTCGAGATCGACGAGAAGCAGGTCGTCTCCTCCACCGGCGCGCTGGCGCTCGACAAGGTGCCGGGCAAGCTCGTCGTCATCGGCGGCGGCTATATCGGGCTCGAGCTCGGCTCCGTGTGGAGCCGTCTCGGCGCGGAGGTGACGGTCGTGGAGTTCCTCGACCGGATCACGCCCGGCATGGATGGCGAGGTGTCGAAGACCTTCCAGCGCATCCTGAAGAAGCAGGGCTTCACCTTCATGCTCTCCACCAAGGTGACGAAGGTGGAGACGCAGAAGAAGGGCGTGACGGTCACGGTGGAGCCGGCCAAGGGCGGCGATGCCCAGACGCTGGAGGCCGATACGGTGCTCGTCTCCATCGGCCGCGTGCCCTATACGGAGGGCTTGGGGCTTGAGGATGTCGGCGTGAAGACCGACGACAAGGGCCGCGTCGAGGTCGACGACCATTTCAAGACCAGCGTCGACGGCATCTACGCCATCGGCGACGTGATCGCCGGCCCCATGCTCGCCCACAAGGCCGAGGACGAGGGCGTGGCGCTTGCCGAGATCGTCGCGGGCCAGGCTGGGCACGTGAATTACGGTGTCATCCCCGGCGTCGTCTATACCGCGCCCGAGGTCGCCTATGTCGGCAAGACCGAGGAGGAACTCAAGGAGGCGGGCGTCGACTACAAGGTCGGCAAGTTCCCCTTCACCGCCAATGGCCGCGCCAAGGTCAACCACACGACCGACGGCTTCGTGAAGGTGCTTGCGGATGCCAAGACCGACAAGGTTCTCGGCGTTCACATCATCGGGGCCAATGCGGGCGAGATGATCCACGAGGCGGCCGTGCTCATGGAATTCGAAGGCTCCGCGGAGGATCTCGCGCGTACCTGCCACGCCCATCCCACCCTGTCGGAGGCCGTCAAGGAAGCCGCCCTCGCCGTGGCCGACCGCGCCATCCACATGTAGGGACCCCCGCGTCGGCGTATTGCGTGCTGTCCCCTAGAAGGACTGGATCAGGTCCAGCACCATGCGTGCCGCGGTGAGGCCGAGGAAGAGGCCGAAGGCGAGCCGGAGCGCGCGTTGCGGGATGGCGTGGGCGATGCGCACGCCGAGCCGGGCGAACAGGACGGTGAGCGGCGTGATGATCGCCGCCGCCAGGAGGTTGACATAGCCCAGCGAGTAGGGCGGCAGGCCCTCGCTGCCGAAGCCGGTGATCATGTACACGATCGCGCCCGGCAGCGCGATGATCAGGCCGATCGCGGCGGACGTGCCGACCGCCTTGCGGATATCGTAGCCAAGGATGTTCAGGAGCGGCACGCAGACCGTGCCGCCGCCAATGCCCATCATCGCAGAGATCGCGCCGGCGACCACGCCGAAGCCCGCCCAGACGGGTTTGGAGAAGCTGCGGGGCGTGGTCCCGTCCTTCTGCTTGCGCAGCAGCATGTCGAGCGCGACCGCGGCGGCCACCGCGGCGAACACGCCCATCAGGACGCGCCCGTCGATCAGTCCGCCGAAGCTGGAGCCGGCGAGCACGCCGACCAGCAGCGAGGGTGCCCACAGCTTCAGCAGCTTGAAGTCGACGGCGCCGCGCTGATAGTGCCCGTGCGCGGAGCTCAGCGAGGTGAAGATGATCGAGGCGAGGGAGGTGCCGACCGACACCTGCATGACCAGCCCCGGCTCCATCCCGGTGAGCGAGAGCGCGAAATAGAGCGCGGGCACGATGACGATGCCGCCGCCCACGCCGAGCAGGCCGGCGAGCACGCCGCCCCCGATTCCCGCTGCGACCGCAACGGACAGCAGCGTCACTATCGTTCCCTGATCCATGCTCTCCGTCCGTTACGTCGTGTCCTGAACCGACCTTGCAATCCGGCTCGCCCGGCTCGACCGATTGTCAGGCGGTCCCGCCGAAGCGTTTCAGGCTGAATGGGGCCGGGTCGACGATGGGCTCGTCGCCGGTCACCAGATCGGCCATCAGCCGGCCCGCGCCGGGGCCGAGGCCGAAACCGTGGCCGGAGAAGCCGGTGGCGATGTGGAAACCCGGCAGCGTGTCGAGCGAGGAGATCACCGGCACGGTGTCGGGCGTGGCGTCGATCAGCCCGGCCCAGCTTTCCGCGACGCGCGCGGTCTCGAACGCCGGAAAGGCGCGCTTCAGATTGGCGAAGGCCTCGTCCAGAATGTGCTTCTGAGGCGAGGGGTCGAGGATGCGCACCGCCTCGAACGGCGTCGCCTCGTCGAGCGACCAGCGCGTCTTCATCCGCCATTCCTCCAGGAAGCGGCGGTTGAGGCGCAGGCGCAGGCTCCGCCGCTCGTCGCGGATCTGGGGGATGAAGGCGAGCAGGAAGCGGAAGCTGTCGGGCACGATCTCCGCCACCGTCACGCCGCCATGGGCGACCGTGTAGCCGCCGTCGTCGCGCTTGCGGAACGAGAAGCCGGGGCCCCAGGCCGACGGCGCCGGCCCGTTCTCGACCGGCGTGGTGCGCATGACGGAGGACAAGAGCTTGAGCTGCGGCAGGGTGATTCCGAGATTGCGGCAGAAGACGCGCGACCATGCGCCGCCCGCCAGAACGGCGGAGGAGCAGGCGATGCGCCCCTTCTCCGTCACGACGGCGGAGACGCGCCCGCCCGAGGTCTCGATGCCGCGCACGGCGCAGCCCGTGGCGATATGGGCGCCGGCCTTGCGGGCGCCGAGCGCGATGGCGGGCGCCGCCTTGAAGGGTTCCGCGCGCCCGTCGCTGGGCGTGTAGAGCGCGCCGGCCCAGGCCTTCGCCGTGCCCGGCATGAGCTCTGCCACCTCCTCGCCCGTGATGAGCCGGGAATCGAGCTGGTAGGCGCGCGCGTGCTCCATCCATTTGGCGCGCTCGTCCAGCGCCTTGCGGTCCTCGCAGAGATAGAGGATGCCGGTCTGCCTGAAGCCGGTCTCCTCGCCGGTCATCTCGTCCATGCGCCGCCACAGGTCGAGCGACTCCACGATCAGCGGGATCTCGCGGGGATCGCGCCCCATCTGCCGGCACCAGCCCCAGTTCCGGCTCGATTGCTCCGCGCCGATGAGGCCCTTTTCGCAGAGCGCGACGGAGACGCCCTTGCGGGCGAGGAAGAGGGCGGTGGAGACGCCGGCGATACCGCCGCCGATAACGACGGTGTCGACCGCCTCGGGAAGGCGCTCGTCGGAGGGCACGGCGGCAAGGCCGGAGATCATGGGGGGCTGGTCCTGTTCGGCTGGATAGAGAGGATATGGCAAACCATAGCCCGCCGCCGCCATGCAGGAAAGCCCCCCTTCGCCCGCCGCCGCCTCGACAGGGGAGGGGGAGAGGTCTAGCCCCTCAGCGTGCCGCCCGTCGCCTTCTCCACCTGCGCGACGATGCGCCTGGAGACGGCCTCGATATCCTCCTCGGTGAGCGTGCGCTCGCGCGGCTGCAGCGTGACCGCGATGGCAAGCGACTTCTTTCCCGCGCCGAAGGCGGCGTCCGCGTCCGCGCCCTCGAACAGGTCGAAGACCGACACATCGGCGATGAGCTGCTTGTCGGCGCCCCGGGCCGCGCGGATGACCTTGTCGGCCTCCACCGCCGCATCGACCACGAAGGCGAAGTCGCGGGTGAGCGGCATGAGGTCGGACAGGTCGAGCGCCGCACGCGTCGCCCCCTTGGTGCGCGGCTCGGGGATCGCGCCCAGATTCGCCTCGAAGGCGACCAGCGGCCCCTTCACGTCGAGCGCGTCGAGAATGCGCGGATGGATCTCGCCGAACCAGGCGAGCGGGTTCTTCGGCCCCAGACGCAGCGTCCCG
Source organism: Kaustia mangrovi (assembly GCF_015482775.1). Classification (GTDB taxonomy): domain Bacteria; phylum Pseudomonadota; class Alphaproteobacteria; order Rhizobiales; family Im1; genus Kaustia; species Kaustia mangrovi. The sequence continues at coordinate 1,639,247 of NZ_CP058214.1, read as the reverse complement.
GAGCGGCCCGGATGGAACCAGGAGGGCGCCTCCGCCACGATCTGGAGATTGTCGACCGGCGCGCCGCAGGCCTCCAGAACGGCCAGCGCGTCGGCCTTGGCGTCGAAGGCGTCGACGGGCCGCCGGCCGCCGTCCCAATGGCGCGCGACCGTCATGCCGCGGCGCATGCCGGCGGCGCGAACGGTCTCGTCGCCGGGCCTGTCGCCGGCATAGGCGGGGCCGATCTCGAACAGGCGCACCTCGTCGAAGCCGCGCGCCATGTTCCGCCCGACCGCCGCGGCGAGCGTGGCGAGGATGGAGGGCCGCATATCGGTGAGCTCGCTGGAGATCGGGTTGGCGAGCTTGAGCTCCGCCTGCCCGCCGCCGAACAGCTCCGCGTCGCGCGCCGGCAGGAACGACCATGTGACGGCCTCGTTGAGCCCCCGCGCGGCCAGCACGCGGCGCGCCGTGCGCACGCGGCGCTGGCCGGTCGTGAGCACGGGCCGGGCCACCGCGTGGGCGCGCGGCATGGCGGTGAAGGGCACGTTGTCGAGCCCGGCGATGCGGCAGACCTCCTCCACGAGATCGGCCTCGCCATGGACGTCCGGGCGCCAGGACGGCACCGCGCAGTCGAGCCCGTCCCCCGTCTCGGTCACCGCGAAACCCAGCGCATGCAGGATGCGCTTCTGCTCGGCAAGGTCCATGTCGAGCCCGCCGAGCGTGCGCACCCGGTCCTTGCGCAGCGTGAAGCTGCGGGCGGTGTCGGGAGGCTCGCCGGCGGAGACGATCTCGGAGGCCTCGCCGCCGCACAGTTCGAGGATCATGGCCGTGGCGAGCTCGATGCCGTCCCTGACGAAGAGCGGATCGACGCCGCGCTCGAAGCGGTAGCGGGCATCCGACTGGACGCCGAGCAGCCGGCCGGTGAGCGCGGTGCGGACGGGATCGAACAGCGCGGCCTCGAGGAAGACGTTGACCGTCTCTTCGGTGCAGCCGGAATGCTCGCCGCCGATGATGCCGCCGAGGCTTTCCGCCTCCCGGTCGTCGGCGACGACCGCCATGCCGGGCTGAAGCGTGTAGGTGCGCCCGTCGAGCGCCAGCAGCGCCTCGCCGTCGCGCGCGGAGCGCACGGTGATGTTGCCGGCCACCTTGTCGGCGTCGAAGACGTGCAGCGGGCGGGCATAGGCGAAGGTGATGTAGTTGGTGATGTCGACCAGCGTGGAGATCGGCCTGAGGCCGATAGCCCTCAGCCGCTGCTGCAGCCAGGCCGGCGAGGGGCCGTTCTTCACGCCGCGGAAATAGCGGCCGAGAAAGAGCGGGCAGCTCTCCGGCACGTCGATCCCGACGCCGATGGGCGAGGCGAAGCGACCCTCATATTCGGGCACGTCGAGCAGCTTCAGCGTGCCGATCCCCTTCGCCGCGAGATCGCGGGCGATGCCGTAGATGCCGAGCGCGTCCGGCCGGTTGGGCGTGATCGCGACATCGATCACCGGATCGTCGAGCCCGAGGGCTGTGGCCGCCGGTGTGCCGACCGGAATGTCGCCCTCCAGATCGATGATGCCCTCATGGTCCTCCGAGATCAGGAGCTCGCGTTCCGAACACAGCATGCCGTTCGATTCGACGCCGCGGATCTCCGCCTTCTTCAGGTCGATGCCGGTTCCGGGAATATGCGTGCCGGACGGCGCGAAGACGCCCCTCATGCCGGTGCGGGCATTGGGCGCGCCGCACACGACCTGCACGACGCCCTCGGCGGTTTCCACGTCGCACACCCTGAGCCGGTCGGCATTGGGGTGCTGACGGGCTTCCAGCACATAGGCGACGGTGAAGGGCGCGAGCGCCCCGGTCATGTCCGTGACGCTCTCGACCTCCAGGCCGCAGCCGATCAGCGCGTCCACGATCTCCTCGACCGAGGCATCGGTCTCCAGATAATCCTTGAGCCAGCCTAGCGTGAATTTCATCGTTCTCTCGTCCCGTCTCGGTCAGCTCAGGCCGCGCGCCAGCGTCGGCGTGTCGAAGGCGGAGAAGCCGTAATGCCGGAGCCACCTCAGATCCGCCTCGAAGAAGGCGCGCAGGTCGGGGATGCCGTATTTGAGCATGGCGAGCCGGTCGAGCCCCATGCCGAAGGCAAAGCCCTGATAGCGCTCCGGATCGACGCCGGAGGCGGTCAGCACATTCGGGTGCACCATGCCGGACCCCAGGATCTCCAGCCAGTCGTCACCCTCGCCGATGCGGATCTGGCCCTTCTCGAAGGCGCAGCCGATATCGACCTCCATGGAGGGTTCGGTGAAGGGGAAATGCGAGGCGCGGAAGCGCATCTTCACGTCCTCGACCTCGAAGAACGCCTTGCAGAACTCCGCCAGCACCCATTTGAGATGGCCGAGATGGGTGGTCTCGTCGATCACCAGCCCCTCGATCTGGTGGAACATGGGCGTGTGGGTCTGGTCGGAATCGCAGCGGAAGGTGCGCCCCGGCGCGATGATGCGGATCGGCGGCTCCTCAGCCTGCATGGTGCGGATCTGCACGGGCGAGGTGTGGGTGCGCAGCACCATGCGCTCGCCGTCCTCGCGCTCGTTGAAATAGAAGGTGTCGTGCTCCTGGCGCGCGGGATGCTCCGGCGGGATGTTGAGCGCGGTGAAGTTGTGGAAGTCGTCCTCGATATGGGGGCCTTCGGCCACCGCGAAGCCCAGATCGGCGAAGATCTCCACCACCTCGTCATAGACGCGGCTCACCGGGTGGATCGTGCCGCGCGGCTCCGGGCGCACCGGCAGGGTGACGTCGACGCGCTCGCTGGCCAGCCGGGCTTCCAGCGCCATCTCCTTCAGCGCGTCGCGGCGCTTCGCGATCGCCTCGTTGACGCGGGTCTTCACGCCATTGAGGAGCGGCCCCATGACCTGGCGCTCCTCCGGGCTCATGCGGCCGAGGCCCTTCAACTGTTCCGATATGCGGCCCTTCTTGCCGAGCGCGGAGACGCGGACGGCCTCGAGCGCCTGCTCGTCGGCGGCCTCGGCGATGGCGTCCAGGATCTCCTGCTCGAGCTTTTCGATATCGGTCACGGCGCTGTCCATCGCGCTCTCCCCTTGCTTCAACCTTTCACCTTCCGGAAACGACAAAGCCGGGCGGCCATGCACACAAAGCCGCACGCGGCGAGAGTGGCATGGGGCCCGGCCAGGTCCGGTGAAACCGTCGCTTGTGCCTTGCGGGAGGCGTCTCTTAAAGAGCGGCCTTGGCCTGATCGACCAGCGCCTTGAACGCCTCGGGCTCGCGCACGGCGAGATCGGCCAGCACCTTGCGGTCGATCTCGATACCGGCCTTGTCGAGCCCGTTGATAAATCGGCCGTAGGTCAGGCCGTTGCCGCGGGCGGCCGCGTTGATGCGCTGGATCCACAGCGCGCGGAACGACCGCTTGCGCCGGCGCCGGTCGCGATAGGCGTACTGCCCGGCCTTCTCCACCGCCTGCTTGGCTGTGCGGAAGGCGTTCTTGCGGCGGCCGTAATAGCCGGCGGCCTTCTTGATAACCTTGTGGTGGCGGGCATGGCCCGTCACACCGCGCTTCACTCGTGCCATGTCAGATCTCCGTCACTCTCGACTTTGTCCAGGGGATGTCCGCTCAGTTCCCGTAGGGGAGGAACTTGCGCACCATCTGCGCGTCGCATTCGTGAAGAATGGTCGTGCCGCGCAACTGACGGATCTGCTTGGGAGTGCGCTTGATCATGCCGTGGCTTTTGTAGGCTTGCTTGGCGCGCACCTTGCCCGTGCCGGTGAAGCGGAAGCGCTTCTTGGCGGAGGCCTTGCTCTTGAGCTTGGGCATTTTGCTTCCTTTCCGAAATAACGATCGGCCGGCACACCCGGCGCTTCCCGGTCGGGGAAGCGGGTCCTTCATGGAAGGAACGGCCAGCCTGGCGAAGCAGTCGGAGCCGACACGGCATGCCCGTGACTGTAGCCGGACGGCTCGATGCGGGGCGGGTTATAGGCCGAGCCCGCCGGCAATGCAAGGGGTTGCGGCCTTGCGGGCGGCGATGGATCGCGGAAAACGAAAGCCGGCCGCGAGGGGCCGGCTTCCAGTCCTGCTTGCGATGGCCCGATCAGGTCCGCACTCAGCGCGGCGCGAGCACCATGATCATCTGGCGGCCTTCCATCTTGGGTGCGAATTCCACCTTGGCGAGGTCGTCCACGTCTTCGCGTACGCGATCCAGGAGCTTCAGGCCCAGATTCTGGTGCGCCATCTCGCGGCCACGGAACCGCAGCGTCACCTTCACCTTGTCGCCCTCTTCGAAGAAGCGCCGCATCGACCGCATCTTCACGTCGTAATCGTGCGTGTCGATGTTCGGGCGCATCTTGATTTCCTTGACCTCGATGGTCCTCTGCTTCTTGCGCGCTTCCGCAGCCCGCTTCTGGGATTCGTACTTGTACTTTCCGAGATCGAGGACCTTGCAGACGGGGGACTGGCGCCGGGCGAGACCTCGACCAGATCGAGTCCCGACTCGTCGGCGATCGCAATCCCCTCCTCGACGCTCATGACCCCGCGGTTGGCTCCCTCGTGGTCGATAACCTGAATCTCACGGGCCTGGATGCGCTCATTGGCGCGCGGTCCCTCGTCGCGAGTCGGCGGCGCCTTGAATGGTCTACGTGCGATGTTCCTGTCTCCTTTCCTCTACGATGGCCGCCGGCGGGCTCGGTTGCACCTGTCTTGCGGGCCGGCCGGCCTCGAAACACCTGCTGTTCATGTGGTCTATGAATCTTGAAGTTGGAAGTGCAAGTCAAGCAAACGATTGCCCGACAGCCCCAGCCCATCATAGCGTCGACGGTCGAGACCATGACAGACCAGCAACAATATCACGAAGTCCGCCCGGGCACACGCCTTGCCGTGCGATGCGACGGAACGGCCGTGGCGGGGCGCTGCGGCCTGTTCTGGCTCGGCGGCTTCAAGTCGGCCATGAGCGGCGAGAAGGCGACCGTCCTGGCCGCCCGCGCCGCCGCCGAGGGGCGCCATACGGTGCGGTTCGACTATTCGGGCCACGGCGCCTCGGACGGGCGTTTCGAGGATGGCACGATCTCGCTGTGGCTCGAGGAGGCGGCCGCGGTCTTCACAGCCCATGCCGCAGGCCCGCGCGTGCTCGTCGGCTCCAGCATGGGGGCCTGGCTCGCCCTGCTGCTCGCCGCGCGCCTGCCGCCCGGCCGCGTTCGGGGCCTCGTCCTGCTGGCGCCGGCGGCGGACATGACGGAGGCGCTGATCTGGCGGACCGCGCCTGAGGAGATGCGCGAGGCGATTCTCCGGCAGGGGGTCTGGATGCGCCCGTCGCGCTATGGCGACGGGCCCTATCCGATCACGCGCGCGCTCATCGAGGACGGGCGCCGCCATCTGATGCTCGATGCCGGCATGGCCGCCCCCTGGCCCGTCAGGATCCTGCATGGCGAGGACGATCCGGACGTGCCGTGGCGCCACGGGCTCGACCTCTATCGCGCGCTCGCGGGCGGGGATGTGACGTTCACCCTCGTCAAGGGCGGCGACCATCGCCTGTCCCGGCGCGGCGACATCGAACTCATGTGCGAGACGGCGGAGGCGCTGTGCCGGCGCGCGGACGAGGGCGCCGGTCAGGCCGCCACCGACGAGAGCAGCGCGCCGAGCCCCTCCCGGTAGGTGGGGTAAGAGAGGCTGTAGCCGAGCTCGCGCTTGATGCGCGCATTGGCGACGCGCTTGTTGTCGGCATAGAAGCTCGCCGCCATCGCCGACAGCCCGGCCTCCTCGAAGGGGATCTCCGGCGGCGGCTCGACGCCGAGCAGCCGGGCGGCATGGGCGATCACGTCCTGCGGCGGGCAGGCCTCGTCGTCGCACACATTATAGGCGGTGCCGGGGGCCGGCCGGGCGATGGAGGCGGCGAGCACGCCGGCAATGTCGTCGACATGGATACGGCTGAAGACCTGGCCCGGCTTGACGATCCGCCGGGCGCGGCCGCTTGCGACCTGCTCCAGCGCATTGCGGCCCGGCCCGTATATGCCGGCGAGCCGGAAGATGTGGACGGGAACGCCGCGTGTGCCGTGAAGCGCGAGCCAGTCGTTCTCCGCGGCAAGCCTCCTGTGCCCGCGCGCTGTGTCGGGGGTGAGGGCGGAGCGCTCGTCCACCCATCCCCCGTCGCGATTGCCGTAGACGCCGGTCGTCGACAGGTAGCCGAGCCACCGGAGCTCGCCGGCGCGCTCCGCGATAGCCTCGCCGAAGAGCCGCGCGACCGGGCAGCCCTCGCCGTCCGGCGGCACGGAGACGAGGATATGGGTCGCGGTGGCGAGCGCCCCGGCGACCGCCGTCCCGTCGGGGTTGGCGGTGTCGAGCGGCACGGGCGCGATGCCGGCGGCCGCGAGCGGGTGCGCCGCCTCCGGGGTCCGGCAGGTGCCGGTGACCGTCCAACCGCTGGCGAGGAGGGTCCGGGCCAGCGCCTGGGCGCTGAAGCCCGCGCCGAAGCAGAACAGGTGGCTCATGCGATCCTCCTCCATTCGGCCAGAACGGCCGCATCCGTCTCGGCGGGCATATGGTGTGCCGCGAGCGCGGAACAATGCTCCGCCGGCGCAAGCTCGCCGAGCGCCCACACCCCATGGCGCGCACCAGCGCCGAGGCATCGCCGAGACGCCGCTCCGCGCAGGCCGCAAGGGCCGGGTCGCCCGAATTGCCGATGGCGATCAGCACATTGCGCACGAAGCGGTCCCGCCCGGTGCGCTTGACCGGCGAGGCGCGGAAGAGCTCGCGGAACGCCGCGTCGTCGAGCTCGGCGAGATCGGCGAGGCGGGGCCCGCGCAGCGCGTCTCGGGCTGAGAGCTTCGCCTCGTGCCCGGCCCGGGCGAACTTGTTCCACGGGCATACCGCCAGGCAATCGTCGCAGCCATAGATCCTGTTGCCCATGGGCTTGCGGTACTCGAGCGGGATATGGCCCCTGTGCTCGATGGTGAGATACGAGATGCAGCGCCGCGCATCGAGCTCGTAAGGGGCCGGAAAGGCGTCGGTCGGGCAGATGTCGAGGCAGGCGCGGCAGCGGCCGCAATGGTCGGTCTCCGGCGCATCGGGCGCGATCTCGGCGCTGGTCAGGATCGCGCCGAGGAACAGCCAGGAACCGAAATCGCGCGAGACGAGATTGGTGTGCTTGCCCTGCCAGCCGAGGGCGGCGGCCTGGGCGAGCGGCTTCTCCATGAGCGGCGCGGTGTCGACGAACACCTTGACCTCGGCGCCCTCGGTCTCCGCGAGCCAGCGCGCCACGCGCTTCAGCCGCTTCTTGACGATGTCGTGGTAGTCGTGGCCGAGCGCATAGACGGAGATCACGCCGCGGGCCCTGTCCTCAAGGCGCGCGAGCGGATCCATGTCGGGGCCGTAATTCATGCCCAGCATGATGGCGCTGCGGGCATCCGGCCACAGCGCGGTGGGGCTCGCCCGCCGCTCCGCCGTCTCCGCCATCCAGGTCATGTCGCCATGCCGGCCCTGGGCGACGAAGCGCTCCAGCGCCTGCCCGGCATGGGGAATGGCGTCGGCGGCGGCGAAGCCCACCGTGTCGAACCCTTCCTTCAGGGCGCGGTCGCGAATGGTCTGTTTCAGCGCCTGCGTCATGGCGCGCGGACGATACCTCAGAAATCGAGATCCGCATAAAACCGCGGCGGCGGCATGCCGCGAATGTGGTCGGCGAGCAGCGGGCGGAAGCAGGGTCTGGACTTGATGCGCTGGTACCACTGCTTGGCTGCGGCGTTCTCGCTCCAGGGCACGTCGCCCAGATAGTCGATGCAGGAGAGATGCGCCGCCGCGGCGAGATCGGCATGGGTCAGCCGGTCGCCGGCCAGCCAGTTCCGCGCCTCCGACAGGAAGCCGATATAGTCGAGATGGTGGCGGATATTGTTGAGGCCGACGCGTACCGCCTTCATGTGGGGCGCGCCGCCGCCCTGTCCCGGCTTGGCGAAGCGCTTCTCCACCTTCTCGCCGAGCACGAGCCGGCCGACCTCGCGATGGAACCGGATGTCGAACCAGGCGACGAGGCGGCGCGTCTCCGCGCGCTCGGCGGGTGTCTCGCCGAGGAGCGTGACCCGGTTCCTCGCGCCGCGCGTCTCCTCCAGATATTCCGAAAGCGCCTCGATGCCGGCGATCACCGTGCGGTCGTCGTCGACCATGACGGGCAGCGCGCCCGCCGGGTTGAGGGCGAGAAAGCCCTCGCGCTGTTCCCAGGGGCGCTCCTCCACCAGCTCGGCATCGGCGCCATATTCGCCGAGCGCCAGCCTGATGCGGCGGGAAAACGGATCGAGCGGAAAGTGGTAGAGCTTGGGCATTCAGGGTCCGTGCATGCCGTCTGGTCGCCGGATGGTGTCGTGGTCTGCCCCCCGCACGTATCCGCGCCGGCGAGGTCTGTCGCGGATCGTGGCGCCGCCAGTATGCGTCAAAGAGGCCGGCGGAGGCTATCGGGCATGTGCGCGCTGATGCCAGCGGAATACGGCCAGATCGTGTCGCCCCTGCCCGGAAACGGCCATATGGACGGTCCATCTCCGCAATGCGCTGCCATGTTGCCGCGCCTGCCGCCGCCGATATAGAAGTCTTCAGGGGGAGGCGGCAAGCGATTCGGCTCTCTGGCTGCACCGGCCCGCGCCCCCACCCGGCCATCCCTGGCAAGCATGATCTCATGGGTGGCCGGGTGGGGGTGCGGGCCGGCGCAGCAACCCGAAAACAGAAAAGGTTCGGGGTTCCGTGACAATCGAGCAGGTCATCATCCTCGCGCTGATCCAGGGGCTCACCGAGTTCCTGCCGATCAGCTCCAGCGCGCATCTCAACCTCGTTCACCTCCTCACGGTGCTGCCGGACGAGGGCCCGCTGATCGATGTGGCGATCCATGTGGGCAGCCTCCTTGCGGTGATGATCTATTTCTGGCGCGACGTGCTGGAGCTCGCGATGGGGCTCCTCGACCTCCTGCGCGGGCGGCTCACGGCGCGCGCGCGGCTGCTGCTCTATCTCGCCGCGGCGACGGTGCCCATCGTCGTGGTGGGCTTCCTCGTCATGAGCTCCGGCCTGCTCGACAGCGTGCGCACGCTCGCCGTCATCGCCTGGGCCAATCTGGTCTTCGCCGTGCTGCTCTACATCGCCGACCGCGGCGGTGCGCTCGACCGGCGGATGAAGGACATGGGCTGGGGCGATGCCATACTGGTCGGCCTCTCGCAGATCTTCTCCATCCTGCCGGGCGCGAGCCGGTCGGGGGTGACCATGACCATGGCGCGCTGGCTCGGCTACGAGCGCACGGAGGCGGCGCGGTTCTCCATGCTGCTGTCGATCCCGACCATTCTTGGCGCCGGTCTCGCCATCGGCGTGGAGCTCGCGCGCAGCGGCGATGTCGCGCTGCAGGCCGGCGCCGTGATGGGGGCGGGGCTGAGCTTCGTCGCCGCGCTCGCCTCGATCGCTGCCATGATGGCGCTCCTGCGGCGCACGAGCATGCTGGTCTTCGTGCTCTACAGGGTGGCACTCGGCATCGTGCTGCTGGGCGTGCTCTATATGGGCTGAGTAGTGTCTTTTGCTGCAGCGGCCCCGGCCCGCTCCCCCGCCCGGCCACCCACGGGATCATGATTTATGGGTGGCCGGGTGGGGGAGCGGGCCGGTGCCGTTCTAAACGCAAGGACTCGTGGGGGAGCGGGCCGGTGCGGGCGCCGCTAGTCCCGCTGGGGCGGTTCGTACTGTCCCGTGCGGCGGAAGCGGACGAGATAGTCCGGCACGATGGCCTCGATGGCGCGCGGGGCGATGTCGAAGGCTTCGAAGGTGCGGTGCTCGTTCAGGGCCGCGTCGCCGACCACATTGTCCCGCTCCAGCATGGTCACCTGGTCGACGGTCAGGAGCGGGTTGGGCAGGAGCTGGAGGAGGCTCGCCTGGAGCCGCGCGAGCCGGAACGGGACCGGCATGAGGACGCGCTTGCGCCGGATGGTCTTCAGCATGAACTCCATGAGCTCCCGGAAGGTCAGGACCTCCGGGCCGCCGAGCTCGTAGGGCTTGCCGCCGGTCTCCGCGCCGTCCACGACCGCGGCCGCCGCCCTGGCGATGTCGCCCACGAAGACGGGCTGGAAGCGCGTGTGGCCTCCGCCGATGAGCGGCAGGACGGGCGAGAAGCGGGCCATGGCGGCGAATCGGTTGAAGAAGGAATCCTCCGGGCCGAACACGATGGAGGGCCGGAACACGGTCGCCTCCGGGAACTCCTGGCGCACGCGGGCCTCGCCCTCGGCCTTGGTGCGGCCGTATTCGGCCGGCGATTCGGGGTCGGCGCCGATGGCGGAGACATGGAGCATGGTCTTCGCGCCGGCCTCGCGGGCGGCGCGGGCCACCGCCTCCGCGCCGAAGACATGGACCGCCTCGAAGGTCTGCCGTCCGGACGGGGCGAGGACGCCCACCAGATTGATGACCGCGTCGGCGCCGGCGCAGGCCGCCGCGACCGATGCGGGATAGCGTACATTCGCCTGGACCGGCATGATCTGGCCGACCATGCCGAGCGGCAGGAGGTGGCCGGCCGTGTCCGGGCGGCGCACGCCGACGCGGATCCTGTAACCGCGCTTGGCCAGCGCGCGCACGATATGGCTGCCGAGGAAACCGGAGCCGCCGATGATGGTTACCAGCTTGTCGGACGTCTGGGCCACTTTGCGAGGATCCTCATTCAAGTCTTGCCGCCCGGGCCGTGCCGCGTGCCGACGGGGCCCGGGGTGTCTGTTCGCCTTGTCCGGCGTTTTACCGGTCTCGCGCGAGAATGCAATGCTCGTGCGCCGCCAGCAACCGCCAAGCGGGCCTTGAGACGCTCTGTCGTGGGGCGGGCGGAAACGATCGGCGGGGAATGTTGCGAGACGAGTTGACAATGATGCCCGGATGCCACTATGTCATCGCCCACGATGCCCAGGTGGCGGAATTGGTAGACGCGCTAGCTTCAGGTGCTAGTGGGGGCAACCCCGTGGAAGTTCGAGTCTTCTCCTGGGCACCATGTTTTCTCACGCTCTCCGGCGATGGCGGGCCGAGCCGCCGGCTCCGGAGCGCCTCTGCCGAGGCAGTCCGGCAGCCATGAAGATCACGCTCCATAAGGGCGACATCCCCGCATCACTGGATCTTGGCGCTGCCGTGGCGGTCGACACCGAGACGCTCGGGCTGAACCCGCATCGCGACCGCCTGTGCCTCGTCCAGCTCTCCAGCGGCGACGGCACGGCCCATCTGGTCCAGATCGATCCGACGCGCTTCGAGGCGCCCAATCTGAAGGCCATGCTGGAGGACGAGGGCGTGGTGAAGCTGTTCCACTATGCCCGCTTCGACGTCGCCGTGCTCCGCCATTATCTGGGCGCGGATACGAGGCCGGTGTACTGTACGAAGATCGCCTCCAAGCTCGTGCGCACCTATACCGACCGCCACGGGCTGAAGGATCTGTGCCGAGAGCTGCTCGGGGTGGATCTGTCCAAGCAGCAGCAGAGCTCCGACTGGGGCGCTGAGGAACTGACGAAGGCGCAGCAGCACTATGCGGCCTCCGACGTGCTCTATCTGCACGAGCTGAAAGCCCGGCTCGACGGGCTGCTGGAGCGCGAGGGGCGGGCGGAAATTGCCGCCGCCTGCTTCGGTTTTCTGCCTGTCCGCGCAACGCTTGACCTTGCCGGATGGAGCGAAGAGGACATATTTACACATTAGTCCGGTGCAGATTTGCACGGAAAGCTCGTGTAACGGGCCGCGTCGGCGCCGCGGGATATCGGGAATATCCGGGCAGGCGAGGGGATGCGGCGTTCAGGCGGTCTCGACATGGTTGCGACCAATCCGCAGGTGAAGACACCTCATTCCGCGTCCGCGCCGGACAGGCGGACGCCTGCGGCCGGCCGTACGGGCGGGATGATCCGGCGGGCCCGCTTCATGGCATGGGCGCTGACGGCGGCGCTTGTCGGGCTGGTCGTCTTCTTCCTCGTCCAGCTCGGCATGTTCGACGGGACCGTGCCGAAGATGCCGGCGGAGGACCGGGCGACGCCGCCGGCCGACAGCCTGGAGATCCAGAAGCCGCGCTTCACGGGCTTCGACCGGGAGAACCAGGCCTATGAGGTGACCGCCAAGAGCGCACGCCAGAGCGAGACGGAGCCCAATATCGTCTACCTCGAAGCGGTGCGCGGCGAGCTGAAGCTCAAGGGCAGCGGCGACCTCCTGGCGATCGTCGCCGACGACGGTGTCTATGACAGCGAGAGCGACACGCTCGACCTGTCCGGCAATGTCCGGCTCACCAGCACCGGGCAGTATACCGCCCAGCTCGACAAGGCGCAGATCCTGCTCAAGAACTGGCGTCTGCGCTCCGAGGAGCCCGTCGACGTGGTGTTCTCCGACGGGACGATTCATGCCCGGGGCATCGAGATCTGGGATGACGGGCGGAAGATTCTGTTCTTGAATACGGTGCGCGGGACGGTCTCGGGCGACAGGGGCAAGCAGGACTCGCAGTGAGGCATGATGTGGGATAGATCGTCCGCAGGGGGCTCGATGAGAGGCAAGACGCATTTCGCACCGGTGGCTCTGGTTGCCGGATTGTGCGCGCTCGGCATGGCGCTTCCGGCGGGGCTTGCCGGCCCGGCCGCGGCGCAGGCCGTCGACACGACGGGTCTCAAGGAGGCCGGCAATACGGCCAGGACCGTCGATTTCGCCGCCGACAGCATGAAGGTGGATCGCGACAAGGAGCACATCGTGCTCAACGGCCATGTCGAGGCCACGCGCGGCAAGGTGAACCTGACGAGCAACGAACTCGTGGTCGAATATGTGGACTCGCTCAACAACGCGAAGTTCCTCAATGCCAAGGGCAATGTGGTCATCACCAGCGGCGACCAGGTGATCCGCGGCCAGTGGGCGCGGATGGACGTGGATGCGAATACGGTCACGCTGGGCGACGACGTCGAGGTGACGCAGGGCGACACCGTGCTGACGGGCAAGAAGCTCTTCATCAATCTCGATACCGGCGAAAGCCAGATGACGGGCGGGCGCGTCAAGGGCCGGTTCATCCCGGAATGATGCACGGCAGACGCCGTCCGGCCCGGGAGACAGTGCCCGGCCGCGGGCGGCTTCACCAAAAATTAATCTAACCGGGCGGTAATGACGTGGAACGGAGCGACTTGGGCAAACTTGGTGTGAGATCCGGAGGCAACGGTCACCGCGGCGCTGAGCACTATGTGGAGGAGTTCCTCCAGGTGGAGCCCACCGAGGAGGAACGGGCCGCCGACGCTCAGGGCCTTGTCGCGCACTCGCTCGGCAAGAGCTACAAACGCCGTCCCGTTGTGCGCGGTGTCTCTCTCTCCGTTCGACGAGGCGAGGCTGTGGGACTTCTGGGGCCCAACGGCGCGGGCAAGACCACGGTATTCTACATGATTACCGGTCTGATCGCCGCCGATTACGGGTCCATAGAGCTCGACGGGGACGATATCACGCATCTGCCGATGTATCGCCGGGCACGGCTCGGCATCGGCTATCTGCCCCAGGAAGCATCCGTATTCCGCGGCCTCACGGTGGAGGAGAACATTCGTGCCATCCTGGAGCTGACGGAGCGCAGCCGGGACAAGCGCGAAAGCGTCCTTAGAGGGCTGCTCGATGAATTTGCGATCGCACATTTGCGAAGTACGCCGGCTGTGGCACTATCTGGTGGCGAGCGCCGACGAGTTGAAATTGCGCGAGCCCTGGCAGCCAGACCTCGTTTCATGCTCCTCGACGAGCCCTTCGCCGGGATTGACCCCATTGCGATCGGTGATATACGCGAACTGGTGCGTCACCTCACCGCTCGGGGAATCGGGGTGCTTATTACAGATCACAACGTGCGAGAAACGCTCGAACTCATCGACAGAGCCCTCATCATTCACGAAGGTCGGGTCCTGATGGAGGGTGAGCCGGACGAGATCGTCCGCAACAGGGAGGTTCGGCGGCTCTATCTCGGCGAGCAATTCACGCTGTAGGATGCCGGCCGACGGTGTCCAGGCCATGGCCGCGCCGTCGCGATATGCCGGACCGCCGATACCGCCGGCCGATCACAGGCGATGGCACTGAAGCCGACGCTCGAACTGCGCCAGGGACAGACCCTGGTCATGACGCCGCAGTTGCAGCAGGCGATCCGCCTGTTGCAGATGTCGAATCTCGACCTCTCCGCCTATGTGGAAACCGAGCTGGAGCGCAATCCGCTCCTGGAAAGCGACGAGACTGTCGCGGACGCGCCGGCCGAGCCTGCGGAGGCGGCGGCCCCGGACGACGCGCGCGAGGGCACGGAGACGCCGGCCGGCGACACGGGCGAGACCTATGGCTCCGGCGATGCGGGCGCGCCCTACGGCGAGAGCGGCGATCCGGGCTGGAGCTCGCTGAGGCCGTCCGGGCAGGCCGGCGGCGAGACGGGGCTCGAGGCCACGGTCAGCCATCAGATCACCCTGGCGGAATATCTCTCCGAACAGCTTGCCATCGCCATCACCGACCCGTCCGACCGGCTGATCGGCGTCCATCTGATCGGCATGCTCGACGATGCGGGCTACCTGGCCGCCGATATCGACACCGTCGCGCAGACGCTCGGCGCCTCGCGCGAGGCGGTGGAGCGGGTGCTGGGCACCATGCAGCAATGCGACCCGCCCGGCGTGTTCGCGCGCAATCTCAAGGAGTGCCTGGCGATCCAGCTTGTGGAGCAGGACCGCTACGATCCCGCCATGGCCGCGCTGGTCGACAATCTGGAGCTCCTCGCCCGGCGCGATTTCGCGGCGCTGAGGAAGGTCTGCGGCGTCGACATGGACGACCTGAAGGCGATGGTGGCGGAGCTGCGCCGGCTGAACCCCAAGCCCGGCAACGCCTACGGATCGGTCGTCGTGCATCCCGTCGTGCCGGATGTCTTCGTGCGCGCCGCGCCGGACGGGTCCTGGATCGTGGAGCTGAACAGCGAGACCCTGCCGCGCGTGCTGATCAACAACCAGTATTACGCGAATGTCAGCCGCACCGCGCGCGAGGAGGACAAGGTCTATCTGTCGGAGTGCTACGCCAATGCCAACTGGCTGGTGAAGAGCCTGGAGCAGCGGGCGCGCACGATCCTCAAGGTCGCGCGCGAGATCGTGCGCCAGCAGGACGCCTTCCTGGTGCACGGCGTGGAACATCTGCGCCCGCTCAATCTGCGGACCGTCGCGGATGCCATCGAGATGCACGAATCCACGGTCAGCCGCGTCACCGCCAACAAATATGTCTCCACCCCGCGCGGCATCTTCGAGCTGAAATACTTCTTCACCGCCGCGATTGCGTCGGCGGAGGGCGGCGAGGCCCATTCCGCGGAGGCCGTCCGTCACCGGATCAAGGCGCTCATCGACGCGGAGAAGCCGGGTGAGATCCTGTCCGACGACCGGATCGTGGAACTCCTGCGCGCGACGGGAATCGATATTGCGCGGCGGACGGTGGCCAAGTACCGCGAGGCGCTGGGGATTCCGTCGTCCGTACAACGTAGGCGGGAAAAAAATATCTAGACTTTTTCAAAAGTTGAATTTTTTCCGTCAATCCATTGGGCCCCATCGCGAATTTGACGTTGCGCCGCGCGGCGGCCGCCATCACATATCGCTCAGGCGTCACAATTTATTCACAGGGGTGGCGCGCAGGGCGTTGACTTGATGGCACGCCCTCACTAGGTTCGCCCCCACCGCCGAATGGTGGGGAGCCCGTTCAGGATCGGGCCTTCCCGAGCCGGTCAACGAAGTCGTTGGAGTGTGAACCACTCAGGTGTGAGCCACATCAGGTGTGAACCACAATGCCGGGCGGATCGCAGAAGCAAGACGCTCTGTAACGAAGTCCAACACGGCGGCCGCGTTAAAAGCCCATGCAGATTCAGATCATCGGAAAGAATTTCGACGTCGGCGATGCCCTGCGTACGCATATCGAGCACCGGCTCGAAGGCGATGTCGGCAAGTATTTCGACGGTACGGTGAACGCCCTGGTCACCGTGGAGAAGGAGCGCAGCATGTTCCAGACGGACTGCACGCTTCATCTCACGACGGGCATCACCCTGCATACGAGCGCCCAGGCGTCGGACGCGCGCGTCAGCTTCGACCAGGCGGCGGACCGTTTGGAGAAGAGGCTCAGGCGCTACAAGCGGCGGCTCAAGGACCATCATGCCCACAGGCGCGAGCCGGTGGAGAGCTTCGAGGCGACGCGGTTCGTGATCGCCGCCGCCGGGGAGGAGAGCAACGAGCCGCCGGATCTCAATCCGGTCGTCATTGCCGAGGATACCGCCCAGCTCAACGAGCTGACGGTGGGCGAGGCCGTGATGCAGCTCGACATTTCCGATGCGCCCGTCGTTCTGTTCCGCAACGCCGCCCATGGCGGGTTGAATGTCGTCTATCGCCGGGACGACGGGAATATCGGTTGGATCGATCCCAGCGCGCTGAGCGCCCGGGGGGCGGCTTAGGTCCGCCGACCGTATCCCTCGCAAGGGGCCGGATATCCGGCACACTAGGTGAAGGACAATCCCATGGTTCAGCTGTCTGACATACTTCCGGCCGACGGCATCGTGCCGTCGCTGAAGGCCAGCAGCAAGAAACAGGCGCTCCAGGAGCTGTCCCAGCTCGCCGGGCGCCTTGCAGACCTCGACACGCGCACCGTGTTCGAGACGCTCCTGCAACGCGAACGCCTCGGATCGACCGGCCTCGGGCAGGGAATCGCCATTCCGCACGGCAAGTTCGCCGGCCTCGACCGCCTCTATGGCGTCTTCGCGCGGCTTGCCCATCCCATCGAGTTCGACGCGGTGGACGACCAGCCCGTCGATCTGGTCTTCCTGCTCCTGGCGCCGGAAAGCGCCGGCGCGGACCATCTCAAGGCGCTGGCCCGGATCTCGCGCCTGCTGCGCGATCCCGCCATCGTGGCCAAGCTCAGGGGATCGGACAGCGCAGGCGCGCTCTATTCCATCCTCACAGAGCCCGCCGCCTCGGCCTCGCACGCCGCCTGAAGGGCGTCTCCTGTCTGATTCTGCGGCACCGGCCCGCTCCCCCACCCGGCCTGCCGGACTGAACGAACACCCCTGAGCCGGTCGCGGCCCAGGGGTGTTGTCTTGTCGGATGCGGCGATGCGGTCCGGCCGGGCGCTGGCGCACCGGTCCCGGCCATCGGGGAGGAGGGGGCGGCGGCGGCTCTCTGTCGGGCCGCAAGCCGGTGTCAGTGAACGGAAATGGCTTCCAGATCGTGCTCGAACGCGTTGGCGAGCGCCCCTTCGCGGCTGTCGGCGATGGCCATGGGCGTGCCATCTGCGGAATAGAGCGCGAACAATGTGGTGTCGGCGGGAACGTCCACCGAGGAGCCGAGCAGCTCCGCGGCCTTGTCGATCTCGATCTCGCGCACATAGCCGATCTCGCCGCCGCCCAGCGAGGCGAGCTCCGTCGTGCTCATGATCGCATTCTCTCTACTCAGAACGACACTCATCACAAACTCCTTCTGAGAAACGGCCGCGCCCGGGGCGCCACCGTCGTGCCCGCGCCACCGGTTTGTGGCCGTCGGGCATATGTCTCGTCGTCCGGCATGGTCAGCTATCCAGCCCGTTGATCGCGATCTTGCGGACCACGCGCTCCGGTTCCGGCCGCTCCAGGTCGATCGACAGAAGCCCGTTGTCGAGCGAGGCGTCGACGACGTCCATGCCTTCCGCGAGGACAAAGGCGCGCTGGAACTGGCGGGCGGCGATGCCGCGGTGCAGATAGGCCTTGTCGGCCTCCTCCGCCTGCTTGCCGCGAATGACGAGCTGGTTGTCTTCCAGGATGATCTCGAGCTCCTCGCGGCGGAACCCCGCGACCGCGAGCGTGATGCGAAGGCGCTCGGCCGCGCCGTCTTCCGCCGGCAGACGCTCGATATTGTACGGCGGATAGCCGTCTCCGGACGTCTTGGAGACCCGGTCCAGCATCCGCTCCACCTCGTCGAAGCCCACAAGCAGCGGGCTCGAGAAAACAGACACGCGAGACATGTGCAAAGCCCTTGTAAAGCAGCTTCTCGACATCCGTGTCCGGCGGACGGGCCCCATCGGCCCCGAACCCGCCGATGGCCCATAGTCGGCACCATCGCACACGGATGCCATTAATATGGCCTGCACGCCCCTGCATTCAAGACATGAGAAGAGGCGGACCGCCGGTTTCGGGGTCCATGCGAACCGACCCGTCGCGCATTGCGCGGGCCGTTCCGGATATCTGGCAGGATTGCCGGGGTGGCCCATGTCGCTCAGCTCGTCCTGTCAGCGCCATCCAGGGTGCTCATTTTCCATAGAGTAGGTCACTGAAACGCGCAGGCCTTTCCTGAATCGGCCGATAGCCTTTCACCCGGTCTATGCGGCCGTTCGCGGCGACGGTTCGGCGAAGACAAAGCCGTCATTGCTATAGTTGAACAACCCTGTCCGGTTTGAGCGATTTGAGGAACGTCTGATCGTGGCTCACGACCAGGACCGCTCCATCATAAGCCGTCAGCGCCGCTTCCAAGGCTTCGATGCCGTCAAGATCAAGGTGGTTGGTCGGCTCGTCCAGAATCAGCAATGCGGGTGGCGGAGTGCCGCCAAGGGCGCAGGCCAGACCACCGCGCAGCCGCTCGCCCCCGCTCAGATTGCCCGCGAGGCGCAGGGCGTCATCCGCGCGGAACCCGAAGCGTGCCAAAGCCGCATGGGCCGTATGCGTAGTCATGGCAGGGTACGCCCTCAGGACATTCTCGCGCAGGCTCAGCTCGGTATCGAGCAAGCCGACATGCTGATCCAGCATTGCGAATGCGACGGAGCGGTCCACCTGTCCCCGCTGGGATGTGAGCTGACCGGTGATCAGCTTGAGAAGCGTGGTCTTTCCACTGCCGTTCGGGCCGGCGATGACGATCCGCTCGGGGCCGGTGACGGTCAGTGACAGATCGCGGATCGTCGGGCAGTCCGGATCGTGCCCGCCCGTCACATGATCCAGCCGCAGAACGGTTTTTCCGAGGGGGAGGCCGGTCGGTGCGATCTCCATGCGAAGGGGCTCCAATATCTCGACCTTTTCGCGTGCGGCCGCAAGTGTCTCCTCTGCCGCATCGCGCCGGGCTTCGCGCAGATGGGCACCCGCGCCGCGCGACGCTTCGGCTCGATCCTTGGCAGCATCCATGAGGGCTTTCGGTTGATCGCCTTTCGCCCGTGCCTTGCGTCCGGCACTGTCCTTGCGGGCCTTGCGCTCGACCGCCTGCTGTGCACGACGTGCGGCCTCGGTGCGGGTCTTTTCGGCATGGTTCAAGTCGCGCGTCGCTGCCTCCAGCTCGGTATTCTTTTGCTGCCGAAAGGCGGTGTAGTTGCCACCATATCGGGTCGCGCCAAGCGACGTGAGTTCGACGATGGCGTCCATTTCCTCCAGAAGCCCCCGGTCGTGGCTCGCGACGATCGCGCCGCCCTTCCAGGTGCCGATGAGATCGATCACGGCCCTGCGTCCGTCCCGGTCGAGGTTGTTTGTCGGCTCATCCAGCAGCAGGAAATCGGCCTCTGCCAAGATCAGCGCGGCCAGGGCCGCCCTGGTGCGCTGTCCGCCGGAAAGCGTGGCAAGCAGGGTCTGCGGCTCGGCCGACAAGCCACATCTGGCAAGCACGGCGTCAATCCGGGCGGGCAGCGTCCAGTCGGCTTCGGCCAGATCATCGACCGTGGCCTCGCCCGCCTCGGCGCGGTCGAGCAGGTCGAGCGCCCCTCGCACTGCGAAAAGATCGGCTACGGTCTCGTCGGGATGCTCCATGGTATCCTGGCGCATCATGGCAATGGACCCAGCCGCACCGATCTGCCCCGACATCGGGCTCAGATGGCCCGCGATCAGGTGCAGGAGCGTGCTTTTGCCGGTGCCGTTTCGTCCAACGATACCGGTGCGCTCAGGGCCGAAGGTCAGGTTGAGATCGGAGAAAAGCGGTGTGCCGTCAGGCGTGAACCAGGACAGGCCGGAAAGGGAAACGGATGCAGGCATGGGACAGGACTTCTCGCAGCGAAACCGGTGGGGCGGAGGCGGCGATGGTCATGTCCATGTCGAGTGCATCTCCTATGCTGCAATGGCGTTTACTTGGTTGTGTTCCCGCGCCTTCGCAAGAAGGGGGCGCAGCCAACCTTCGACGCGCGATCCACAAAGGTCCGGTTCGACCTCAAAGGAATCTTCTGTGCCTGGAAAGGAAGATCTATGTGGCACGCGCCGCGGGGAAATTGGTGGAGCCAGGCGGAATCGAACCGCCGACCTCTTGAATGCCATTCAAGCGCTCTCCCAACTGAGCTATGGCCCCACACGTCTCGCAGATCGCAGGCGCCGGGCGGTTTCGTTGGGACCCGGTGCCGATCTCGCGACGCATGTTTAAGGCTGCGCCGCGCAATGATCAAGCATAAGTTTTCGACTTTTCGACGGGCCGTCGTCCGGTGCCGTTTGCGGCCCGCGATCCCGCGGCCTCAGGTGTCGTCCTCGTCGTCCGACACGCCCCCGCCGATGATGCCCGACACGTCGGAGCCGTCTTCCTCGTCTTCCTCCAGGAAGGTGTCGTCGTCGCTCTTGATGGTGTCGCCGTCATCGATGGCGACCTCGTCGATGTCGTCGCTATTGTCGTCGCCGGCGGCGGCCTCCTCGTCGGCCTCGACCTCGTCGAGGCTCACCAGATTGGCATCCTCCTCGGTGGTCTCCTCCTCGGCGGCCTTGCGGGGAGCAGGCGCCGCGGCGGGCTGCTGCTGATCCATCTTCGACGGCAGCAACGTCTCGGCGACGAAGCTGTAGCCGCATTTCGGGCACACGATTGGATCCTTGTTCAAATCGTAGAAACGCGCCGAGCAGTTCGAGCAGACGCGTTTGGTGCCAAGCTCCGGTTTGACCACGGGTAGACCCTCGCGATTGATCTGGAATTCGGCGCTTCCCATGCCACGGTGATGATCCGCTGTCAAAACCCAATTGTCACGCGCGTGACTTGGCCGGTGCGCTGTGATAGGAGGCGGACCCGAAACGGAAGTGTCTCTGACAGGATGGTCAACGGGTGTCCCAAGAGGTCAAGAAACCGATGGTGGCCCGCGCATCGCGGGGCCTGAGCGGCCGTGTCCGGGTGCCGGGAGACAAGTCCATCTCGCATCGCGCGCTCATGATCGGCGCGCTGGCCGTCGGGGAAACCCGCATTGCGGGGCTGCTCGAGGGCGAGGACGTGTTGGCGACGGCTCACGCCATGGCCGCGCTCGGCGCGCATATCGAGCGCACGGCCGACGGCATATGGCATGTCGACGGCGTCGGTGTCGGCGGGTTCTCGCAGCCGGCCGGACCGCTCGACTTCGGCAATTCCGGGACCGGCGCGCGGCTTTGCCTCGGCCTCGTCGCGACGACGCCGATCGCCGCGACATTCACCGGCGACGCCTCGCTGCAGACCCGGCCCATGGCGCGGGTCACCGCGCCGCTGGAGCAGATGGGCGCACGGTTTTCCGGCACGAATGGCGACCGCCTGCCGCTCCTCGTCACGGGCGCGCGCGCAGCCGTTCCCATCGCATACGAGCTGCCGGTGGCCTCCGCGCAGGTCAAGTCGGCGATCCTGCTGGCCGCCCTCAACACGCCGGGGCGCACCACGGTCGTGGAGCCGGTGGCCACGCGCGACCACACCGAGCGCATGCTGAAGGCCTTCGGCGCGGCTCTGGAGGTCGCGGAGGAGGGCGGCGGGCGGCGCATCGCCGTCACGGGCTTCGCCGAGCTTAAGCCCCAGCCGGTCACCGTGCCCGCCGATCCGAGCTCGGCGGCCTTCCCGCTGGTCGCCGCGCTGATCACGGAAGGCTCCGAGATCGTTCTGGAGAACGTTCTGCTCAACCCGACGCGCCGCGGACTCGTCGATACGCTGATCGAGATGGGCGGCGACATCGAGATCGCGAACGAACGCCAATCCGGCGGCGAGCCGGTCGGCGATCTCGTCGTGCGCTCCAGCAGGCTCCGGGGCGTGCGCGTCCCGGCCGAGCGCGCGCCCTCGATGATCGACGAGTATCCCGTGCTGGCGGTCGCCGCCGCCTGCGCGGAGGGGCGCACCGAGATGGCCGGGCTCGCCGAGCTCAGGGTGAAGGAGAGCGACCGGCTGGCCGCGGTCGCGGCGGGGCTTCGGGCCAACGGCGTCACGGTGGAGGCCGGCGAGGACAGCCTCGTCGTGGAGGGCATGGGCACGCCGCCCGGCGGCGGGGTGGTGGAGACCCATATGGACCATCGCATCGCCATGGCCTTCCTCGTGCTGGGGCTTGCCGCGCGCGCCCCCGTCACCGTCGACGACGGCACCATGATCGCCACGAGCTTCCCCGCCTTCACCGATCTCATGACCGGTCTCGGCGCGCGCCTCGGCGAGCCGAGGGACGCGGCATGATCATCGCGGTCGACGGTCCCGCGGCGTCCGGCAAGGGAACGCTCGCCCGGCGCCTTGCGGCCCATTACGGCCTGGCCTATCTGGATACCGGATCGCTCTATCGCGCCGTCGCGCTCGCCGTGCTGCGCGCGGGCGGCGACCCCGCCGACGAGGCGGCGGCCGTCGCGGCGGCCCACGCGCTCGACATGGCGGACACCGAGGACCCCGCGCTGCGCGGCTCCGATGTCGGACGGGCGGCCTCCGTCGTTGCCGCCATGCCGGCGGTGCGCGAGGCCATTCTCGACCGCCAGCGCCGGTTCGCCCACACCCCGCCCGGCGCGGTGCTCGACGGGCGCGATATCGCGACGGTGGTGTGCCCGGACGCGGAGGTGAAGCTGTTCGTCACCGCCAGCGACGAGGTGCGCGCCATGCGCCGCTGCAAGGAGCTGGAGGCCGCCGGCGAGGCGGTTGGCTACGATGCGGTGCTGCGCGATCTGGTCGAGCGCGACGCCCGCGACCGCAACCGGACGCACGCGCCATTGCGCCAGGCCGACGACGCATACTTGCTCGACACCTCGAATTTGGATATAGAAGCCGCGTTTCGCGCCGCTGTCGGCATTGTCGACAGCTATCGGGAAACGGGAGGTGTGCGGCCCTAGCGGCCACCGGCCTCCCCGAGCAGCCCGGACCGGCGGATCCGGTCCCCTGCTGGATTTCAATTCGCCGATCGATATGGCCCGCAATGCAGGAAGCGGTTTCGCCTGCATGCGGGTTGATCTTGAGTGTTTCCATATCCCCGCTAGGATATTCGGAGACGGAAGTGAGGTTGCCTGCCGCCATGCGGTGCCGCGCGGAACGCGGACCATGGGGCGGGATGTCCTGCGGACATAGCCGTGGGCCAGCCGCATTTGACTGAAAGAGGCTTTAATGTCTGACGCAACTGCCGGTACACTTAACCCGACGCGCGAGGAGTTCGCCCAGCTCCTCCAGGAGAGCTTTCACGATCACGATATCGCCGAAGGCTCCGTCGTCAAGGGCAAGGTCATCTCGGTCGAGAACGACCTGGCGGTGATCGATGTGGGCCTGAAGACCGAGGGGCGCGTGCCGCTCCGCGAGTTCCAGGTCCCGGGCAACGAACAGGACATTCACGTCGGCGACGAGGTCGAGGTCTATCTGGAGCGTGTGGAGAACGCGCTCGGCGAGGCCGTCCTGTCGCGCGAGAAGGCGCGCCGCGAGGAAGCCTGGCAGCGCCTGGAGAAGTCGTTCGAGAAGAACGAGCGCGTGGAAGGCCAGATCTTCGGCCGCGTGAAGGGCGGCTTCACCGTCGATCTCGGCGGCGCGGTGGCGTTCCTGCCGGGCAGCCAGGTCGATATCCGCCCGATCCGCGATGTCGGCCCGCTGCTCAACATTCCCCAGCCCTTCCAGATCCTCAAGATGGACAAGCGCCGCGGCAACATCGTCGTGTCGCGCCGCGCCGTGCTGGAGGAGACCCGTGCGGAGCAGCGCTCCGAGCTGGTCCAGAGCCTGGCGGAAGGCCAGGTCGTGGAGGGCCTGGTCAAGAACATCACCGACTATGGCGCCTTCGTTGATCTCGGCGGCATCGACGGGCTGCTGCATGTCACCGACATCGCCTGGAAGCGCGTCGGCCACCCGACCGACGTCCTCTCCGTCGGCCAGACCGTCAAGGTGCAGATCATCAAGATCAATCCGGAGACCCAGCGCATCAGCCTCGGCATGAAGCAGCTGGAGAAGGATCCGTGGGAAGGCGTGGAGGAGAAGTATCCCGTCGGCATGCGGGTCAAGGGCACGGTCACCAACATCACCGACTACGGCGCCTTCGTGGAGCTGGAGGAAGGTGTGGAAGGCCTCGTCCACGTCTCCGAGATGAGCTGGACCAAGAAGAACGTGCACCCCGGCAAGATCCTGTCCACGAGCCAGGAGGTCGAGGTCATGGTGCTCGAGGTCGACCCGCAGAAGCGGCGCATCTCGCTGGGCCTCAAGCAGTGCCTGGAGAACCCGTGGGAGGCCTTCGCGGCCAAGTATCCCCAGGGCACCGAGGTCGAGGGCGAGATCAAGAACATCACCGAGTTCGGCCTGTTCATCGGTCTGGACGGCGATGTCGACGGCATGGTCCACCTCTCCGATCTCGACTGGAACCGTCCGGGCGAGGAGGTCATCCAGGAGTACCAGAAGGGCGAGACGGCCCGTGCGGTGGTGCTCGACGTCGATGTCGACAAGGAGCGCATCAGCCTCGGCATCAAGCAGCTTGCCGGCGACCCGATCGACAGCCTGCGCGGCCTGAAGAAGGGCGGCGTGGTCACCTGCGAGGTGGTCGGCGTCAAGGACAGCGGCCTCGACGTGAAGATCGCCGACAGCGACTTCACCACCTTCGTGCGCCGTGCCGACCTGTCGCGCGAGCGCTCCGAGCAGCGCCCCGAGCGCTTCGCGGTGGGTGACAAGTTCGACGCCCGGGTGACCCAGTTCGACAAGTCCAGCCGGAAGATCTCGGTCTCCATCAAGGCGCTCGAGATCGCCGAGGAGAAGGCCGCGGTCGCCCAGTACGGCTCCACCGACTCCGGCGCCTCGCTCGGCGACATCCTCGGTGCCGCCCTGTCCAAGGCCCAGCAGGAGGCCGGGGACGACGACGCCGACGAGACCGACGACACCGACGACACGAAGTAACCGCGCTTGACCGGACGTCCGGCGGCCCCTCCGGCCGCCGGACCCTTCAGAGGCTGCCATGGTACTCGACGCCGACGCGCTTGCCGCCCGCCGCCGCCTGAAACGGCGGCTTTCCCTTTGGCGGTTCGTCGCCGTCATCGCCATTCTGGCGGTGCTGGTGACGGCGGGCCTGACCAGTCTCGGAGCGGGCTATTTCGACCGCTTCGCCAGCCATGTCGCCCGTGTCGACATCACGGGCATCATCGTCAATGACGAGAAGCAGCAGGAGCTGCTCGACGAGATTGCCGAAGCCGAGCAGGTGAAGGCGGTCATCCTGCGCATCGACAGTCCGGGCGGCACGACCGTCGGGGCGGAGGCGCTCTACGGCAAGATCCGCAAGATCGCCGCCGACAAGCCGGTCGTCGCCGTCATGGGGACGGTCGCGGCCTCCGGCGGCTATCTCGTCGCCGTGGCGGGCGACCATATCGTGGCGCGCGGCAACACGACCACGGGCTCGATCGGCGTCATCTTCCAGTGGGCGCAGGTGGAGGACCTCCTCACCTCGCTGGGCGTGACGGTCGAATCGGTGAAGAGCGGGCCGCTCAAGGCCGTGCCGTCGCCCTTCGAGCCGACCACCGACGCGGCGCGCGCCGTCACCCAGGGCATGGTCGACGACGCCTATGACTGGTTCGTGGGGCTGGTCGCCGAGCGCAGGCCCTTCGACGCGGCGACCGCGCGCCGGCTCGCCGACGGCCGGGTCTATTCCGGGCGTCAGGCGCTGAAGGAGAAGTTGATCGACGAGATCGGCGGGGAGGCTCAGGCGCGCGACTGGCTGGAGGCCGAGCGCGGCATCTCCAAGGACCTCCAGGCGGTGGACTGGAAGGTCGAGGAGGACGACGAGCTGAGCCTCGTGCCTCTGGGGCTGGCCTGGCTTGCCCGCAGCGCCGGTCTTCCGGGTGTGGCAAATTTGATTGCATCCACGGGAAAAACACTTCGTGCAGAACGACTTAGTCTTGACGGCCTGATATCGGTTTGGCAGGCTCCCGACTAAATCTTTGCGGGTATCCGTTAGCGATTCCGGGGACAATCGGATGACGGTGGAGGGGGGAATGATCAAATCGGAGCTGATCCAGCGGATCGCTGAGCAGAACCCACACCTCTACCAGCGTGACGTCGAACGGATCATCAACACCATTCTCGACGAGATCGGCACCGCGCTCGCCGATGGCGACCGTGTCGAGCTCAGGGGCTTCGGCGCGTTCTCCATCAAGGAGCGCGACGCGCGCGTCGGGCGCAATCCGCGCACGGGCGAGCCCGTCGAGGTGGACGCCAAGCGCGTGCCCTATTTCAAGACCGGCAAGGAGCTGCGCGAGCGGCTGAACGGCGCCGACTGATTTCGGACTTTCCCATGCCGGCCGGGGCGCTCCGGCCATCTCCCCCGATATCTTGCCTCCATGGGTTTCGCCCCGAAACGCTGCCGCTTCAAACCCGATGGACATTGCTTTAATGTGCCCGCAGGGGTTGGCCGGGCGCATCGCCGCCGATCGGCTCCAACCGTTTGACGGAGCGGCCGGGGCGCTCGCCCGCGCGTCCGGCATATCGACCACGCCTATCCGGAGAGCAGGCCCGTGAAGCGAACAGTGTCCTGGATCGTCGGCGTTCCCGCCGCGCTGATCATCATCGTGGTGGCGGTGGCCAACAGGGAATGGGTGACCTTCTCGCTCGATCCCTTTTCCACGACCGATCCGTGGTTCTCCGTCTCGCTGCCGCTCTATGCGCTGCTGCTGGCCTCCATCGTGCTCGGCATGCTGATCGGCGGGGCGAGTGCCTGGTTCGCCCAGGGCAAGTGGCGCAAGGCCGCGCGCCGCGCGGAGGCGGAGGTCCGCACGCTCAAGTCCGGGCAGGGCTCCGGCCGCCATGCCGGCGAGGCCTCCGGCCACTCACTCACATCCCGCGACTAGGCCGCAGCGGCCCCGCCGCGCGTGCGGCAGGAGCCCGTCATCCGGTCCGGTCCAGGCGGCCACAGCCATCCGAAGGGGAAGCATGCAGGTCATTTCGGCAGAGGAAATCCGCCGCCATGTCAGCTATGGCGACATGGTGGAGGCGTTGCGCAAGGGGTTCGCGAGCGGGATCGTGGCGCCGCTGCGCCATCATCACGGGGTCGAGCGCGCGGGCCACCCGGAGGCAACGCTGCTGCTCATGCCCGCCTGGTCGGACTTCTCCGACGCCGCGGCCGGCGACGGCTTCATCGGCCTCAAGGTGCTCACCGTGTTCCCCGACAATCCCGCCGCCGGACGGCCGAGCATCCAGGGTTCCTATTTCCTGATCTCGGGCGAGACCGGCGCGCCGGTCGCGATCATCGACGGGGTGGAACTGACCGTGCGGCGCACCTCCTGCGCCTCCGCGCTCGCCGCCGACTATCTCGCCCGCAAGGACGCCGACACCATGGTCATGGTGGGCGCGGGCGCCCTTGCCGGCCATCTCGTGCGCGCCCATGCCGCCGTCCGCCCGATCCGGCGGGTCTCGGTGTGGAACCGCACGCGGGAGAAGGCGGCCGAACTCGCCGCCGAACTCGGCCGGGAGGGCTTCGAGGCGCAGATGTGCGGCGATCTCGCCGCCGCCGTGGGCGAGGCCGACATCGTGTCCTGCGCGACCATGTCCGACCGTCCGCTGGTGGAGGGCGCATGGCTGAAGCCCGGCGCCCATCTCGATCTCGTCGGCGCGTTCAAGCCGGAGCTGCGCGAGAGCGACGACGAGGCGATGCGGCGCGGCTCGGTCTTCGTCGACACGCGCGAGGGGGCGCTGTCGGAGGCCGGCGATATCGTGCAGGCGGTCCGCTCCGGCGCGCTCAGCGAGGACCGGATCCGCGCGGATCTGTTCGATCTCGTGGCTGGCCGTTCGCGTGGCCGCGAGAGCGAGGAGGAGATCACGGTCTTCAAGTCGGTCGGTGCCGCGCTCGAGGATCTCGCCGGAGCCATGCTCATCCACGAGCGCGTGGCCGGCTAGAACAGATTGCGGTCAGGTTGAATCGGCATTCCTCTCCGCTCATCCCGGCGAAAGCCGGGATCTCAGGCAGTTGGCGACAGATCCCGGCTTTCGCCGGGATGAGCGGTCTGTCCCAACTTGAGTGAAATATGCTCTAGCGTGTTATCCGGTCAGGCTGCACCGGCCCACTCCCCCACCCGGCCACCCATGAGATGATACTTCCGTGGGTGGCCGGGTGGGGGAGTGGGCCGGTGCCGTTCTAATTGGACAGGATCGCCACCCGGCGCCCGGCCCGCTCCCGTTTTCCCGGGCGGGCCGGTCTGCTATAAGGCGCACGCACGCACTATATGACAGGGCGTGCGGAGATCTTCGCCGACTGGACGACAGGGAGACCCATGGCACCGCCGGACAATCCGATCTGTGTCGCGCTCGACACCACCGATCCCGAAACCGCGGCGGGCCTTGCCCGCGCGCTCGCCGGCACGGTCGGCTACGTCAAGATCGGGCTGGAGTTCTTCTACGCCCATGGCCGGGCGGGCTATGAGCGCGTGGCGGAGGCGGGCGTTCCGATCTTCCTGGACCTGAAGCTGCACGACATCCCCAACACCGTCGCGGGCGGCTTGCGCGCGCTCATGTCGCTCGATCCCCTGCCGGCCATCGTGAACGTCCATGCCTCCGGCGGGCCGGCCATGCTGCGGGCCGCGCGCGAGACGGTCGCCGAGATCGACGAGGCGAGGCGCCCGAAGCTGATCGCGGTCACGGTGCTCACCAGCCTCGACGTCGTCGACCTCACCACGCTCGGCTACAATCTCGGCGGCGAGGACACGCCGACCGGCCATGTGCTGACCCTTGCCCGGCTGGCGCACGATTGCGGGCTCGACGGCGTGGTCTGCAGCGCGAACGATCTGCGCGCGCTGCGCCGGCGGGTCCCGGGGCCCTTCCTGACGGTCGTGCCCGGCATCCGGCCGGAAAACGCCGCACATGGCGACCAGAAGCGCGTGGCGACGCCCGCGAGCGCCCTGGCCGACGGTGCCGACATTCTCGTGATCGGTCGGCCGATCACCCGCGCCGACGACCCGGCGGAGGCCGCGCGGGCCATTCTCGACGAGATTGGGTCGGCCCGCTCCGCAGCCCGGGAGTGACGGACATCATGGCGGTGGACATCAAGATCTGCGGGCTGACGAGCGCGGCCGCGCTCGACGCGGCGCTCGAGGCGGGGGCCGACCTCGTCGGTCTCGTCTTCTATCCGCCGAGCCCGCGCCATGTGAGCCTCGATACCGCGCGCGAGCTCGCCGCCCGCGCGAAGGGGCGCGCCCGCATCGTGGCGTTGACGGTCGATGCCGACGACGCGACGCTGCGGGAGATCGTCGAGGCGATCCGCCCGGACTTTATCCAGGCCCACGGCCATGAGAGCCCGGAGCGCGTGCGCGAGATCGCGGAGCGCTTCGCCACCCCGGTCATCAAGGCGGTGAAGGTGCGCGACGCCGGGGATGTGCGGGGGGCGGAGGCCTATGGGGACGCCGCCGCACTGATCCTCTACGATGCCAAGGCGCCGGAGAACCTTGCCGAGGCGCTGCCCGGCGGCAACGGCATCACCTTCGACTGGCACCTGATGGAGGCCGACGGGGCCCCGCGCGCCGGCTTCATGCTGTCGGGCGGGCTGACGGCGGAGAATGTCGCACGGGCCATCGCGGTGACGGGGGCGCCCATTGTCGACGTTTCCTCCGGCGTGGAGAGCGCGCCGGGGGTGAAGGATGCGCGCCTGATCAGGAAATTCATTGAGGCGGCCCGGGCGGCGCGGTAAGTAGGGCCCGGAGGAGGCGGCGGCAATCGGGCCGCACGCGCCAAACACGGCACGAATGCCGGCAAAGATCATGACCCAAGTGAAGACCGACAGCGTACCCAACACCTATCGCTCGGGACCCGACGAGCGCGGCCATTTCGGCATATTCGGCGGCCGCTTCGTCGCGGAAACCCTGATGCCGCTCATCCTGGAGCTGGAGGAGGCCTACGAGGCGGCGAAGGCCGACCCGGCCTTCCATGCCGAGCTGGCCTCGCTCAACGCCACCTATGCCGGCCGGCCGAGCCCGCTCTATCTCGCCGAGCGGCTGAGCGAGCATCTCGGCGGCGCGAAGGTCTATTTCAAGCGCGACGAGCTGAACCACACTGGCTCGCACAAGATCAACAACTGCCTCGGCCAGATCCTGCTCGCCCGGCGCATGGGCAAGACGCGCATCATCGCAGAGACCGGCGCCGGCCAGCATGGCGTGGCGGTCGCGACGGTGTGCGCGCGCTTCGGCCTGCCCTGCGTCGTCTATATGGGCGAGGAGGATGTGGAGCGGCAGAAGCCGAACGTCTTCCGCATGAAGCTGCTCGGCGCGGAGGTCAAGCCCGTGACGTCGGGCTCGCGCACGCTCAAGGACGCCATGAACGAGGCGCTGCGCGACTGGGTGGCGAATGTGGAGGAGACCTTCTACATCATCGGCACGGCGGCGGGCCCGCATCCCTATCCGGCCATGGTGCGCGACTTCCAGTCGGTGATCGGCAAGGAGGTGCGCGAGCAGATCGTGGAGGCGGAAGGCCGCCTGCCGGACGCGCTGGTCGCCTGCATCGGCGGCGGCTCGAACGCCATCGGCCTGTTCCATCCCTTCCTCGACGACAAGGATGTCCGGATCTTCGGCGTGGAGGCGGCGGGCCGCGGCATCGAGACGGGCGAGCATGCCGCATCGCTGACCGGCGGCCGGCCGGGCGTGCTGCACGGCAACCGCACCTATCTCCTGCAGAACGACGACGGCCAGATCACCGAGGCGCATTCGATCTCGGCGGGGCTCGACTATCCCGGCATCGGGCCGGAGCATGCCTGGCTGAAGGAGAGCGGACGGGTCGACTATGTGGCGATCACCGACCGCGAGGCGCTCGACGCCTTCCAGCTATGCACGCGGCTGGAGGGCATCATCCCGGCGCTGGAACCGTCCCACGCGCTCGCCTATGTGGAGAAGCTCGCGCCGACCATGGGGACGGACGAGATCCTGGTGATGAACATGTGCGGGCGCGGCGACAAGGACGTCTTCGCCGTCGCCGGGCATCTGGGCGTGGAGATGTGACAGAGATGACGACCGCGACCCGTATCGACGCCCGTTTCGAGGCCCTCAAGGCGGAGGGCCGTGCCGCGCTGGTCACCTTCATGACCGCCGGGGATCCCGATTACGACACCTCGCTTGAGGTCCTGAAGAGCCTGCCCGGCGCCGGCGCCGACATGATCGAGATCGGCATGCCCTTCACCGACCCCATGGCCGACGGCCCGGCGATTCAGGCCTCCTCCCAGCGCGCGCTCAAGGGCGGGCAGACGCTGAGGAAGACGCTTCGCATGGTCCGCTCTTTCCGCGAGGGCGATCCCGACACGCCCATCGTCCTGATGGGCTACTACAACCCGATCTACATCTATGGCGTGGACCGGTTCCTGGAGGATGCCATCGCGGCGGGCGTCGACGGCCTGATCGTGGTGGACCTGCCGCCGGAGGAGGACCAGGAGCTCTGCATCCCGGCGCTGTCCAGGGGCGTCAACTTCATCCGGCTCGCGACGCCGACCACCGACGACAAGCGCCTGCCGGCCGTGCTCGCCAATACCAGCGGCTTCGTCTACTATGTCTCCGTGCTCGGCATCACGGGCACGCGCGCGCCCGACCTGACCGCCGTGAAGGCCTCCCTTGACCGGATCCGCCGCCATACACATCTGCCTATTGCCGTCGGGTTCGGCGTGAAGACGCCCGAGCAGGCCGCGGCGATCGCGGCCTATGCCGATGGCGTGGTGGTTGGCTCCGCGGTGGTCGAGGCTGTACGGTCGGGGCTCGACGAGAGCGGCGTGGCCGGGCCCGGAACCGTTGCCGCCGTCAGGGATCTTGTCTCCAAGCTGGCCGAGGGCGTTCGCGGCGCGCGTGTGAGCGCAGCCTGAGCCGGGCCTGCAAGGAGCAGAATGCGAGGAACGAGCCGTTGAACTGGATCAAGAATTTCGTCCGCCCGAAGATCCGCAATTTCCTGTCCAAGCGGGAGATGCCCGAGAATCTGTGGGTGAAGTGTCCCGAGACCGGCCAGATGGTCTTCTACCGGGACCTGGAGGCGAACCAGTTCGTCGTGCCCGGCAGCGGCTATCACATGCGCATGCCCGCCGAGCTGCGCCTGAAGCATCTGTTTGACGACGGGGCCTTCGAGGCGCTGCCGCAGCCCAAGGTGGCGGTGGATCCGCTGAAATTCCGCGACGAGCGGCGCTATGTCGACCGGCTGAAGGACGCAAGGAACAAGAGCGGACTGGACGATGCGGTGCTCGCCGGTGTCGGCACGCTCGACGGGCTCGAACTGGTGGCCGCCGTGCAGGATTTCTCCTTCATGGGCGGTTCGCTCGGCATGGCCGCCGGCGAGGCGCTCATCGAGGCGATGCGCGCCGCCGTCGACAGGGCCGCGCCCTTTGTGCTGTTCGCTTCCTCGGGCGGCGCGCGCATGCAGGAGGGCATCCTGTCGCTCATGCAGATGCCGCGCACCATCGCGGCCGTCCAGGAGCTGCGCGAGGCGCGCCTGCCCTATATCGTCGTGCTGACCAACCCGACGACGGGCGGCGTGACGGCATCCTACGCCATGCTGGGCGACATCCAGATCGCCGAGCCCAATGCGCTGATCGGCTTTGCGGGCCCCCGCGTCATCGAGCAGACGATCCGCGAGAAGCTGCCGGAGGGCTTCCAGCGGTCCGAATATCTGCGCGATCACGGCATGGTGGACATGGTGGTGCACCGCCATGAGCTGCCCGAGACGCTCGGTAGGCTCCTGCGCCTTCTCATGAAGGCGCCGGCGCTCGAGACGGGGCGGTCGACGGAGGGGCCCGCTCTCGCGGAGGCCGAGGAGACCGCGTCGCAGGAGCAGGACGAGGCGGGCGAGGAGCCCACCGCCGCCAATGACGATACGGAAGCCTCGCGCGAAGCCGCCCAGTAAGGACATGGCCGGCGCAGGGGCCTCATCCTTCCATACATGACAACCGGTAATCCGCCATGGCGCGCAGCGATGCCATTCTCGAGCGCCTTCTGACGCTCCACCCGAAGGTGATCGACCTGTCGCTCGACAGGGTCTGGCGCCTCCTGGAGGCGCTCGGCCATCCCGAGCGCGCTTTGCCGCCGGTCATCCATGTGGCGGGCACGAACGGCAAGGGCTCCACCATCGCCTTCATCCGCGCCATGCTGGAGGCGGCGGGCAAGAGGGTTCACGTCTACACCTCGCCCCATCTGGTGCGCTTCCACGAGCGGGTCGTGCTCGGCGGGCCCGGCGGCGGCGCGGCCATCCCGGAGGACGAGCTCTGCGCGCTTCTGGAGGAATGCGAGCGCGCCAATGACGGCCACGCCATCACCTATTTCGAGATCACGACCGCGGCGGCGTTTCTCGCCTTCGCCCGCCATCCGGCGGACTATCTGCTGCTCGAGGTGGGGCTCGGCGGCAGGCTGGACGCGACCAATGTCGTCGACCATCCGCGCGCGACGGTCATCACGCCGGTCGACTACGATCACCAGCAGTTCCTGGGCGATACATTGCCGGCGATAGCGGGCGAGAAGGCCGGCATCATGCGCGCCGGCGTGCCCTGCATCGTCGGCCCGCAGCCGCCGGAGGCGCTGGAGGCCATGGAGACGGCGGCGGCCCGCCTGTCGGCGCCGCTTCTCGTCTCCGGCCAGGACTGGCAGGTCTTCGAGCAGCATGGCCGGCTGGTCTATCAGGACACCGCCGGCCTGCTCGACCTGCCGCTGCCCCGGCTTCCGGGCCGCTTCCAGCTCGACAATGCCGGCGCGGCCATCGCCACCTTGCGCGCGATCGACGAGCCCGCCGTCCAGGAGGCCCAGATCGCGAAGGGCCTCGCGACGGCGCGCTGGCCGGCCCGGTTCGACCGGCTCACCGGCGGCCCGCTGCCGGAGCTCCTGCCGCCAGGCGCCGAGCTCTGGCTCGATGGCGGGCACAACCCGTCCGCCGCGCGCGTGCTGGCCGCCGCCATGGGCGAGCTGGAGGAGCGCGTGCCGCGCCCGCTGGTTCTCGTCTGGGGGCTGCTCACCACCAAGGACGCCGCCGGCTATCTCGGCGCCTTCAGGGGGCTTGCCCGCAAGATCGTCGCGCTGACGATTCCGGGCGAGGAGAATGCCGTTCCCGCCGCCGATCTCGCCGCGATCGCACAGGAGGAAGGCTTCGAGGCGGAGACGGCGGAGACGCTGGAGGAGGCGCTCGCGCTTGCCGGACAGACAGCGGGCGACGGGGAGGGCGAGCCGCCGCGCGTGCTCATCTGCGGCTCCCTCTATCTCGCGGGCCACGTGCTCGCCGCGCAGGCGCCGGTGGCGTGAGCGCAAAGAAGAACGGGGCTCCGCCATGGGAGCCCCGCTTCGGGTAGAGATCCTGTCCATCCGTCAGTCCCGCGAAAGGCGGGCATGACGGGAAAGAGTCGAGGGCCGCGTCAGATGGCGCCCTCGATCCACTCCTGCAGCTTGCCCTTGGGCAGGGCGCCGACCTGGGTGGAGGCGACCTCGCCGTCCTTGAACAGCATCAGGGTCGGAATGCCGCGCACGCCGTAGCGGGAGGGCACGCCCGGATTCTCGTCGACATTGATCTTCGCGATGGTGACCTTGTCGCCGAGCTCGCCGGCGATCTCCTCCAGCGCGGGCGCGATCATCTTGCAGGGGCCGCACCATTCCGCCCAGAAATCGACCACGACGGGACCATTCGCCTTCAGGACGTCGTTCTCGAACGACGTATCGGAAACCTTGACCGTTGCCATGAACATACCTTTCGCTCGATTGCCGGGGAACGCCGCGACGGGTCCCTCGCTGTTCGGGTCGAAGTGAACGTAGGAAGGCGCGGACGAACGGTCAAGGTGCCCGTTCCGCATTGCGGCAATGAGCCGATTGCATCGCAGCAGGGATGCCGTTTCGAAGCGCACGGCGCTCGCCCGCCGCCCAGCCGCGCGGCCTGAAGGCACAGGCGGCGTTGCCGAGACGATCCGGCCAGGCGGCGAAGGCGACGGCGCCTGTGGGTTTCCGCTGGATCAGGCCAACCGTGCTTTTGCTGCGTTCGTCGCGGCCGCCCATTCGTCGGGCGAGATCTCTGCCCAGGTGTTGTCCGGGGAAATCGCGGAAAGCACCACATCGGGCCTCAGCGTTGCCAGGACATCCAGGCTGGCGCGGTGCGCGGATTGCTCCTTGTCGTCCTCGAAGGTCGCGCTCGTCCAGCTTCCGCGCGCGGGCCAGATCGTATCGCCGGTAAAGAGGTAGGTTTTGCCGTGCGGCGAGCGATAGAGATAGCAGGCACTGCCGACCGTATGCCCCGGTGTGGGGATCGCCTCGACATCCCCGGCAAGCATGTGACGATCCCAGAATGTCGTCTCCGGCGCCACCCCGGACTGCCTTTCGATCGGCGCGGCATCGCGCGCATGGGCGACGATCTTCGCTCCGAAACGGTCCTTGATCTCCTTGAGAGACGGCGTCGCCTCGTGCCAGTGGCCCAGAACGATGCGATCGACACCGCCAAGATCCGCGATGCGGTCGAAGTCGGCCTGCTCGTTACTCTCGCCGATGGCCTCGCGGCCGGTGCAGTAGAACAGGAGATTGCCCGTTTCCCGCAACAGCAGATAGGCGTTGCACGTCGAGTGCGGAAAGGCGGTCAGCGGGTGCTCCGGCGTCGTTTGCCAAAGATCGGGGTAGAGCTCGCGCATAGCGTTTCTCCTGTCGTGAATGGCTTCGCGGGTATCCTGCCGGCACGAGCTCGGTCGCGCCGGCGGCGGGGTCAGCGTTCCCCTATCTCTCGCAGGAACCGCTCCAGAACGGTCCGGCTCCGGGCCAGGCTTTGCGTCTTGCGGTCAACCAGCCGAATCTGTTCGCGCAGGGTCGTGCGAAGCTCGTCGCACGGCTCGAAGACGGCACCGTCCCCCTGACGCAAGGCAGGAACTGCCGGATCGTCGACAGCGTCATGCCGGCCGAGCCCAGCAGCCTGATCCGCTCCACGGTCCGCTCGTCGGCCGGGGCGTAGTCCCGGTAGCCGCTCGAGGTGCGCTGCGGCGCCAGCAGGCCCTCCGCCTCGTAATAGCGCAGCATGCGAATGCTCACGCCGGTGCGTTTCGACAGCTCGCCAATCTTCATGCGAAGCCCTTGACCCTGACAGTGCTGTCAGGGCCTATCACGTTCGCTCTTTCGTGTGAACGCACTCAGGAGCAGGACCCATGTCTCTCGCGAACTATCATGCAGCCCATATCGATGGCCATCCGGCGACCGCCTCGCAGCTTGCCCCTCTGGCCTTCGCGGGGTTCGCGCACTTCACGGCGATGCAGATCAGAAACCGCAGCGTGAAGGGGCTGGATCTGCATCTGGCGCGCCTGCGCAAGGCCTCGACGGAGCTGTTCGGCAGGGCGCTGCCCGATGACCGCATCCTGTCCTGCATCGGGGCAGCGGTCGATGCCGGCCCGCGGGACTGCTCGCTGACGGTCACGGTCTTCGCGCATGACGGCGAGTTCACGGTGAACAGCATGGATGCGGAACCGGCGGTTCTCGTTCGCACGGGCGCTCCGTCAAACGGTCCGCGGGGGCCGCTCCGGCTGAGCGTTGCGGAGTACGAGCGGCCCCTTCCCGCCATCAAGCACGTCGGCGAAATCGGCAAGACCCATTACCTGCACCAGGCCGCAAGGCAGGGGTTCGACGACGCCGCGTTCGTGGACCGGCATGGGCGGCTGAGCGAGGCGACCATCTGGAACCTCGTCTTCTGGGACGGCGATACCGTCATCTGGCCCAATGCCGCCATGCTGACCGGCACCATGATGGGGATCGTCCAGCGGCAACTGGACCGGCTCGGCGTGCCCCAGCGCCATGAAGACATCACACTGGAGCGCGCCGGACAGCTTGCGGGCGCGGCGGTGATGAACTCGTGGACACCCGGCATCGCGGTAACCGCCATGGCCGGGCACAATATCGCGGAAGCAGGGCCCTTCATGAGCCTGCTTCACGACGCCTATGCGGCGGAACCGGCCAGGCCCCTTTAAGGGAGCCGCCCTGGCCGTGGCGGTTAGGAGGCGGGCGCGCGCGCGAGCGTCTCCGAGGGGATCTCCATCAGGCGCGGGCCATCGGTCCAGATGAGTGCCGCGCGCAGGCGCCGGCCGGGGAAGATGCGGGCGAGCGCGTCCGCATAGGCGGCGAGCTGGCGCAGATAGAGCGCCGGCACGTCGTCCACGACGGTCGGCGGCGGGCGGTTGGTCTTGAAGTCGACGAGGAGCACCGTGTCGCCGGTCACGGCCAGCCGGTCGATCCGGCCGGCAATGGCGGCGGGAGCGCCGTCGGCCTGCGGCATATGGGCGGCGATGGGGACCTCCGCCATGCTGCCCGGCGCGAAGGCCTCGGCGAAGTCGGGGTGGGCGAGCACGGCCAGCGCCTCGCGCAATATGGCCTCCTGCGCGGCCTCCGGGAGCCCGTGGGCCGGCATGGCGAGGAAACGGCGGGCGGCCGCCTCGCGCTCGCCGTCCGGCAGCTCCGGCAGGCTCTGCAGCAGGCGGTGGATCAGCGTGCCGCGCTTGAAGCGCAGCGGATCGGCCGCGAGCGCGAGCGGCGAGAGCACCTCCGGGCTTGCCGGCGCGGCGGATGCGTCCGCCTCCGCGCCCTGCTCCAGATCGAGGCGCGACGGCGCGAGGAAGCGCAGCGGCACGGGCTCGCGCGCGGCCGGCCGGAAGGCCCAGCCCTCCGGCGGTTCGGCCGGGGCGGGGGGCGCCTTGGCCTCGCGCGTCTCGGCGGGGGCGGCGTCGGCCCGCTCGATCCGCAGGACCGTCGTGCCGTCGGCCAGCGCGACCTCGCGCGCATGGGGCTTCAGCGCCTCCACGATCAGGTCGTACCAGCATTCCGGCTTGCGCTCGCGCCGGGTCTCGTGGCCGCACACATAGAGCCGGTCGCGCGCGCGGGTCATGGCGACATAGAGGAGGCGGTTGTATTCCTCGAGCTGGCGCGCCTTCTCCGCCTCGCCCATGGCGATCACGTCGCGCGTCTGGCGCGCCTTGGGCAGGCGCCAGAGGGGCAGGCCGGTCGCCGCCTCCGCTGCCTCGTCCCCGCCGTCCCCGTCCATCACGACGAGCTCGGGGATGCGGCGCGGATTGGGCAGGGCGCAGGTGTCCGGCAGGAAGACGACATTGGCCTGAAGCCCCTTGGCACCGTGCACGGTCATGACGCGCACCTCGTCGCCGCCATGCTCCATGTCGCGCTTGATGGTGGTTTCCGCCGCCGTCAGCCAGTCGAGGAAGCCCTGCAGCGAGGGCGTGTGGGCGTGCTCGTAATCGATGGCGAGCCGCAACAGCTCGTCCAGCGGGTCGTGGACCTCCGCGCCGAGGCGGGCGACGAAGCGGGCCCGACCGCGCCCGGGGCCGAGGACGGCGGTCAGGAATTCGTGCGGCGGCGTGTAGTCGGCCCGGGCGAGCCAGCCCTCGAGGGCTGCGAGCGCGCGGCCATAGGGGGCGCCGCCGGCAACCGCCTCGCGCAGCGCCCGCCAGAGCGTGCCCTTGCGCCCGTGGCACAGCGCGAAGAGATCGTCGTCGGTAACCGGTTCGCCGTCGTCGCGCTCGACCAGCGGGCTCTTCATAAGCGTGGCGAGCGTCAGATCGTCGTCGGGCATGAGCGCGAAGCGGCCAAGCGCGATCAGGTCCATCACCGCGATGTGGCTCGTGAGCGTCAGCCGGTCGGCGCCCGCCACCGGCACGCCCCGTCGCTTCAGCGCGCGCAGCAGGGCATCGACGAACCGGTCGCGCCTGCGCACCAGGACGAGGACGTCGCCGGGCGCGATGGGCCGGCCCTCCGAGGCGAGGATCTCGCCCCGGTCCAGCCAGCCGCGGATGGTGCCGGCGATCTTCTCCGCGAGCCGGAGGCTCGGATGGGACGGGTCGACCCGGTCGAGCGGCGCGTCCCACGGGCTCATCGGCTCCACGTCGTCGGGCTCCTCCACGGGCCAGATCTCCACCAGCCCCGCATCGCCCGTGCGCACCGCCTGGTGCGGTTCGGGCAGCGCGCCGCCGGGGGTGAGGCCGCGGGCGGCGTCGGCGCGCTTGAACACCCAGTCGACCGCCTGGAGGACGTCCTGGGTGGAGCGGAAGGAGACGGTGAGGTCGACCGTCTCGAAGCGCCGCTCCGCCCCGCGCGCCAGCCGGCGGAAATGGCCGAGCATGGCGTCGAAGCTCTTCGGGTCGGCGCCCTGGAAGGAATAGATCGACTGCTTGTGGTCGCCGACGACGAAGAGCGTGCGCTCCAGCCCCTCGCGCGCGCCTTCGCCGGAATAGAACTCGTCGGCGATGGCCTGCACGATGCGCCACTGGTCGGGGCTCGTGTCCTGCGCCTCGTCGATCAGGATATGGTCGATGCCGCCGTCGAGCTTGTAGAGGATCCAGGCGGAGCTCTCGAAGTCGCGGAACATGGACAGCGTGCGCGCGATCAGGTCGTCGTAATCGTACTGGCCGCGCTGGCGCTTGGCGGCCTCGTAGCCGCCGACGATGGCGTCGGCGAGCGTGAGGAGCGCGCGGGTGGCGGTGACGAGGTGGACCGCGCGGTCGGCTTCCGTCAGGGCGAAGGCGCGCTCGCGCTCGGCCATGAGGAAATCGGCGACGTCTGGATGGGCCGTGGCGGCCGCCTTGGTCATCAGCGTGCGGTCGGCCTTGGGCTCGCCGTCGCGCTTCAGGGTGAGCTGCTTCAGGAGCTCCAGCGCCTCCGCCCCGTCCGCCGTCCCGGCGAGGCGGTGGAGAAGGGCCGACTGGGCGCTGTCGGTCTTGGTGCCGGTCTCGCCGAGGCAGGTCGCGGCATGGCGGGCCATCTCCCGGTCGAGCCCGTCGGCGGCCTCCTGCGCGATGGCGGCGAATGTCGCATCGGGATCGACGCCGAGACGGCCAGCGAGCATGCCCACCGCCTCCTCGACGCCGCCATGGCCGTCGATGAGCTGGACGAGGCGGCCGCGCCGGGCGAGGACGCCCTTGAGGACCTCGTCGAAATCCTGTGCGTTCACATAGCTCACCACGGCGGCGAGCGCCCGGCCGAGATCGCTGTCCGGCGCCGTGCCCGCCATGGTGAGGACCGCGGCGCGGATCTCCGCGACGAGCTCGTCGGCGGAGCGTTCGTCCATCACCTCGAAGCCCGGCACCACACCGGCCTCGACGGGAAAGCGCTGGAGCAGCTTCTCGCAGAAGGCGTGGATGGTCTGGATCTTCAGCCCGCCCGGCGTCTCCAGCGCGCGGGTGAAGAGGCGGCGGGCGACGGCCAGCTCGCCGCCGAAGCGGACATGGCCGCTGAGCGTGTGGATCGCGTCGGTCAGCCGGTCGTCGTCGAGCGCGATCCAGGAGCTGAGGACCTCGAACAGCCGGTTCGCCATCTCCGCGGCCGCCGCGCGCGTGAAGGTGAGGCACAATATGCGCTCCGGCGGCGTGCCCGCCAGCATCAGCCGGATGACGCGGTTGACCAGCACATGGGTCTTGCCGGAGCCCGCGCTCGCCGACACCCAGGCGGAGACCGCCGGGTCAGAGGCCCGGGCCTGGTTCGTCGTCGCCCTGTCGCGTGCCTCGCTCACGACGCATCGCCCCCATTGTCCGCATCGCGCCTGGCGCGCGTCGCCGACCATTCCCGGAAGCGCGAGAAATGGTCGTAGTCGCGCTCCTCGTCCTCCAGCATGACCTTTGCGCGCGGGATATAGGCCTGCTCCGGCCGGTCGTAGTGGCCGATGAGCCGTTTCAGGCCCTCGACGGTCTGCTCCACGACCTGCGGCACGTCGAGACCGTCGAGCATGACGGTCCTGCCGGCGGGCTCGCCGCCGGTGAGCCGGATATAGGCGAGCGCGCCGACGGGCAGCGGGCCGACGCCCTCGAAGGCGCCCGCCTCGACCATCCGCGCCTCCAGCGGGAGCTGCGGGCTCAGCCCCGCCTCGACCTGCGCCCTGGAGGGCGGCTGTCCGGTCTTGTAGTCGATCAGCCGCGCCGTGCCGTCCTGAAGCAGGTCGAGGCGGTCGGCGCGGCCCGTCAGCGCGAAGGCGCCGGCCGGCGCATCGAGCTCGAGCCGTCCGGAGAGTTCCGCCCATTGCCGCGCCGTGCCGGTGCGCAGGGTTTCCTCCTCCGCCGCGAACCAGCGCGCCATGCGCTCATATTGCGGCCACCAGAAACCGCGCACATCCGGGTAGTCCATCCAGGGCCCGAAGACCTCGCGGCCCGCCGCCATGAGTTCCGCGACCGGGTCGTCGGGCAGCCGCTCGGGGTGGCGCTCGGCGAAGCGCTGGAGCGCGCCGTGGACGAGCGTGCCGCGCTCGGCGGGGCCGGGCAGGGCGTCGATCGGGTCGAGGGGCTCCAGCCGCAGGATGTTGCGCGCGAAGATCGCATAGGGGTCGCGGATCCACTCCTCGATACGCGTCACGGAGAGCTGGCGCGGGCGCGCCTCGACGGGCGGGGCGGGGCGCGGCGGCGCGATCTCCATCGCGGTGTCGGGCGTGTCGAGCATGGACGCCCGGTCGAGCCAGGGGCTCTCCGGCACGAGCGCCGCCTCCGCGCCGGCGGTCTGCAACAGGGCCTTCAGGCGCAGCACCCAGCGGGACGGCACGGCGGGGGCGCCGTCGATCTTGCGCGACCAGGTGAGATGCACGCGCGGCGCGCTCGCGGCCTGCACGAAATCGTGGGCGGCAAGGCCGATGCGCCGCTCCGGCAGCGGCAGGCCGATCTCGGCGCGCATCGGACGGTTGAGCCACGGATCGTCTTCCGGCTCCGACGGCCAGACGGCCTCGTTGAGCCCGCCGAGGATCATCACGTCGGCGGCGACCAGCCGGGCCTCCAGAAGGCCGTATATGGCGAGGCGGGGATGGAGCCCGAAGCGGGCGCGCACCGGGCGCCCGGCCATCATGGCGCGCAGCGCGCCGGCATAGGAGCGCGGATCGAGCGCGGGGCCGGCGTCGCTCGCCTCGATGAGGCCGGCGAGGAACCCGCTCAGCGCCTCGCCCGCCTCCTCGCGCCACAGCGCGGCATCGTCGCGCGGCGTGTGCGCGGCCTTCTCCGCCACCGTCACATGCGCGGTGACATGGGCGGCGATGGCCGACGGCCCGTCCGGCATTTCCCCGAGCGCGGCGAAGGCGGATTGGAGCCGGGCCATGAGGTCCTCCAGCCCGTCCCAGTCCTGCGGGCGGAGGCGGCGGATCGCGGGGTGCAGCCGCACCTTGCCCTCTTCGGCCGCGCGGCGGCGCGCCTTGAGCGCATGGGCGAGGCCGTCGAGGCCCGCCGGCGGGCGCAGGCCGCGCAGGAGGGCGATCTCCAGCCCGCGCGCGCGCCGGCGCAGCTCCGCACGTTCGAGCCCGAAGGCGGCGAGCGGATGCTTGACGAGGGCGAGCAGCGCGACGGGGGCGAAGTCGCTCGTCCAGGCGTCCAGCACATGGAGCATGAAGGCGCCCTGGGGCGTCTGGGCGAGAGGCGTGCCGGCGGTATCGTCCACCGCGACGTCCCAGCGTTCGAGCTCGGCGGCGACGCGGCGGGCGAGCCGGCGGTCGGGCGTCACGAGCGCCGCCGTGCGGCCCGGCGTCTCCAGCGTGCGGCGCATGACGAGGGCGATGGCGAGCGCCTCCTCGCGCGGCGTCGGCGCCTCGATGGCGTCGAGGCCGTCGAGCGCGGCATCGAGTTCCGGGCCCGTCAGGCTCGCCATGGCGTGCCGCCAGCGCTCGGTGGTCTCGGAGGGGCGCATGACCTCGCTCATGAGGCGGGCGCGCGGCGCGTCGGGGCCGGGGGTCAGATCCATGACCGCCTCGCGGTCGAGACCGATCCCGTCAAGGAGCTGGCGCAGCCCGAATTGCGGGTGCTGTGGGGCGAGAGCCGCCCAGCCCGCCTCGTCGAGATCGCGGTCGAGGCCCGGCAGGACGACCGCGCCGCGCGGCAGGCGGGCAATGACGGAGAGCAGCCGCGCCGTCGCCGGGATGGAGCCGGTGGAGCCCGCCGCGATGACCGGCGCGTCGGGCGGCGTGCGGGCAAGCCTGTCGGCCTCGATGGACAGGAGCCTCGCGCGCCGGGCGGCGGGTCCTGTGAGCCCGCGCGCGGCGAGCGCCTCCGGCAGGGTGTGGCGCACCAGTGTCAGGAAATCGAGGACGGTCTTGCGGTGCTCGGGATAGTCGCCGCCGGCGAGCGCGTCGAGCCTGTCGATCGGCAGCTCCTCCGTCTCCAGCGAATCGATCAGCCGGGCGAGCGAGCGGGCGAGCGAGATCGCCTGCGCCGGGCCGGCATTGAGCGTGCGGCCCAGATGGTGCTCGGGGTTCTCCGCCGCCCAGTCGAGCAGGAGGCGGGCCAGCAGGAGCTCGCGCTCCAGCGGTGCGATGGCGGGCGCCATGTCGAGGCCGCCTTCGTCGGCCATGTCCTCGCCGGAAAGCGCCAGCTCCTCCTCGTCCACATCGCCGAGGGGGTGGATCTGCGGCAGCAGGCGGGCATCGCCGTCGCCGTGGGCAAGGAAGCGCTCGGTCAGCATGCGCGCGGCCCGCCGGGTCGGCACGAGCACCGTGTAGCGCGGCAGGGCGAGCGGGTCGGGCGGTTCGCCCCCGGGTGCCGGAAGGTCGCCGGCGAGGATCGCGGCGGCCAGGCGGTCGAGGAACGGCGCGCCCGGCGGCACGGTGAAGACGCGCGGGGGCTGGCCGCCGCCGGCCATCACAGGTCCTTGAGCGCGGTCTCCGCGGCGGCGATCGCGTCCGGCGTGCCGACATGGAGCCACACGCCGTCGTGGCGCAGGCCGTAGAGCCGGCCCCGGGCCGCGGCCCGGTCCCACAGGAGGTTCATGGAGAAGGGCTCCTCCGCCATGCCGGCGAAGAGGCGGGGATGGACCAGATAGGCGCCGGCGAAGGTGAACGGCGCCACCTCGCCCTCGCCGCGCCGGAAGAGCCGGCCATCGGGGTCCATGTGAAAATCGCCATAGCCGGTATAGCCGATGCTGGTCGCGGTCGCCGCCAGCAGCATCAGGCAGTCCATGGCGTCCTCGTCCCAGCGCGCGCGCAGCCGCTCCAGCGCCGGCTCGGCCCCCTCGATCCAGATGGCGTCGCTGTTGAGGATGAAGAACGGGTCCTCGCCGAGCTCCGGCAGGGCGCGGACGATGCCGCCGCCGGTGTCGAGCAGCCGGTCGCGCTCGTTCGAGACGACGATGTCCGGCTGGCCGACGCCGCCGAGGAAGGCCTCGATCTGGTCGGCGCAGTAGTGGACGTTGACCACCGCGCGCTCCACGCCGGCCTGCGCGATCCGGTCGAGCGAATAGGCGATGAGCGGCCGGCCGCCGACCTCGACGAGCGGCTTCGGCCGGTCCTCGGTCAGGGGCAGCATGCGCCGGCCGAGCCCTGCGGCCATGATCATGGCGCGCCGGCCGAGCCGGGGGTCGGCGGAGGGGCGCGCGATGGTGACGGTGTCGTCCTCAAGCGTCATTTGCGTGGGGTCTCGTTCAGATCCGGATGTTCTGCGGCAGATGGGCGGCGAACCAGTCGCGCACCGGGCCAAGCGCCTCATGTTGCAGATTGCGTTCAAGATAATGTGACACGCGCGGCAGGTGGCGCA
Source organism: Kaustia mangrovi (assembly GCF_015482775.1). Classification (GTDB taxonomy): domain Bacteria; phylum Pseudomonadota; class Alphaproteobacteria; order Rhizobiales; family Im1; genus Kaustia; species Kaustia mangrovi. Next base: position 1,594,783 of record NZ_CP058214.1, on the reverse strand, counting down.
AATAGCCCGGTTTTCCGTCGCGCTCCTTGAGGCGCGCGAAGATGCCGAGGATCTTGGTCGCCCGCTGCGCGGCGATGACGGCATAGGCGGCGCGGAAGGCGGCCGCGTCGAAGCCCGGCTCCTCCGCCTCGCGCCGGGCGAGGTAATAGTCGAGGAGGTCGCGCTCGGTCTCCTGCGCGACGTCGATGCGCGCATCCTGCAGGAGCGAGGCGAGATCGTAGGCGGGATGCCCGATCACCGCGTCCTGATAGTCGATCACGCCGACGCGCGCCTCCGCCTCCCGGTCGGGCAGCCAGATGAGGTTGGGGGAGTGGTAGTCGCGCAGGATCCAGGCGGTCTCGCCGGTCTCCACGGCGGGCCAGACGGCGCGCCAGGCCTCGCGGAAGGCGCGCGCGGCGTCGCCGGAGGGCGCCGTGCCCAGCCTGAACGGCCAGAACCAGTCGAGGAGCAGCCCCGCCTCGATTTCCCGGGCGTCGCGGTCGAAGGGCGGCACCGTGTAGTCCGTGCCGTCGGGCAGCGCCATTGTGGGAGCGAGGCCCGCCCGCGCGATGGCGATGAGCACGTCGACGGCGGCCGTCATGGGCTCGCCCATATCGGCGCCGCGGCGCGCCATATCGCCATAGACCTCCCCGTCGAGGCGCTCGATCAGCAGGAGCCCGTGGTCCATGTCGCAGGCGTGGATCGCCGGTGCGGACAGGCCGATGCGGCGCAGCGCGCCGCCGATGGCGACGACGGGGCGGACATCCTCGGCAAGATGGGCGATCCGGCTGTAGGGCAGGCCGTCGCGGACCGGCGGACCGTCGGGCTGGCGCGGCATGTCCATCAGCAGGACGTCGACATGGCCGGCAAGGTGCAACGCCTCGTAGCGCCGCGCGGAGGCGTCGCCCTGCAGGAAGCGGCGCTCCGCCGCAGCCCAGCCGGCGCTGTCCAGGAAGCCCTCTATGGCCGCCATGCGTGCGACCGTTGCCGCCCACCGGCCATGGCCGGCAAGCGTTGCGCGGCGCTCGTCCGCGCTCCCATCGGCGCTTCCATCCGTGCCCGTGTCGGTCTCCTCCAGCAGGATGTCGAGCCGGTCGGCGGGCAGGGCGCTGCCCGCGCGCTCCGGCCACTCCACGATGACGAGCGCGTCGCGCGCCATGTCGGCGAGCCCGAGCTCGGCGACCTCGCCGGCATCGGCGATCCGGTAGAGATCGACATGGTAGACGGCCATGCGCGGCGTGTCGTAGCTCTGGACGAGCGTGAAGGTCGGGCTCGGCACCTCGAGCGCGGCATCGCCGGCGAGCGCTCGGATCAGCGCGCGGGCGAGTGTCGTCTTGCCGGTGCCGAGATCGCCGCCGAGACAGATCGTGTCGCCGGGCCGCACGAAGAGCGACAGCTTGTGCGCGAACGCCTCGGTCGCGGTCGCGTCGGGGAGTGGGATCGTGCGCGTGGCTTCGGGCTGCATCGGTGCGGTCTGTGTCGGCTGTCGGCGGGTCGGCTGCGGCACGGGGTCTGCCATCGGGTCTGTCATCGGACCTGTCATGGGACCTGACATGGGGGCCTATCCCGTGGCCGTCGTCGGCATGCGGGCTTCGTCGGCGACGGGCCGGGAGACGGGGGCGGGGTTGATGCGGGCGGCTTGCCCGGCGCTGTCGGGCCCGTCCGCCGGCAGCCGGCAGATGACGGTCGTGCCCTGATCGACCTTCGAGCGCAGCGCGACCGTGCCGTCATGGAGCTCCACGAAGCTCTTCACCAGCGCCAGGCCGAGCCCCGGGCCGCGATGGCCGGAGGCGGCGGGGCGCGCCCGGAAGCGCTCGAAGGCGGCCTTCTGGAAGTCCTGGTCCATGCCCTTGCCCGTGTCGCTCACCCACATGACGAGCTCGTCGCCCTCGCGCCGTGCGCCCATATGGACGGTGCTGCGGTCGGGGCTGAAGCCGACGGCGTTGGACAGGAGGTGATGGAGCACCTGGCCGAGCCGGCGGCGGTCGGCCTTGACCATACCCGCATCCTCGGGAATTTCCACCTGCAGCGTGATGGCGCGTTTGTGCACGGGGTCGTGCATCTCCCGGGCCGCCTCCGTGAGAAGGCCGGCGACGTCCACCGGCTCCAGGTTGAGCTCCATGGCGCCGGCATCGATGGTGGTGAGGTCCAGTATGGCGTCGATGACGGAGAGGAGGTCGGCCGACGAGGTCAGGATGTCCTGCATGTATTCGCGCTGCTTCGGCTCCAGGTCGCCGGCGAGCCCCAGCATCAGGCTGTCGGCGAAGCCGATGATGTTGGTGAGCGGCGTGCGCAGCTCGTAGGAGACGTTGGACAGGAAGTCGGTCTTCAGCTTGTCCGCGGCCTCCAGCGCCTCGGCGCGCTCGCGCAGGGCGCGCTCCATCCGCGAGCTGTCGGTGACGTCGGTATAGGTGATGAGCGTGTTGCCGTCGGGCAGGGGGGCGAGCGCGAAGTCGAGGACGGAGCCGTCGGGGCGCTCGAGGCGCGCCTTGAGCGCCCGGCGCCCGTCGTCAAGCGAGGTGATGGCGTATTTCAGCTCGTCCCACAGCGCGTCGTCGGGCAGGTGCTCGCGGCACATGGCGATGATGTCGTCGATATGCGGATCGTCCGCCAGGAACTCGCCGTCGAGCGACCACAGCGTCGCATAGGCCGGATTGAACAGCTTGAGCCGCCCGTCCGTCCCGAACAGGGCGATACCCTCATGGAGGTTGTCGAGGGTTTCGCGCTGGACGCCGATCAGCTCGTTGTAGCTGCTCTCCAGCCGGATCATCTCGGTGATGTTCTCGTAGAGATAGGTGACCCCGCCGAAGGGGTGCTGCTCGGCGACGACGCGCAGCGTGCGCCCGTCGGGCAGGTGCCACCAGTCCTCGCGCGTGTCGAGCGTGTTGTAGGCTTCCAGGAGGCGCGCCTTCCAGTCGCGGTAATTGGCCTGCTCGGGCAGGCAGCGCTGCTCGCGCAGGCGGTCGAGGATCTCGCTGTCATAGGGGTGGGTGTCGAGCCATTCCGGGTCGAGCTGCCAGAGATCGGCATAGGCCGCATTGTGGAAGCGCAGGCGCTGGTCCGGGCCGAATATGGCGATGGCGGTGGCCAGCTTGTCGAGCGTGCTGGCATGGGCGCGGATATGGCGCTTGAGCTCCTTCTCGGAATCCTCCAGCTCGGAGACGTCGATGGCGAAGCCGGCACATCCGTCCTCGACCGGCACCTCGACGATGTCGAGCGCCTTCTTGGTGCCGCCGATCACCGTATGGTCGCGCTGCCGGCGCGGGGCATCCCCGCCCGATCCCTCGACCGACGCGAACAGCTCCGCGCCGGAGGAGAGCACCTCGTCGAGGCTCGCGGCCTCCAGCGCGGTGACATAGGCCCGGTTCGCCCAGGCGAGCCGGCCGTCGCCGAGCCGCAGCCAGACGGGCATCGGCGCGCTGTCGAGAATGGCGGCCAGGCGGTCGACCTGGCGGGCGAGCTTGCGTCGGTCGTGGGCGAGTTCGGTGAGCTCGAGGCGCTCGCCCGCCAGGGGGCGCAGGCGCAATGTGGCGAGCCCGCCGGCCGCGCGCCCGTCGGCCTCCAGCAGGTCGCCTTGCGCGGTCTTGATGCCGAAATTGAACGCGGTGCCCCGTGCGCGTAGCTCCGCGAGCGCGGCCTTGAGCGTGTTCACCGATTCCGGTTCGAGCCAGCCTGAGAAATCGGCGAGCCTGTCGGGGGTGTCCGGCACGGTGCAGGTGCCGCGCATGTCGCCGGCAATGCGCTCCGGGTCCTCGTCGCGCCCGCGCCAGATGAACAGGAGATGCGGCTCCGCCGTGAGCGCGATCTCGGCCTCGTTGAGCTCGGTCTCCAGATCGCTCGCGCGCTTGCGCGCCTGGCGCAGCATGCGGGCGAGCCGACGGGTCTCGACAAGCGCCCAGGCGAAGACGACCGCGGCGAGCAGCGCCACGGCGAAGGTCAGCGGCTCGGTGGCGATCCGCGTGGCAATGGCCTCCGCCGACGGCAGGGCGCGTGCCGGGGCGGGGGCGGCGACGAGCCACGGGCCCGCGGTGGCAAGCGCCAGGGCCGCGTGCCAACGCATGGTCTGTGGGGCGTGTCCCGCGCCGTCCCGCATCGCTGTTCAGCCATATCCCCTTGCGGACGCACCGTCGTGGCGCCCGTGCCGGTGCGCCGCGCTCTCGCGGCGAATCACCGCCCGTCTGATCCGGACAGGGCCATAGTAGAGGAGTTTGGAGCCCGTTTGAATCGGCCCCGGACAAGGAGTGCCCGACCGTTCCGGCAATTTGTGGCCGCTGACGTCGCCATCTTCACGATGGCGCATGCAGCCTGAGGGTCGCCGCGACCGCCTGCGAGGCGATGCGGCGGCGCTCCGCCCGGCCGGGCCGCGCCTCCTTCACCCCGTGGAGTGCCAGGATCTGGCGGTCGGCGATCAGCAGGCCGTAGAAGCAGCGATAGATCTCTTCCTCATCGGCGAACTCCACGGTGCCGTCGGCCCGGAGGCGGCGGAACAGATCGAGGAATTTCGGGGCCGACCTGTCGCGCCCGGCCTCGACAAGGATGCGGCTGAGCGTGCCCGTCGCATCGGCGAGCGCCGCCCGGTTGATCGCGAGCGAGGCCGGCGAGGTCAACAGATCGAGCAGGCGTGCGCCCGCCTCCGCCAGCGCATCCCGTGGCGGCATCGCCCCGTCGATCCCGTCGAGGGCGGCGTTCAGCGCATCGGCCTGCCGGGCGACGAGGGCGGACAGGATCGCGGTCCGGTCGGCGAAGAGCACGTAGAGCGTGCTCTTGGAGCATCGGGACTCGCGGGCGAGCGCTGCCGTCGTGACGGCCTCCAGCCCGCCCGATGTCAACAGGGCCAGGGCGGCGTCGAGGATGCGGTTGCGCCTGTCGTCTCCCCGCATGTCCGGCATGGCGGCTGTCCTTTCGCGCCCGGAAGGCGCCGTTCGGTCTTGTGCGGTTCGGTACCGTGTGGTACTCAATCTCAGTACCGAACGGTACTCACCTAACGGTACCCACTGTCGGAGGATATGGCAATGCTCGTCCGTCTCGCCGCCCTGGCGATCGCGGTCACCCTTTTGCTGACCGGTGCGATCGCGGGGTTCTTCTATGCCTATTCCGTATCCGCGATGCCGGGCCTCGACCTGAGCGCACCGGTTCACGCGATCCCCGCAATGCAGGGTATCAACGTGGCTGTGCGGAATCCGGTCTTCTTCGTGTCGTTCTTCGGCACGCCGGTGGCGGCCCTTGTCGCCGCCGGGCTGTGCGTCCTCGCGGGCCGGCGGCGGGCGGGGCTGTTTCTGGCCTCTGCGGGGCTTGTCTATTTCGCGGGCGCCTTCCTGCCCACCGCGCTCGTCAATGTCCCGATGAACAGGGCGCTGGCGCAGGTGACCGCGGAGACTGCGCGCGAGGCCGCGGAGATCTGGTCGGCCTATTCGCCGCGCTGGACGGCCTGGAACACGCTGCGCACGGTCTTCAGCCTGGCGAGCCTCATGCTCGTCGGCCTGGCGATCCATGCCTGGGCGCGCGAGGCTGTGCGAAACGCGGCGGCCCGGCCATGAAAAACGCCCGCCGCCCGGGTGGATCCGGGGCGGCGGGCGGCTGTTTCCTGCAGGCCTTGCGGCAGGCGTCAGTAGCGGTAGTAGTCCGGCTTGAAGGGGCCGTCGTGCTCCACGCCGATATAGCTGGCCTGCTCGTCCGACAGCTCGGTGAGGTTCACGCCGAGCTTGGCGAGATGCAGCCGGGCGACCTTCTCGTCGAGATGCTTGGGCAGGACGTAGACCTTGTTCTCATAGGCCCCGCCATTGGTCCACAGCTCCATCTGCGCCAGCACCTGGTTGGTGAAGGACGCCGACATCACGAAGCTCGGATGGCCGGTCGCGTTGCCGAGATTGACGAGGCGCCCCTCCGACAGGAGGATGAGGCGGTCGCCGTCCGGCTTCTCGATCATGTCGACCTGCGGCTTGACGTTCGTCCACTTGTAGTTCCGCAAGCCGGCGACCTCGATCTCGTTGTCGAAGTGGCCGATATTGCAGACGATCGCCATGTCCTTCATCTGGCGCATGTGATCGGCGGTGATGACGTCCTTGTTGCCGGTCGCGGTCACGAAGATGTCGGCGGAGGAGACGACGTCCTCCAGCTTGCGCACCTCGTGTCCGTCCATGGCCGCCTGAAGGGCGCAGATCGGGTCGATCTCGGTGACCACGATGCGCGCGCCGGCGCCGGCGAGGGACTGGGCGGAGCCCTTGCCGACATCGCCATAGCCGCACACCACGGCGACCTTGCCGGCCATCATGACGTCGGTGGCGCGGCGGATGCCGTCGACCAGCGATTCCCGGCAGCCATAGCGGTTGTCGAACTTCGACTTCGTCACACTGTCATTGACGTTGATCGCCGGGATGGGCAGCTGGCCCTTCTTCTGCAGCTCGTAGAGGCGGTGCACGCCCGTGGTCGTCTCCTCCGAGACGCCCTTGAGGCCGTCGCGAACGCGCGAATACCAGCCGGGGACTTCTCCAGACGGCGCTTGATGGTGGCGAACAGCGCGGCCTCTTCCTCGTTGGAGGGGTTCTCCAGCAGCGAGGGGTCCTTCTCCGCCTTCGCGCCGTGCAGCACGATCATGGTCGCGTCGCCGCCATCGTCGAGGATCAGGTTGGCCGGCTGGCCGTCGGGCCATTCGAGGATGCGGTCGACATAGTCCCAGTATTCCTCAAGCGACTCGCCCTTGTAGGCGAAGACGGGAATGGTTTCCGCAGCGATCGCCGCGGCCGCGTGGTCCTGGGTGGAGAAGATGTTGCAGCTCGACCAGCGCACCTCCGCGCCGAGCGCCACGAGCGTCTCGATCAGAACGGCGGTCTGGATGGTCATGTGCAGGCAGCCGGCGATGCGCGCGCCCTTGAGCGGCTGGGACTTGCCGAACTCCTCGCGCAGCGCCATCAGGCCGGGCATCTCCACCTCGGCCATCGCGATCTCCTTGCGGCCCCAGTCGGCCAGAGAGATGTCTTTCACCAGATAATCGGCGGGTTTGTTCATGTGATGACCTCAGCGGAACTGTTTGAAACTCAAAAATCGGACGACCCCGGAAGACGGCGTCGTCCAGGCCCATTCCCTATAGCAGGGTCGCAACGATGAGGCAATAAGGATATAAAGAAGTCTTTATGTCTCTGGGTAGGCTGTGGAAAGCCGCCCCGGGCCAGGCTTGCCGGGGCGCGGACCGTGTCTGGGGATGTGGAGGCGTGACAGCGCATCTCCCCGCCATCCTGCGGAAGGAAGCCGAAAAGGGCGCTCTCGTGCGGCGAGGGAGGGGAGGCTTTCAGTCCTCGTCGAACTTCGAGGCGACGAGGGTGTCCAGCGCGTCGATGGCGGCCTCCGCGTCGGGGCCTTCCGCGCGCACCGTGATGGTGGAGCCGGGATGGGCGGCGAGCATCATGAGGCCCATGATGGAGGTGCCGGGCACGCTCTGGCCGTCGCGCGAGACGGTGATCGCGGCGTCGAAGCCCTCCGCGCATTTCACGAACTTGGCGGAGGCGCGCGCATGCAGGCCGCGGCTGTTGCAGATGGTCAGTTCGCGCTCCAGCCGGCCGGCCGGTCCCGGCCCGCCCGGGGCGGTATGATCCGAATCAGCCTTCACCGGAGAGGACCCTGCTTGCGATATTGATGTATTTGCGGCCGGCGTCCTGCGCCTGCTCGACCGCGTCCTCCAGCGTGGTCTCGCCGCGCACGCTGGCGAGCTTGATCAGCATGGGCAGGTTGATGCCGGCGATGACCTCCACCTTGGCGTTCTGCATGACGGAGATCGCCAGGTTGGAGGGGGTGCCGCCGAACATGTCGGTCAGCAGGATGACCCCCTCGCCGTCGTCGGCGCGCGAGACGGCGGCCAGTATGTCGGCGCGGCGCTGCTCCATGTCGTCGTCCGGCCCGATGGAGATCGCCTCCATCTGCGGCTGGGGGCCGACCACATGCTCCATGGCGGAGCGGAATTCCGCGGCAAGCTGGCCGTGCGTTACCAGAACGAGACCGATCATCGATGAGGCGCCTTTTCCTTCGACTCGAAACGCAAAGCCCCCGTCAGGCAGACCATGTCCTGTCCGATTCGGACACGCCACCCTAACCCCTTGAAACCGATCGAATTCCCCATGCCATCCATGTGCCGGCCGGCAGGCGTCCGATCCGAGTCAAGGGCGCTATCATGTCGGCAAGGGGGCGCGAGCGCAACAGCGGGAAGGCTTTTGTCCTCCGACGGGACGGTCCGCCGGTTCACGTCGTGCCGAACCCCTGCCGTCCCGCGCCGGCAAAGGCGATGACGGCGGCGCGGATCACGGCGGGTGCGGAGGGCGCGCGGGCGTCGAGCGCGAGCTCGGGGATGGCGATCCCGCACAATGTCGCCGTGCGTTGCGAGAAATCGGGAAGCCGTTCCGGAGCGGCCGTCCCGTCGAGGCGGGCGGCGCACAGCACGGGCGCCTCCTCCAGATACGCCACGGAGACGATGCCGAGGCCGCGAACCTCCAGCCGGCCGGCGAGCGCATCGGGCGCGCGGGCGATGAGCCGGCCGCCGCGCGCGGCGAGCACGACCTGATCGTCGGCCACGAGCTGCGCTGTCAGTCTCTCCGGCCCGGTGCCGCGCCCGTCGGTGTCGATAAGCCGCAGGGCGAGATCGGACTTGCCGGAGCCCGGCGCGCCGAACAGCAGAACGCCGTGGCCGCCGACCGCGATGCAGGTTCCGTGGATGGATGCGCCGCCGTCCCGGCTGCTCACGAGCGTCCCCCGTCGCGCCGGGGTGCGGCGTCGGCGGCCGGCAGGCGCACCACGAAGCGCGCGCCGAGCACGGGGCGCTCGCCCTCCTCGTTCGGCGGGCCCATGCGGTTTTCCGCCCAGATGCGGCCGCGATGGGCGTCCACGATCTGCTTGGAGATGCTCAGGCCCAGCCCGGAGTTCTGGCCGAAGGCGCCTTCCGGCCGGTCGGTGTGGAACCGGTCGAAGATCTTCTCCAGGCTTTCCGGCCGGATGCCCGGCCCCTCGTCCTCGATGCAGAGCTCCACTTCCGGGCCGACCCGGCGCAGAACGACCTCGACCGCGCCCTCGCCGGGCGAGAAGGAGCGCGCATTGTCGATGAGATTGCGCACCACCTGGCCGAGACGGGTGTCGTGGCCCATCACGGTGAAGGGTGCGTCGCCGGCCAGGTTCCGCCGCTCGATCTCGAGACTGATCTCGGCATCGTCGGGCCCGCGCGTCTCGTTCGACATGGAGATGACCGCGCCGAGCAGCTCCGACAGGTCGATCGGCTCGGCTTCCGCGCGCGCGAGCTCCGCGTCGAGGCGCGAGGCATCGGAAATGTCGGTGATGAGCCGGTCGAGCCGCTTCACGTCGTCCTTCACGATCTCCACGAGGCGGGCGCGCTGGTCGTCGGTCCTGGCATGCGGCAGCGTCTCCACGGCGCTGCGCAGCGAGGTCAGCGGGTTCTTGAGCTCGTGGGCGACGTCTGCGGCGAAGGCCTCGATGGCGTCGATCCTGTTGTAGAGCGCGTTCGTCATGTCGCGCAGCGCGCCGGAGAGATGGCCGATCTCGTCGCGGCGCACGGAGAAGTCGGGGATCTCCACGCGCTTGTTGACGCCCCGGCGGACCCGTTCGGCCGCGCCCGCGAGGCGGCGGATCGGTTCCGCGATGGTGCCCGCCAGGAGCACCGACAGGAGCACGGTGACAAGCGCGGCGAACAGGAAGGTGAACAGGATGATGCGCCGCTCGCCCCTGAGCGTCTCGTCGATGTCGCCGCCCTGGGTCGACAGGACGAGCGAGCCGAGCACGGCGCGGAAGCGCTGTATGGGAACGGCGACGGAGACGATGATCTCGCGCTTGTCGTTGACGCGCACCACGGAGACGGAGGCGCCGTTCAGCGAGGCGGTGACTTCGGGGAAGTCCTTGCCGTTGTCGTTGCCGTATTCCTTCTGCAGCGGATAGTCGTTGTCGAACAGCCAGTTGTTGAACTCGTGCCAGAGCCTGGCGATCGTGTTGTCCGCGCTCTCGTCCGGCGGCGGCAGGTCGAAGCGCAGGATCTCGCCGCGCCCGTAGAGATACTGGGAATCGACGATGAGGATGCCCTCGCGGTCGTAGATGCGCGCGCGCGTCTTGGTCGGCGAGATCAGGCGCCTGAGGATCTGGCCGGACCGCTCGGGATTGATCGGGAACTCGAAGCTGCGGAACTCGTCCGGGCCCTGGTCGGACGGCTCGCCGACCTGCATCTCCAGGAGCCGGTCGGGGTCGACGATGATCGTGTCGGTATCGACGGTCGCGGATGCGGCGATGGCGCCGGCGATGATGTGGCCCTGCGTCATCAGGCTCTGGACGCGTGCGTCGATCAGGCCCTGGCGGAACTGGTTGAAATAGAGGATGCCGGAGACGAGGATGATCAGCCCGGCGATATTGAGCAGGATGATCCGGCTGGTGAGGCTGGAGGGGCTCAGGCGCGCGATCCAGCGGAAGGCGCCGCGCGCTGCCGTGCCGGGCGCATCGCCGCCGCGCATGCGCGATGTCTCGCTCATGCGCCCCTGCCGCTCGGTGTCAGCAACCATATTGGCCCTATCCAGTACCCATCCCCGCCGTGTGACCGGCGCCGGAGGCCTGTCCAGCCTCCATGCGCCCGCGTCCATGCTCGCGGAAAGACTGCGCAGATCGCGTTTCTACCTAACACGAAATCGCAAAGCTGCGTACTGTGGCGCAAATTCCGGGACGGCGGCCTCACGCTTCCTTGAAGCGGTAGCCAACCCCGTAGAGCGTCTCGATGGCGTCGAAACTGTCGTCGACCACCTTGAACTTCTTGCGCAGCCGCTTGATGTGGCTGTCGATGGTGCGGTCGTCGACATAGACCTGATCGTCATAGGCGGCGTCCATCAGCGCGTCGCGGCTCTTCACGACGCCTGGCCGCTGGGCGAGCGCCTGGAGGATCAGGAACTCGGTCACCGTCAGCGTCACGCTGCCGCCGTCCCATGTGCACGAATGGCGTTCGGGATCCATCACCAGCTTGCCGCGCTCGATCTTCTTGGCGCCGGAATCCGGGGCGGCGGTCGTGTCGCGCGGCTGGGCCCGGCGCAGGACCGCCTTGACCCGCTCGATGAGGAGCCGCTGGGAGAAGGGTTTGCGGATATAGTCGTCAGCGCCCATCTTGAGCCCGAACAGCTCGTCGATCTCGTCGTCCTTGGAGGTCAGGAAGATCACCGGCAGGTCGGATTGCTGGCGCAGCCGGCGCAACAGCTCCATACCGTCCATGCGCGGCATCTTGATATCGAAGATGGCGACGTCGGGCGGTGTCTCCTCCAGGCCCTTCAGGGCGGAGACGCCGTCGGCATAGGTCTGGATCTGGTAGCCTTCCGCCTCCAGCGCCATGCTCACGGAGGTGAGGATGTGCCTGTCGTCGTCCACTAGTGCGATTGTCGGCATCTTTTTGCCCATTACCTTGAAATCCTGCCAGGCGCTTTAAAGAGTTAACTGGGGCAAAATGTGGCAAGGCATAGTACTGCCTGCGCCTCGTCGCGACCAATATATTCTGCCCGCCCGCCTCCGCGCCGTCCCGGGAGAGCCCGCCGCCGGCGTTAACCGTTTAATGGCCACATTCTCCCATTATGACGAAAATCCTGCAAACGGCAGGGTGGCCGCGTCCGGGCGCGGCACATGGTTTGGGCCCGGAAGTAGCGATTTTGAGGCTCGCACGATCATGACTGCTGAACCCACGAGACAGATCCCGCAGGAAGAAGAGGGCGCCGCCCTGTCGCCGGGCGAGGAGGCCCGCCGGCTCATCCGCCAGGCGGACACGGTGTCGCTTGGAACGCTCGACCGGGCGAGCGGCGCGCCCTTCGTGTCGCTGGCAACCGTGGCGACGGACCCTTCCGGCGCACCGCTCTTCATGCTGTCGTCACTCGCCTGGCACACCCGCAATCTCACGACCGACCCGCGCGCATCCGTGCTGGTCGACGCGACGACCCATGACGGCGACGCCCTTGAGGGCGCGCGGCTGACGCTTCTGGGGCGGATCGAGAAGGTGGCGGAGGACGAGGCGGTCAAGCGCCGCTTCCTGGCGCGCCATCCGCTCTCGCGGCGCTATGCCCAGTTCAGCGACTTCTCCATATTCCGGCTGATCCCGGAATTCGGCCATCTGGTCGCCGGCTTCGGCCGTATCCAGACGATCAATGCCGACGAGATCATCCTGCCGGAGGAGCGCTGCGCCGCGCTCGCGGAGGCGGAGGAGGGCATTGTCGGGCACATGAACGAGGACCACAGCGACGCCGTGGCGCTCTATGCGACGCGGCTTCTCGGCGCGCCGAAGGGCGACTGGCGGATGAGCGCCTGCGATCCCGACGGCTGCGACCTGACCGACGGGCACACCGTTCTCAGGCTCGACCTGCCGGAGCCGGTCGAGACGGCCAAGGAGATGCGCGAGGCGCTCGTGGCGCTCGTCAAGAAGGCGCGTGCGCTGCCCGGACAGGGCGCCGACTGAGAACCGGGCCGGGGAGGCACGGCCGGGGGAGGCCTGCGCGTCATGGTGCCGCATTCTCCACATTTTCCCGCCCGCCTCCTGTTGTTTGCCCCCGCGGCTTTGCCTAAGCTTGCCCGATCCGCGCCCGCAAGGCCCGTACCGGAGGGCCCTGATCTCGCGTGTGGCGCGGCGGAGGAACGGCGATCGAACCAGGCTGCCCCGAACG